>JAHCLN010000110.1 GCA_026125215.1 Opitutaceae bacterium
CTGGTGCCGGTGAAGCTGGGCGATTTCGACATCGTGGTCTGCGCCACCTCGGCGCCCGGCGCGGTCGTGCCGGCCGGCGCCGTGCAGGCGGCCATGCGCCGCCGCGCCGCCCGGCCGCAGCTTTTCATCGATCTCGCCCTGCCGCGCGACGTGGACACCACTGTCGGCGAACTGCCCAACGTCTATCTCTACAACCTCGACGACCTCGCGAAGATCGCGAGCGAGAACCGGGCCGCGCGCGAAGCCGAACTCAGCCGCGGACGGGCCCTGCTTGATGAACGCGCCACACGGCTCTGGCAGGACATCGGCCCCCGGCTCGCCCCGGGCACGCCGGCGCCGGCCGGCGAAGCCGCGCCCCGGCACCAGCCCGCTTCCTGAGGAGAAGGCCGGCGCGCCGCGTCCGGTGTCAGACTGAGCGCGCCGCCCGGGCCCGCTCCAGCGCGGCCTCCAGTTCGTCGCGCCGGATGGGCTTGCTGATGTAATCGTCCATGCCCGCGGCGATGCATTGCTCACGGTCGCCCTGCATGGCGTTGGCCGTGAGGGCCACGATCCAGGGCCGCGCCGCCGGATCCGGCGTGCGTGCGACGATGCGCCGCGTGGCTTCCAGGCCGTCCATCTCCGGCAACTGCACATCCATGAGGATGACGTCGTAATGCTGGCGGCCGACCGCCTCGATGACTTCCAGGCCGTTGGCCGCCACGTCCGCCCGGTAGCCGAGGCGGCCGAGCATCATGAGGGCGACCTTCTGGTTCACGGTGTTGTCCTCGGCGAGGAGGATCCGTTCGTGGCGGGTCACCGTGGGATCCAAAGTGATACCGGGCGCAGCAGCCGTGGGCGCGGCCGTGGTGCCGCGCAGGACCGCGGCCAGGGCCTCGAGGATCTTGGCCGGCTTCGCCGGCTTGGTGAGATAGGCGGCAAAGAGACCGTCGCCGCCGGCGTGTTCGCGCTGGCCGAGCGAGGACAACAGGATCAGCGGCAGCGATGTGCCGGAGTGCAGGCGGCGGATCTCACGCGCGAGCATCACCCCGTCCATTTCCGGCATGTGCATGTCGAGGATCGCCGCGTCGAAGTGCGCCCCAGCCCGCAGCCACTCCAGCGCCTCGGCGGGGCTGGATGCGGCGCGGGCATGCATGCCCCAGCCCGTGGCCTGCGTGCCGAGAATGCGGCGGTTGGTCGCGTTGTCGTCCACGACCAGCAGGCGCTTGCCCGCGAGGTCGGCAAAACCGGTCGCGTGAAACGGCCGCGGCGCACTGGGCACGCTTTGCACGACGATCGTGAAATGGAAGGTGGACCCCTGCCCCACCGCGCTCTCCACCCAGAGCTGGCCGCCCATCATCTCCACCAGGCGTTTGCTGATGGCGAGGCCAAGGCCCGTGCCGCCGTATTTGCGCGTGGTCGAGGCGTCCACCTGGCTGAAGGACTGGAAGAGCCGCGCCTGCGCCTCGAGCGGAATGCCGATGCCCGTGTCGCGCACGGCAAAGACCAGTTCGATGCGGTCGGCCGTGGCCGCCCCCTGGCGCAGGCTGAGCACCACCTCGCCGTCCTTGGTGAACTTGATGGCGTTGGAGAGCAGGTTGACGAGCACCTGGCGGAGGCGTGTCGAGTCGCCGCGCACCGTGCCGGGCACGCCGTCGGCGATCTCGTAGAGCAGGTCGAGCCCCTTCTCCGCCACGCGCGGCGCGAGGAGGTCCAGCGCCCCTTCCACGCACTCGCGGACGCCGAACTCCACCTGTTCCAGTTCCAGCCGGCCGGACTCGATCTTGGAGAAGTCGAGGATGTCGTTGATGATGGTGAGGAGTTGGTCGCCGCTCTGCCGGATGGTCTCGGTGTATTCGCGCTGCTCGGCCGTGAGCGGCGAGTCGAGCAGGAGCGAGGTCATGCCGATGACGCCGTTCATGGGCGTGCGGATCTCATGGCTCATCATGGCGAGGAACTGGCTCTTCGCGAGGCTGGCCGCCTCGGCGGTTTCCTTGGCCGCGCGCAGCTCCTCCGCCTGCCGGCGCTGCTCGGTGATGTCCACCACGGTGACGATGTCCTGGAAGCCGCCGCCGTCGGCATCGGGGAAGCGACGCGTCGAGAGCAGCACCCAGGTGTAGCGGCCGTCCGGCCGGATGTAGCGCTTTTCCAGTTCGTAGCGGTCGGTCTCGCCGCGCTGCATCGCCGCATAAAGCTCGCGCTGGCGGGCGTAGTCGTCGGGATGGGTGATGGCCGCGAAGACGGACTGGTCCTGCATTTGCCCGGGGACGAGGCCGGTGATGCGGCTGTGGGCGTCGTTGACCAGCCGGGTCTCCACGAGGTCGGTTCCGGTGCCGCGCACGATATGCAGGTGGATGCCGACGGGCACCACGTCGAAAACAAACCGCATCTGCGCCTCCTTCTGGGCGAGCGCCTCCTCGGCGCGTTTGCGCTCCGTGATGTCGATGATGGTGGAGATTTCCTGGTCGAGCCGGCCGTCGGGAGCGCGGTAGGCCTTGCAGCTGAGCAGCACCCACACGGTCGTGCCGTCGGGCCGCAGGTAGCGTTTTTCCAGGTTGAACTCGTCGATCGCGCCCTCCTCCAGCTTGCGACGGAGTTCATCCTGCCGCCTGAGGTCGTCGGGATGGGATATCTGCCGCACGCGGTCGAGCGTGAGGGTTTCGCGGCGGTCGAGGCCGGAGATGCGGAAGAACCAGGCGCTGTTGCGCGATTCGTTGCCGGCGGGGTCGAAGCGCACCCAGCTGATGCCGACGGGCACATTGTCGAAGATGAACTGGAGCTGGGCCTCCTTGCGCGCGGCCTCCTCCTCCGCCCGCTTGCGGGCGGTGATGTCGAGCTGGATGGACATGAAGCCCGTAAGGTTGCCCGCCTCGTCGCGCAGGGGCTGGGTTTCCGTCGCGCACCAGATCTCGCGGCCGTCCTTGGTGTAATTGAGCATCTCGCCGCGAAACTCCCGGCCTTCGCGGGCGGCGAGCAGCGCCTCGGCATAGGCGCGCTTGCTGGTCTTGGGACCGCGGATCAGCTCGGGAGCGAATTTGCCCTTCACTTCCTCCAGGGTGAAGCCGAATAACCGCGTGAAGCCCTCGTTCATCCAGACCACGCGGCCTTCCGGGTCGGAGAGACCGACCGCGTTGGTCGTGTGGCGGGCGATCATGGCGAGCCGGCGGGACTCGGCCTCGGCCCGGCGGAGGTTGACGGTCATCCGGCCCGCGAGGTCCTGCGCCTGCACGCGGGAGTTCACGAGGCTGAACGTGAGCAAAGCGCCCAGCAGCGAGGCCACCAGGCCGCCGCCGCCCACGACCCAGGCCATGAGGCGGTTGCCGTCGGCATCAAACTGCGGGGTTGAACTAAGCGAGAGGGTCCAGGTCTGGCCCAACACCTTAAGCGGCCGCAGGCCGTGGATGCTGCGGTCGGCGTAGTCCGCCTCGGTGAAGGCTCGATCCTCCTTGGGCAGGTGTCCGTCCCCGTCAAACAGCAGCGCCGCGGTGTTGGTTTCGTGGCCTTCAAAGACTTCGAAATCGAGCTGCACCGCCGCGCTGTCGGCCATATCGTCCAGCAGCTCGTCGATCCGGATCGAGGCATACACCCAGCCGCGCAGGGCCGCGAGCCGTTCCGCCTCGTCCTCCGGCACGTCCACCGTGGCATAAACCGGCAGGAGCAGCAGGAATCCCGGCACCGACAGGCTGCCGTCGTAGTCGAGCCGGATGCGGCGCGAAAGCACCAGGGCATTGCGGCGGGCCGCCTCGTCGGCCGCAAGGCGCCGCGTGTTGCCGGAGCCGATGTCGAGGCCGAGCACGCCGGTGTTGCGCGCCTCGGGCTCGATGCTCGTGACGACGTAGAGCCAATCGCGCGTGCCGGTGCGCTGCACTGTGAAATCCGGCCGCCAGCGGGCGCGCATCTCCGCCTCAAAGGCGTCCACCCTGCTCCGGGGCACGCGCTCCACGTAGCCGATGCCCACGATGCCGTCGGCAAACTGGCGCGTGATGGTATCGAAATAAACGGACCATTCGCGGGGGTTGACCTCGTCGCTGGCCAGCGCGAGGGCCCGCGCGCCATGCAGCAGGTCGGAAACCGTGTCGAAGCGGCCCAGGATCGCCTGCGCGAGCCGGTCCGACTGCCGGCCAAACCGCGCCTCGTCCACCCGCTGCGTCTCGATCCGCACCAGCCACGAGGCCAGCACCGAGGCCAGCACGCCCAGCAGAAACATCACCACGGTCAGGGCGTGGCTGCGTCGGCGCGGGGAAGGAGGAATCGGGGCGTTCATGGGGAAACGGACAGGATTAACGCCCGCGACCGGAGTGAGTCATCCTTCCAACCTCCGGGCAAGCCAGTCTGCAGCGGTGCCGCCGGCGGGGCGGTTCAACAGGTCGCGCAGTTTTTCCGCCTGGCCGCGCGGGGCCGTGCGCCGCGCGGGGTCGGCCAGACAGGCGTGGAGCTCGGCCGCCAGCGCCGGGGCGGTGGCCGCCCCCTGGATGAATTCCGGATACATCGGCGCCTTGAGCAGCAGGTTGGCGATGCCGATGTAGTCGAGCTTCACCCACCAGCGGGCCAGCAGATACGTGAGGGGGTTCGTGCGGTAGGCGATGGCGCCCGGGATGCCGGCCAGCGCGCAGTGCAGCGACATCGTGCCCGAGCTGGTGAGGACGGCGGACGCCGTGACCTGACCGCCGGTCGGCACGAGCCGGCAGTCCGCCGCCTCGTGCCGGCGCAGGACCGCGGCCACTTCTTCACTGGGATAAATCACCACCGCCTCCCGCTCGCCTCCGCCCGCCCGGTATTTCCGGTAGGCGGCCAGCAGGACGGGATAAATGCGCCCCACGGCCTGCACGCGGCTGCCAGGCAGCAGCAGCACCGGGCCGGCGGGATCGTCCCGCACCGGCGGCACATAGTCGGCGGCGAGAAATGGATGGCCGACAAATTCCACGGGCAGGTCGGTGTCGCGGTAGCACGCCACCTCGAAAGGGAAGATCACCGCGAGCGCGTCGAGGTCCCGCGCCATGGTGAAGCGCCGCTTGCCCTTCCATGCCCAGATCTGCGGCGAGATGTAATACAGGAGCTTCACCGTGCCGCCGCCCTTCACGCTCAGGCCGCGCTCGCGCAGCGCCGCGGCCAGCCGGAGGTTGAAGCCCGGGTAGTCCACGAAGCACACCGCCCGCGGCCGGTGCTCCCCAATCCAGCGCAGCGTTTCCTCGAAGAGCGCCTTGAAAAACGAGTAGTGCCGCAGCACCTCGACAAAACCCACGACCGACGTGGCCGTAAGATCGTGCAGCAACTGCGCGCCGGCCCGGGCCAGTTCCGGCCCGCCCAGCGCGGCCACGGCGAGCCCGGGCCGGGTCGCCCGCAGTTCGCGCACCAGCCGGGCCGCATGCTCGTCGCCGGAGTGTTCGCCGGCCACGATCAAAACATCCGCTCGCCCGGCCGCGGGCGGCGGCAGGCGGAAGGGCAGAAGTTCGGGCGAGGAGGCCATGCCGGTGACAATCGGTCCCGCCCTACCGCTTTTGACGGATCTGGTCGGTGATGGTGATCGCCACCTCCAGCGCGCTCCGGCCCAGGGCCGCACCGACCTTCGGCTGCCGCGCCTGCTGCACGCTGTCCACGAAGTGCGCCAGCTCGATCGCCAGCGGCTCGCCCTTCTCGATGGGGATCTCGTGCACGGGCACCTTGTCCTCACCGGCCTTGGCGAGACCGACCTTCAGCTTCACGCCGTGGGCAATGAGGTCGCTCTTCTTCACGAGGTGCCCCTTCTGGTTCATGAAATCGAGCGATAGGTAGGCATTGTCCTGGAACACGCGGATCTCGCGGTTCTTCTTCAGGCTCATGCGCGACGCGCTCAGGTTGGCCACGCAGCCGTTCTCGAACTCCAGCCGCGCGTTGGCGATGTCCTCGGTCTTCGAAAGCACGCTGATGCCCACGGAGTCGATCCGGCGCACGGGCGACTTCACCAGCGCGAGCACGATGCCGATGTCGTGAATCATGAGGTCGAGCACGACGCCGACCTCCGTGCCGCGGGTCTGGTAGGGCGCAAGGCGCTCCGCCGTGATGTAGCGCGGCCGGTCGGCGTGTTTTTCGAGAAAGCTCATCACCGGGTTGAAGTGCTCGACGTGGCCCACCTGCACCACGCAGCCGTGCTCGCGCGCCGCCGCCAGGACCTGCTCGGCCTCGGCCAGCGAGGCGCAGAGGGGCTTTTCGATCAGCAGGTGGCAGCGCTGCGCCAGCAGCGGCAGGGCGACCTCCGCATGCCGGTCGGTCGGCACCACCACCGACACCGCATCGCAGGCCTCGCCCAGATCCGCCAGCGTGGCGAAGCGGCGGCAGTTGAATTTCGCGCAGATCTCCGCGGCCCGGGCGTCGCTGGTCTCGTAGATGCCCGTCAGCTCGGCGCCGGGCAGCGATGCGTAGATGCGGGCATGGTGCTGGCCGAGGGAGCCGACGCCAGCCACGCCGCACCGCACTTTCTCGCGGGAGGAAAATAGCATGCGGCCATAGCAGGCGCTCCGCCGCCGGGATGCAACGCGGGAAACGGACCCCTGATTTTTCAGACGATTTTTGCACGCGGGCTTGTCTTCGCCGCCTGAAACCGCTCTAGGCTGCAACCGCTCACCCCACCCTGCCCATGTCACGCCCCGACGGACTCACCACGCCCTTCTCCCCCGCCGAAACCGAAGCTCTGCTCGACACCTTCCACCGCGAGGGCTTCGTCGTCATCCCCGGCGTCCTCAGCCAGGCCGAATGCGCCGCGCTGCGGCGGCTCACCGACGAGAGCGTGGCCGACCCTGCCTTCGCGGAAAAACGCGGCAACTGGTTCGTCGTGCGCAACGCGCAGGACTACAGCATCGACTTCACCAAGCTCTTCATCCGCGAGCCCATTTACTCGCTCGTGCAGGGCATCCTCGGCCCCGAGTGCCGTTACTGCGGGCAGAACGTCATCCGCAACGGCCCCGGCCAGGCCGTCTCCAACTGGCACGTGGACGACTGCAACAAACTGGAGCACCCGCTGCCGCCCGAGATTCCCCGCTGGCCCGCCGGCGCCCGCCTGCCCCTCATCTGGCTGAGCGTGCAGGTGCCGCTCAGCGACATCCTCACCGTCGAGGACGGCCCCACCGAAATCGTGCCCGGCAGCCACTACTCCGGCCGGCTCGTCCCCGGCGAGAACCCCGTCTTCGAAGGCCGCCCCGCCGAGCCCATCTTCTGCCGCGCCGGCGACATCTACCTCTTCAACCACCAGACCTGGCATCGCGGCATGCCCAACGTCGGCACCAAGACCCGCTACCTGATGCAGCTCCAATATGCGCGCGGCGACAGCCTCGCCTTCCGCTGCCAGGTCGCCGAGCCCACGCCGACCATGGACAAACTCCTCGTCGGCGCCGACCCCAAGCTCGTCCACGTGATGACCGGCCGGGCGAAATACGTGTGAGCGGCGGTGGATGGGCGGGCAGGACCCGTCCCGGAGACGAATCAGCCATCAGCCGCGCCCAGCACTCCCCAGCTGGCGCAGGTCCATCGTTCCTCGTTCTCGTGATCGTTCCCAGCCACCCGCCTTGAGGTTGGGAGCAAGGGTTTCGCCGCCGCCCACCGCCGCGCGCAAATGCCCCGCCCGAATTTCTCGACGCCCGGCGATCAAACACCTATCAAACTCCCCAACTCCGGGGAACTGACGTTGCCTTGTGAGGGTGCCTCAATCGTCGGGCTAGAATATCTCATTATGCGAATAACGATATTGTTTCTCACTTTGCTGGCGGCTGCCGCAGCGGCCCCGAAGGACGATATCAGCCAGAACCCGAGTGTGATTCTTGGCGACGAAACCCTCTATCTCGCCTCGGTCGAGGCTGGGCCCGATGTCGTGCTCAATGAGTATATTCGAAAGACCGAAACCTTCGCGAATTGGAAGGTCCTGTTCGCGGTGCGTTACGTTCGTTCCGCCAAGAGTGTCGATGAGGTCGTAAATCGCTGGAAAGCGTATCTAGCCAAGGTCAAGAGCCCGGGCATGAGCTTGAGGGAGGACGAAGACTCCAGCTCCGCAGATCGCAGGTTCACACTGGCCATCCGCCCCCTGGGTGACGCCTTCCTCGAGACCAACACCATGCGGTTCATTAGACATCCAAACGGAGATGGCGTTATCTACTATCAAGCCGCCGTTCGAGTTAATCCTCGGGATGAGGGTGACCTCATGCAGGGTTTCCTCAAGCAAGGCAGACTGGCGAGGGCATTGGCATCCCTCAGCCTGCAGCCTGCGGAAGAAATGCCCAGCCAACCAGCTCAGCCAAATCCGGGTAGCTGACGCTGCCCTACGTGACCAGCTCTAATCGACGGACAACAAAATCCGGATGAGATCCACCTTAAGATTCCTCGTTTGTGTAATGGCCACCTGTGTCGCGAGCGCTGAAGGTGAGAAGGATATATTCGGCGGTGCGATGAATCGCGAGCTGATAAAAAATGCCCAAAATGCGATCGTTTGCGCGATGAAAGTCGATTGGGATGCAACTCGCAAACAAGGGCGCGGCATTATGTTTCCCGATGGTGACACTAAGCTACTGCCCCGGGACCTACTGAACCAATTTACTTCACTGCTGCTGTCGCCAACGACCTACCCAGAGCTGGAAGAAGCGAAGGACTGCATCCCAAGCTATCATATCCGAGTTGGCTTCGAGCACGGAGCCCAGAGTATTGAAATCTCCTTTTGCTTCGGCTGCGACATTCTACAAGTCCATAGGGGAACAGAAGTAATCTCAGAGGTGGATTTCGACACAGGTGCCAACGCACTGTTCGCCATCCTCTATAGTGTATTCCCGGAAGATTCGACCATGCGTTTCTTGCATGAGCGTCGTCTAGCTTGGAAAGGGAAGAAATCTGCCAGCCCTACCGAATCGGGCCATTAAACGTTAATTTTCCCGCCGCAGCTCACCGGACCCTTTTCCGGCTTCGACAAGCGCGGGACGGAGCCCCACGCTTCGGGCAACCCCCACCCCGCGATGGCCCGCCCCGCCCTTGCCGTGCCCCAGACCTACGCCGCCCTGCGGCGCGCCGTGGAGGTCACTGTGTTCGTGGGGCGGCAGAAGATCGAAGACGCCTGGGTTCGCACCTACCACGAGACCGGCCGGCTCATCCACGAGCACATCCTGCTGAACAAGGACCGCGCCGGCTACGGTGCCAAAGTCTTCGACAAACTCGCGGCCGACACGGGCATCAGCAAACGCACGCTGCACGAGTGCGCCCAGTTTGCCCGCTGTTTCCCAATTGTGCGGATATCCGCACAATTGACCCGCAGCCACTACATCGTCCTGTGCCAGGTCGCCGACCCGGACCAACGGCAGCAGCTCCTGCTCCAAGCCGTGAAGCACAACTGGACCGTGGCCGAACTGGTCGAACGCGTCCGCCCGCTCAACGCAGCCCTTGCCGGGGCTTCCGCTTCCGACGCACCCGCAAACATCGTCCCTCCCCGGCTCCTCACCCCGCGACGGGGCACGCCCGGCATCTGCCGTGTATTGGAGGCCCGCGACCGGCTCGTGGCAGATATGGGCTTTGCGTTTTGCCGGAATCTGCCCGCCGCGGCGGGCTTCAAAGCCGGCGGCTTCGTGCGCGTGGCCGGGGACAAAATCAGCCCGGCGCCGGATGCGACCAAGGCAGACCTTTTCACCTACCCCGCCGAGGTGCTGAAGGTCGTGGACGGCGACACCCTCTGGGTGGAGGTGTATCTGCTGCCCGACCACTGGGTGCGGCAGAAGCTGCGCCTGCGCGACCTCGACTGCCCGGAGCTGGCCACCGCCGCCGGCAAGTCCGCGAAGCGCTTCGTGGAATCACTGTTCGCCGAGGCGCGCGGGGTGACGATCTGCACCACCAAGCCCGACAAATACGACCGGTATCTGGCAGACGTTTTTCTGACGACCACAGCCGGCGAGGTTTACCTGAACAACGAGCTGCTCAAGACCGGCCACGCCGTGCGCAAAGGCGACTACGCACCGACGGATTGGGACTGAGGTCACCCGGCCTATCCCAACGAAATCCCTGTCCGAATTTCTCGACGGCTGCCGGGCAAACGCCTATCCGATTTCCCATGCGCATGCACCCTAACCCCGTTCATACTTTCTGGTAAGGCTGACTGAAAGTGATTGGTAAATAGCTCCGGCCATGAGGAACAGAGATAAACTTTTTCACGCAATAGGTCGCATCGTAGTTGAGTTCCAGAAGACAGAGCGGTCACTGACCGAATTCTTGGCAGAGTTGTTACAAGCAAAGCAATTAAACCAAAAAGATATCATTCTTGGCGCTCTGAGTTACGGCCAAAAAGTCGATCTCATGGCAGCACTGTATCAGCGCCGGGCAACGCCCACTAAGTGGAAGCTATGCACATTAGCCTGTCATTATTTAAGGGCAGCGGAGGATTTTCGCAATCAAACAGTCCATTCGGATTATCACGTAATTAGCAGTAATGTCGGGATTAAATGGATTCAAAAGAAAGCGAGCATAAGAGGAGGTAAAGGGCTCAGAATGCGAAGAATGGTTGTCGACATTCATCGCCTTGTTGACGCAGCAACCGTAATTTCCGAACTATGCGTTCAGGCCACCCATTTTCATTTCTATTCCGACCAGCACGCTGAGGAGATTGCGGCCAAGCTACAAGAAGGCGTGACGCGACTCCAGAAACGACCGACGATCCGTCGTAGCAATTCTTGAACGTCGATTTGGCCATAAATGATCACTCCATCAACATGTCCACACTGCGGCGTTCAGGTATTGCGCCTTAAGCGACATATCGCATTGAAGTGCCCGAAAGCTCCTCTCGAAATCCATGCGGCAAGGCCATCACGGCGGCGGCGCACCTCATCAAGCGTGCCTCTTCGGGTTAGCTCAGGGCGCGAATGTTGCAGATTATGTGGAAGCATTGCGATGTTTGGCGCCGACATATGTTACAGCTGTAATACCAAGTAACATGCACCCCGCATTAATACGGATCAACCAAAGGAAAAATCCGAATTCCCATGAAAGAGTGCAAAGACC
>JAHCLN010000111.1 GCA_026125215.1 Opitutaceae bacterium
CGGTCACACTGCCTCCGCTGGAGGACTAAGAACAGAACGCAGCCGCCGCGCGGTAAATTCGTTGCCGCATCCTCAGCGGGGTGGGACGGCCGCCATGCCAAAACACACCCCGCCTGTTCGCCGATCCGCGAGACCCGCCTTGACCGGTGGGCTCATTTGAGCACTTTTGAGGCATGGCCACCGTTCAATTCCGCGCCCGCATCGACCGCAACCTGAAGAAGAAAAGCGACGCTGTCCTCAAGGGACTCGGCTTGGACGCCGGCTCTTACGTCTCCATGGCTTTGACCCAACTCGTCCATCGCCGGGGCATCCCCTTTGCCGTCGCCGAGTCGGACGAAGGCTACTTTGCATCGGAATACGGGCTCACTTCCGAACAGGCCGACCAGGCAGGCGCCGCCATGACCAAGGAAACCGCCAGCGCCCGCCGCGCCGGGAAATTGCGCGAAATCAAAGATGTCGCCGACCTCGCCCCATGAAGTTGCTGGCCACGCCGCGCTTCCTGAACAGCATCCCGGCCGCTCGCCGGGCGGAAGTTCTGGCCGCCATGAAGGCGGCCGGCGAAGCCTATGGGCAGCCCCACCTGCACGCCGGCGTTGGGTTGAGACGCATCCGTCCGTTCATGGAATGCCGCTGCGGCTTGGACCTGAGGCTGGTCCTTCAGCGGGAGAAAGACGCCCTCGTCTTCCACTTGTGCGGCACACACGATGAGGTTGGGGCCTTTCTGAAGAATCAACGGTGAGCCGGCTGACCACCCCGCCATGAAATCCGTCTCCAGGAATTTCGCCCGTCTGCCCAAGACTTAATCCAGTCTCGTCGCCCTGCACATGCCGCGTCCCGTCCAAAACAAGATGGCCTGGGCAGGCCGCTTGCGGGCGCTTTCCCGGAGCGCGCGCAAGCGCGCTGACTTCTGATTGCATGAGCCTGGATGAGGGCCGCCAATCCTCACCCCGCCCCCTTTTGCCACTCCCGCGGGGTCACGCCAAAAGCCCGCCGAAACTGGGTGCTGAAATGTTGGGAGGAGCTGAAGCCGTATTGCTGCGCCGCCATCGTCACGTCGATCGCGGGCTGGCGCAGGGCCTCGCGGGCCGCATTCAGCCGGAGCTGCAGGTGAAACGCCGCGGGCGTGAGCCCGACCTCACGCCGGAACTGCGTGCAAAAATGCGGCACGCTCCGCGCCGTCGCCACCGCGGCCAGGTCGGCCAGCGGCAGCCGGCGCTCCAGGTTTTGCTGCAGGTAGTCCATCGCCTTCTGCACCGCGTGCGAATACGGCAGCCGGCGCTCCGCGGCCGCCTTGCGCCCGGTCGCGCGGTCCGTGGCGTCGAGCCGCTGCTCGAGCAGGGTGATGAACAGCCGCAGGCAGGCGAGGATGGCCTCGGTGCGGCGCGCGCGGTGGGCCACGACCTGCCGCATGAGCGCCCGCAGCACCGGCTCGACCTCCTCGCAACCGGCCACCAGCCGCGGCCGTTCCGCCCGCAGCCGCGCCGCCAGCCGGACGCCGTCGCGGCCGATTTTTTCCAGGTCCACCCCCATCCAGAGGTGATGGTTCTCGGGATTGCGCTTCGGGCCCGTGCTGTGCTTTTCGCCGGGGTAGGCGATGTAAAGGTCGCCCATGTGCTGCACGGAGGTCTCGCCATGGGCCCGCCAGGTGCAGCGGCCGCGCGAGAGGTAAAGGAACTCGAAAGCGGGGTGCGCATGCGGCCCGCGGTAATGCCCCTCGCAGCACAGCGCCTCGCCGCAGTGCGTGAGTTCCGGCAGCTCGTCCACCGGCTGCTCGAACACGAAGCCGCTGATGATCTGGGGGTCGCGCAGGACTTTCATCGGAAAGCCAAACCTGGAATTTTGACCACGGATGAACACGGATTCCCGCGGATAAAAGCCCCACACCCTGATTCACCGGTCCGATCGATCTGCGGATTTGGTTTTTCCCTCAGCCCGGCATATGCGCGAGCAATCCGTTTTCGCCCGCATCCGTGTTTGTCCGCGTTCATCCGTGGTTGAATCTGCCAGTGCGGTTTATTAACGCCAGCGTAATTTATTATACAAAGTCGCAAAAGATCCTGAACGCCGTCGCCCCGGGAGCAGGCTATGCTTCGTCCACCCCGCCCCATGGCCACCGTCACCGCGCCCAATCCCTACAAGCTCACCGCCGCCCAGAGCAAATTCTACCACGAGCGCGGCTACCTGCTCGGCCTGCCACCGGTCTACACGCCCGCCGAGATGGCCGGCATCAACGCCGAGCTGCCCAACCTGCTCGCTCTCCTCCGGCCCGGCGAGACGCCGGGCGACATTCGCGAGTGGCACCACACCAGCACCTACCTCTACGAGATCGTGATGAATCCCAAGATCCTCGACCTCGTCGAAGGCATCCTCGGGCCCAACTTCTACGTCTGGGGCAGTCATTTTTTCATCAAGGAACCGCGCACTCCCGGCACCGTGCCCTGGCATCAGGATGCCTATTACTGGCCGCTCTCGCCTTGCAACACTGTCACGGTGTGGGTCGCTTTCGACGATGTCGATGAGGGCAACGGCGGCATGAAACTCATTCCCGGTTCACACCGGGGCGGTCTCATGAAGCACGGCCAGACCGCCGACGCCAACGCCACCCTCTCCCTCGGTCTCGCCGACGGCAGCGACTTTTCCGCCGCCGATGCCGTGCAGTTCCGCCTCAAGGCCGGCGAGGTTTCCCTGCACGACGACCGCGCCATCCACGGTTCCCAAGGCAACCCTTCCGACCGCCGCCGCGCCGGCCTCACCATCCGCTACTCCGGCACCAACGTGAAGGCCGATCTCTCCGTCAGCCCCGACTTCGTCGCACACCTCTGCCGCGGCACCGATACCTACGGCCACACGCCCTACGCCCCGGCCCCTACGGCGCGCTACGCCCGCAAGGACTACCGTCGCAACGAAGCCCCCGCTGACGGCTACCAGCTCAACCCCACCGAACCCGCCCAAATCGCCCAATAAGCAAAAGGTAGGGGCCGTTATCCCTAACCGCCCGTCCATGTCACCCCGCCGGGCCGTTAGGGATAATGGCCCCTACCCGCCAACCTTCTCTCAACCCACCGCTCCCATGCCCACCGCCACCGCGCCCAATCCCTACAAACTCACGCCCGCCCAGCGGAAATTCTACCACGAGAACGGCTACCTGCTCGGCCTGCCGCCCATCTACACCCGGGAGGAGATGGCCCAGCTCAACGCCGAGCTGCCCAGCCTGCTTGAGCTGCTCAAACCCGGCGAAACCACCAAGGACATCCGCGAGTGGCACGAGACCAGCACCTACCTCTACGACATCTGCATGAACCCGAAGATTCTCGACCTCGTCGAGGGCATCCTCGGGCCGAATTTCTACTGCTGGGCCAGCAACTTCTTCATCAAGGAGCCCCGCAGCCTGTCCACCGTCGGCTGGCACCAGGATTCCTACTACTGGCCGATGACGCCCAACAACTCGGTCACCGTTTGGCTCGCCTTCGACGACGTGGACGAGGTCAACGGCGGCATGAAGCTAATCCCCGGCTCCCACAAGGGCGGGGTCATCAAGCACCGCAAGTCCACCGAGACGAGTTCCGTGCTGACGCTGGAGCTGGAAGACGGCAGCGACTTCAAGGCCGACACCGCCGTGCAGTTCCGGCTCAAGGCCGGCGAGTGCTCGCTCCACGATGATCGCGCCATCCATGGCTCGCCGGCCAATCCCTCCGACCGTCGCCGCGCCGGCCTCACCATCCGCTACTCCGGCACCAACGTGAAAAACGATCTGAGCGTGAACCCGAACTTCAAAATCTACCTCTGCCGCGGCGTGGACGAATTCAAACACAACCCCTACGGCACGCCGCCGACGCAGCGCTACGGCCGCCCGAACTTCAAGCCCGTCAGCAACGAAGAAGCGGGAAAGGTTTAGCTCAGATTAGCCACGGAGACGCTGAGACAGGGAGAATTTTTTCCGCCGGGCTTGCTCAGCGTCTCCGTGCCTCCGCGGCCCAATCACCTCACAACCGCCGGGTGACGGCCAGATTCACCACCGGCGTATGCCGCCAGCCCGCCGCGCGCAGGTTGCTACGCCAGCCGGCATGCACGGCAGCGTTCCACTTTTCCTTCAGCGGACCCTGCACCCCGAGGAAAAGCCGGTTTTGGTTGATGCGGCCGGCAGAGTGGTCGTGGAAAATCTCCTCACTCACGTAGGGCTGCCAGCCGTTGCCCCAGGCCGGAGCGGTGAGTATCAACCGCGACCGGCTGCGCCAGAAATCGTCCCGCCCGCGGTCGAGGATGCGATACTCGAAGCGCTGCCGGAAACCCAGCCGCCAGTTCCCCGGCAGCCGGTGGGTGTAGGTGGCCGCGACCGCGGGACGGGTCTCGTCGCGCCAAACCAGCGCCGAGCTTTTCTCCCGCTGAAAGCGCAGGCTGGTCGTGAGCGCCCACCGCGGATCGAGCGTGCGGGTAAGCGAGGCGTCCAGATAGCTCTCATAGTGACCGCGGGCGTCCTCGCTCCACTTGTTGGAAAAGGCCCAGTCGGCCCGCAGGTCCGGACCGGCAGCATGGCGCAAGCCGGCCACAACCCACAGCTCCGCCGGCTCGGCCGCCGGCAGCAAGCCTCCGGCCAACAAAATCACTCCCAGCAGGGCAGACTGGCGCAACGCGGACATGGGTGCGGGTTTCATGGGGTTATGGTCAGTCGCATGAAAGTAAGAAGCCCACCCGCCGTTCCAACGAATTAATTCCGAGTCCCTGCCGGCCGGATTTCAAATCTACGAGCAAAGCGAAAGCGGGCGAAGGTTGTCCGTGTTGGCCACGGAGACGCGGAGGCACGGAGATGCGGTCTTGGCTGGTCGCTTTCTTTCAGCCCAATCATTTCACCGGCACGTTGACGCCGGGCAGCGTCAGTTTGCTTTCTCCGCGCCTCCGCGTCTCCGTGGCCAATCCTACTTTTTCGTCTTCACCGCCCGCTTCCGCCCCGGCGCCACGGTCCGGCAGATTTCGCACACCGTCCCGTCGCAGCCGCGCGCCGTGCAATGCTCGCGGCCGTAGAAGATGATCCGCAGGTGCAGTTGGTTCCAGCGCTCGCGCGGGAAGAGCTTTTTCAGGTCGGCTTCGGTCTGCTCGACATTGCGCCCGTGCGTCAGCTTCCAGCGCTGGGCCAGCCGGTGGATGTGGGTGTCCACCGGAAACGCCGGTTCGCCAAAAGCCTGCGCCATGACCACGCTCGCGGTCTTGTGCCCCACCCCGGGCAATGCCTCCAGCTCCGCGAAGGACCGCGGGACTTCGCCGCCGTGGCGTTCGATCAGCAGCTGCGAGAGCCGGGAGATGGCCTTCGCCTTCTGGGGTGAAAGCCCGCAGGGTCGGATAATTTCCTGGATGCGCCCGACCGGCACCTTCGCCATGGCCTGTGGCGTATCGGCCAGCGCCCAGAGCTTGGGCGTGACCTCGTTGACCCGCTTGTCCGTGCACTGCGCCGAGAGCAGCACCGCCACCAACAGCGTGTAGGCATCCCGGTGGTCGAGCGGCACAGGGGTCTCCGGGTAAAGTTCCGCCAGCCGCCGGTCGATGTAGGCGGCACGCTCGGCCTTGGTGCTGAAGATCACTGGCATGGTTGTAGGAGCCTGCTTGCAAGCGACATGGACATTGGCGACGGGCCAATCGCCTGCAAGCAGGCTCCTACCCACGGCACCGGGATAAGCCGTGCCATCCAATGCAGAACAAATCCTTAATTGGCCGGTGCCGGCCAAATCGCGATTGCCCCCTTCCCGGACCGGCGTAGGTTGCGCCGCATGCCCACGCCCCGCGATCTGCTCGCCCCGCTCGACACCTTTGAACGCCGGCACACCGGCTCCCCGCCCGCCGACATCGCGGCCATGCTGCAGACCGTGGGCCATCCGACCATCGAGGCCCTGGCGGATGCCGCGGTGCCCGCGCAGATCCGCCTGCCGCACCCGCTGAATCTGCCCGCCGCCGCCGGCGAGTCCGCCGCCCTCGCCGAGCTGCGCGAGCTCGCCGCGCAGAACCAGGTCTTCCGCAGCTTCATCGGCATGGGCTACCACGACACCGCCGTGCCCGGCGTCATCCAGCGCAACATCCTCGAGAACCCGGGCTGGTATACCGCCTACACGCCCTACCAGGCCGAGATTTCGCAGGGCCGGCTGGAAGCGCTGCTCAATTTCCAGACCGTCGTGACCGACCTCACGGGCCTCGAAATCGCCAACGCCTCCATGCTCGACGAGGGCACCGCCGCCGCCGAGGCCATGATGATGTGCCACCGCGTGAAGCTCGGCGAAAGCGCCGGCGCCAGCCGCTTCTTCGTCTCGGAGAAATGTCACCCGCAGACGCTCGACATCGTCCGCACCCGCGCCCGGCCGCTCGGCATCGAGATCGTCACGGGCGACCACCGCAGCTTCGAATTTCAGGGCGAGGTCTTCGGCGTGCTCGTGCAGTATCCCGACACGACGGGCGACATCCACGATTTTTCGGATTTCTTTAACCGCGCTCACGCCGCCGGCGCGCTCACCGTGGTCGCCACCGACCTGCTTGCGCTCACCCTGCTGCGCGCGCCCGGCGAGTTCGGCGCCGATGTTGCGGTGGGTTCCGCACAGCGTTTCGGCGTGCCGATGGGCTTCGGCGGCCCGCATGCCGGCTTTCTCGCCACCAAGGACGCCTACAAGCGCCAGATGCCCGGCCGGCTCGTCGGCGTGTCGAAGGATGCGCAGGGCAATCCCGCCATGCGCCTCGCCCTCGGCACGCGCGAGCAGCACATCCGCCGCGACAAGGCCACGAGCAACATCTGCACGGCGCAGGTGCTCCTGGCGATCATGGCCGGCATGTACGCCGTGTACCACGGCCCCGAGGGGCTGCGCGCCATCGCCACGCGGGTCCACGGCCTCACGGCGGTGCTCGCCGCCGGCCTGCGACGCCTCGGGCTCCGCGTGGGCGAGGCGCCCTACTTCGACACGCTGCGCGTGCCGCTCGACGTGACGGCGGCCGGGCGCGTCCTGCGCGCCGCGCGCGACCGCGGGATCAACCTGCGCCGCTACGACGACCACTCGCTCGGCGTCGCCCTGGACGAGACGACGACGGTCGCCGACCTGCGCGACCTGCTGACGATCTTCGCCCCCGGCGGGGCGGTCGAATTCACGGTCGAGGAGCTGGCCGCGCACGTCGACCCGGCCCTGCCCATGACCCTGCGGCGCACGAGCCGCTACCTGACGCACCCGGTCTTCAACCGCTACCACTCGGAGACGGAGCTGCTGCGCTACATGCACCGGCTGCAGCAGCGGGACCTGTCGCTCACGACGTCCATGATCCCGCTGGGCTCCTGCACCATGAAGCTCAACGGGACCGTGGAGATGCTCCCGGTCACCTGGCCCGAGTTCGGGCGGCTGCACCCGTTCGCGCCGGCCGAGCAGACGATCGGCTACAGCAAGCTCTTCGCGCAGCTCGAGGCCTGGCTGGCCGAGCTCACCGGCTTCGCGGCCGTGTCGCTCCAGCCCAACGCCGGCTCGCAGGGCGAGTACGCCGGGCTCCTCGTGATCCGCGCCTACCACCGCGACCGCGGGCAGGGGCACCGCGACGTGTGCCTGATCCCGACCTCCGCGCACGGGACCAACCCGGCCAGCGCGGCCCTGGCGGGGATGAAGATCGTCGCCGTCGCCTGCGACGACCACGGCAACGTGGACCTCGACGACCTGCGGGCCAAGGCCGCCGCGCACGCCGACGCGCTGTCGGCGCTCATGATCACCTACCCCTCGACGCACGGCGTGTTCGAGGAGCGCGTGCGGGAGATGTGCGAGGTCGTGCACCAGCACGGCGGGCAGGTCTACCTCGACGGCGCCAACATGAACGCGCAGGTCGGCCTGTGCCGCCCGGGCGACTACGGCGCCGACGTGTGCCACCTCAACCTGCACAAGACCTTCTGCATCCCGCACGGCGGCGGCGGGCCGGGCATGGGGCCGATCGGCGTGGCCGCGCACCTCTCGCCCTTCCTCCCCGGCCACCCGGCCATGGCGCCGCGACAGAAGGCCACCGGGCCGGTCGCCGCCGCGCCCTACGGCAGCCCGAGCATCCTGGTCATCCCGTGGGTCTACATCGCCGTCATGGGCGGCGCCGGGCTGACGCTGGCCACCAAGGTCGCGATCCTCAACGCCAACTACATGGCGAAGCGGCTCGAGGGCCACTACGAGGTGCTGTACTCCAACGCGCGCGGCCGGGTGGCGCACGAGTTCATCATCGACGCGCGGCCGTTCAAGGCCTCGGCCGACGTGACCGTGGAGGACATCGCCAAGCGGCTCATGGACTACGGCTTCCACGCGCCGACGGTGTCGTTCCCGGTCGCCGGCACGCTCATGATCGAGCCGACCGAGAGCGAGGCGCAGGGCGAGCTCGACCGCCTGTGCGACGCGCTCATCCAGATCCGCGCGGAGATCCGGGCCATCGAGGAGGGCCGCGCCGACCGGCGCGACAACCCGCTCAAGAACGCGCCGCACACGCTGGCCGAGGTCACGGCCAGCGCGTGGTCGCACCCGTACACCCGCGAGGAGGCCGCCTACCCGGCGCCCTGGGTGCGCGAGCACAAGTTCTGGCCGGCGGTGTCGCGCATCGACGGCGCCGCGGGCGACCGCCACCTGATCTGCACCTGCCCGCCGGTGGAGGACTTCGTCTAGCTCTAGCTCGCAGCGGCGACGCAGAGGGCACAGGCTGGCCTGACGGCCAGGACCCAACCCCTGACATCCACTCGACGCAGAGGCCGCAGAGGAGGCGCAGAGATCGCAGAGGAGAGGGGAAGCATCGGCTCCCTTCTCTGCGAGCTCTGCGTCTCCCCTCTACGTCGGATGAGCGGCCAAGGCGTGGTGCTCCAGGGATCTCGTCGGAGCGGCAAGATCCGCAGACCGAGCATCACAGAGGAGGGGGAACGAATGAACGATCCCCTCCTCTGCGTGCTCTGCGTCTCCTCGGCGCCCTCTGCGTCGAATGGGCGGCCAGAGCGTGACACTGGGGGCGGCGACGTCACCTCCGGGCGACGACCCCTCCGGGCAAGGTGGACGCGGCGTCGCCGGCGCGTACGCTCGAAGGGTGAAGACCACCGTCGCCGACGATCGGGGCCGGACGCTCGAGGACGCCGAGCGGCTCCTGGACGCCGTCCGCCGGCTCGCGGCGACGCGCACGCTCGACGACGTGACGGCCGTCGTGCGGCGCGCGGCGCGCGCGCTCACGGGCGCCGACGGGGTGACCTTCGTCCTGCGCGAGGGCGAGCAGGTCTTCTACGCCGACGAGGACGCGATCGGGCCCCTGTGGAAGGGGCGGCGCTTCCCCGCGCGGGCGTGCATCTCGGGCTGGGCCATCCTCGAGCGCCAGACGGCGGTGATCGAGGACATCTACGCCGACCCGCGCGTGCCGGCCGACGCGTACCGCACGACCTTCGTGCGCAGCCTGGCCATGGTCCCGATCGGGCGCGACGCGCCCGTCGGCGCGATCGGCGCCTACTGGGCCACGCGGCGGCTGGCGACGCCGCGGGAGGTCTCGCTCCTGCAGGCGCTCGCCGACGCCGCGGCGACCACGATCGCCAACGTCGAGCTCTGCGCCGACCTGCGCCGCGCCGTGCGCGTGCGCGACGAGTTCATCGTCCTCGCCGCGCACGAGCTGCGCACGCCGCTGACCGTCCTCGGGCTGCAGCTCGGCCGCCTGCGCCGGCTCGCCCCCGACGGGCGCATGGGCGCCGGCCTCCGGCGCATGGCCGGCCTCGTCCATGGCGTGGAGCGCCTGGTCGAGGGCCTCCTCGACACGGCCCGCCTCTCGGGCGGCGGGCTCTCCCTCGAGCCGACGCCGTGCGACCTGGCCGCGCTGGTCACGGAGGTCGTGCGCCGGGTCGAGGAGGGGCGGCCGCTCGGCGGGGCCGCGCTCTCGCTCTCGGCGCCGCGCCCGGTGCCCGGGCGCTGGGACGCGCGGCGCCTCGAGCAGGCGGTCGAGCACCTCCTGGGCAACGCGCTCAGGTTCGGCGCCGGGCGACCGGTCGAGGTCTCCGTGGCGCAGGACGACGACGGCTGGGCCTGCCTCTCGGTCACCGACCACGGGCCGGGGATCGCGCCGGAGGACCAGGCGCGGATCTTCGAGCGCTTCGAGCGCGCCGCCTCGAGCGACAACTACGGCGGCCTGGGGCTGGGGCTGTGGGTCGTGCGGCAGGTGGTCGAGGGCCACGGCGGGACCGTGGGGGTCACGAGCACCCCGGGCGCTGGCGCCACGTTCCGGGTGCGCCTGCCCGGCTGACGATCTGACGCGCAGAGAGACGGGCCACCGAGGACACCGAGGACACACCGAGGCCACCGAGGGCCTTGCGCGAGACGACTCTCGGCGCCCTCGGTGCCACCTCGGTGTCCTCGGTGACCGTCTTCGCTCATGAGGCGCGTCAGCGACGCGGCCGCCGGAAGGCGTGGGCGCCGTCGGGCGGGAGCGCGCCGCCGATGACCCGCGCCAGCTCCTCGGTGAGCTGCGCCGCGCGCGCGCGGCGTGGCAGGTCGGGGCGGTAGGCGGCGACGTCGATCGGCGGGTGGTAGTGGACGACGATCTTGCCCGGGCGCGGCAGGGGGCGCTCGCGGGGCCAGCAGCGGCGCGCGCCGGAGACGGTCACGGGCACGATCGGCACGCCCGCCCGGATCGCCATGCGGGCGGCGCCGGTCTTCAGCGGCTGGTTGAGCCCCCAGCCGAACGAGCGCTCGCCCTCGAAGAACAGGCCCAGCAGCCGGCCGTGCGCCAGCGTGGCGTAGGCGGTCTTGATGCTCGTCGGGCGCGGCCGGACGATGTCCAGCGGGATCGCCCGGTAGAGGCGCATGATCTGCCCGGCGATCGGCCAGCCGAGCGCCTCGTCGAAGGCCAGCCACGTGACCCAGCGCCGCGTGCCGAAGGCCACCGTGAACGGATCCATGATCGTCGGGTGGTTGCTGACGAGGATCGCCGCGCCGCTGCGCGGGATCCGGTGGGCGTGGC
>JAHCLN010000112.1 GCA_026125215.1 Opitutaceae bacterium
GCCGACACCCGGAGCAGATAGACGAAAAAAATAATCAAAGCCACGACCGCTCCGTGGAGGGTGACGGAAAGCACGAAGGCACTGCGGGCGTTTTCCGGCATGGGTCAGTTGGCCGTCTGGGTGTCGAAGGTGAACCGGCTCAGGTTGTGCTTCTTGATCTCATCCATGAGGGTGACCACCTTCTGGTATTGGATGTCCGAGTCGGCGCGGATGCGCAGCACCGGCGGGTTGGGCTTGCGGGCCTCCGCCGCGAGCAGGACGGGCAGCTCGGAAAAATCCACGCGCCGCGTGCCCCAGTAATATTGGCCGGTGCGGTCGATGGCGATGACCTGGAAGACATCCTTGGGGTCGGGCTGTGTCTGGGGCCGCGTGGACTCCGTCGGCAGCTTCACCTCGATGCGCTGCTCCTGCTGGATCAGCGGCGTGGCGATCATGAAAATGATCAGCAGCGTGAACGCCACGTCGATGAGGTTGGTCACGTTCAGCTCGGAGATCGCGTGCTGCGCCTGCCGGCGGCGGAAAGTGCGGGCCATGATGCGGTCTCTCCGGTTATTGGGACTCCAGCTCGATGCGGTCGGCCAGGGAGCTGGCGTAGTTTTCGAGTTCGGTGATCATCCGCTTTGTGTTCGACAGGATGTAATTGTAGCCGAAGACGGAAGGGATGGCGACCACGAGGCCGGCGATGGTGGTGAGCAGCGCGGAGGCCACGCCCGGGGCAAGCGTCTGGATGCTCGCCGTCTGCTGGACGGAAACCGCGCTGAAGGAAACCATCACGCCCCACACGGTGCCGAGCAGTCCGAGGAAGGGCGCGCCGGTCACGATGCTGGCGAGGAAGATCATGCTCGATTCGTAGCGCAGCGCCTGCCGCGAGAGCGCACGCTGCAGCGCGTTCTCCGCATGCTCGAGCCGGGCCCGCGTGTCGCTGCTGCCCCGCTCTTTCGCAATCGCCGCCGCGCGCCAGTAACTTTCGACGGCGTCGGCGAACAGATCCGCATAGGGGATCGCCCGGCGGTTGCGGAAGGACTCCGGCAGGTCGAGCAACGAACGCTCGTCGCGCAGCCGCTGCTCGAAGGCGTAGTTGAGCTGCGCGAGGCGCTTCAGCTCGTAATGCTTGCCGAACATGATGGTCCAGGCAATGAGGCTGAAGACGCCGAGGCCGACGGTGATGATCTGACCGACGAGGTCTGATTGCAGGAAAATCTGCACGATGTTGAGCATGGCAAAGATGGGAAAAAGACAGGCAGGGCGGGAACGACGCTGAACTGTTGCCGGCTTTGGCGCGTCCGTTCAACGGAAAAGCCGGCAAATTCTTGCGCGAATCTGTTTGCGGCGGGTGCGGCGTGATTTTTCCCTGCCGTCCCGCATGGATTTCAAGACCCGCACCCTCCAGCAGCTCCGCGCCCAGCGCGCGACCCTCGCCCAAAAGCGCGCCCTCGTCGGCTTCGACGGCTTCGTGGACACCATCGTCACCCCGGTGGCGCTCCGGGCCGGCCAGGGGGATAACTTCACGCCCATCGGCACCATCGCCGAGTTTGGCCAGCGCATCACCGCCGCGGCGGGCAAGAGCACCAACCTCGAATTTTACCCGCGGATGGACAAACTCGGCGGCAACGGCCCCATCATGGCCAACGCCCTGCTCGCGCAGGGGGCGGACATCACCTATGTCGGCGCGCTCGGCAAATCCGCGGTCCATCCGGTCTTCGCCGACCTCGCCGCCAAGGCGCAGGTGATCTCCCTCTGCGACCCGGCGGCCACCACGGCCGTCGAGTTCACCGACGGCAAGCTCATGCTCGGCATGATGCGCAGCCTGGACGAAATCACCCCGGAGAAAATTGCGGCGGTCGTCGGCGGCGACAACTACCGCCGCATGCTCGCGACCGCGGACCTCATCGCCCTGGTCAACTGGACCATGATTCCGAATCTCACGGCGGTCTTCGTGGACCTGGTCCAGACCGTGCTGCCGCAGGTCCCGGTCAAACCCGGCCGCATCTTCTTCTTCGATCTCGCCGACCCCGAGAAACGTTCCCGCGCCGACCTGGTGTATGCCCTCGATACGATCGGCAAGTTCGAGCAGTTCGGCCGGGTGACGCTCGGGCTCAACCTCAAGGAAGCGCAGCAGGTGTTCGACGTGCTGGGCTTCGGCAAGGAAACCGAGACCGAACACGGCCTGCGCGCGATGGCGGAGAAAATCCGCACCCGGCTCGATCTCACCACCGTCGTCATCCACCCGAAAGAAGCCGCCGCCTGCGCCACGCGCGAGGGCACCCACTGGGTGCCGGGGCCCTACGTGGCCCAGCCGCTCATCACCACCGGCGCGGGCGACCATTTCAACGCCGGCTTCAGCGCCGGCCAGCTCATGGGCCTCCCGCCCGAGGCTTGCCTCGGCGTCGGCGTCTGCACCAGCGGCCACTACGTGCGCACCGGCCGCAGTCCGACCCTCGCCGACCTCGAAACCTTCCTCGCCAACTGGAAATAACCCCGCAGACTTTCCGCATGCCCCTCCACCAAAAGCCCACCGGCAAACTCATCTCGTTCGAAGGCTCCGAGGGCAGTGGCAAATCCACCCAGATTTCCCTGCTCGCGGCCCATTTGCAGAAGACCGGCAAGGATGTCGTGACCACCCGCGAGCCCGGCGGCACCGAGATCGGCGAGCAGATCCGCAATATCATCGTCCACAACTCCAAAGGCGACGAGATGTGCGCCGAGACCGAGCTGCTGCTCTTCGCCGCCGCCCGCGCCCAGTTGGTCCGCGAGGTCATCGCCCCCGCCCTCCTCGCCGGCAAATACGTGCTCAGCGACCGTTTCCTCGACTCTTCCACCGTCTATCAGGGCATCGCCCGCAAACTCGCCGCCGACCCCGTCGCCCAGATCAACCGCTTCGCCGTCGGCAACGTCATGCCCGACGTCACCGTCGTGATCGACGTGCCCACCGAGGTCAGCCTCGCCCGCCTCAAGCAGCGCACCACCGACCTGCCCGACCGGATGGAACGCGAGAACATCGGCTTCTACAACAAGGTCCGCGAAGGCTACCTGCTCCTCGCGAAAAACATGCCCGAGCGCGTCATCCTCGTGGACGGCACCCGGACGCCCGCGCAGGTCGCCCAGACCATCTGGGAACACGTGCAGGTCCGCCTCGGATAGTTCATGGCATGTTTGTCACGCGGAATTGCCCAACGATGTGTCAGCCGGGTTTCGTTAAATTTTGTCCCCTCGAGCCATGACCGTCCCCGCTGAATGGCCTTCCGCGCTCGCCGGCTCACCCGCCGTCGCGGTGATCGAGAACGCCATCGCGCGCGACCGGCTTTCGCACAGCCTGCTCCTCCACGGCGAGGATCAGCCCGTGCTCGTGCAACTGGCCCACGCCATCGCCGACCGGCTGCTCAACACCCCGCAGTCCACGGCGGCCTTTCCGCCCGAACAGCACCCGGACTGCTTTGCCCTGCGACCGTCGGGCAAGATGCGGCAGATCGGCGCCGATGCCACCCGCGAGCTGATCGGCAAAGTGCAGGTGTCGGCCACGGTCGCGAGGCGCAAGGTGGCGATCGTCCACGAGGCCGACCGCATGAACCTCGCCGCCGCCAACATCTTCCTGAAAACGCTGGAGGAGCCGCCGGCCAACACCACGCTGCTCCTGCTCACGGCGCGTCCCTACGCGCTGCTGCCCACCATCCGCAGCCGCGTCCTGCATTTCCGCTTTCCCAGCACCCTCGCCCGCGTGGACTTTGCCGGGTGGCCCGCCTGGCTCGACGATTACCGCGCCTGGCTCGGACGTTTCGAGGCCGGCATCGGCGACAAGCAGGCCGCCGCCGAGCAGATTTTCGGCGCCTACGGACTCGTGGCGCGCTTCAGCGCGGTCCTTGATGCCGCCACCGGGGAAGCCTGGAAAATCGAGAAGGAAAAACTCCCCGCCGACATCGAGGAGGACGAACAGGTGGCCATCGAAACCGGCCTCGCCAACGGACTCCGGCTGCGGCTCTTCGCCGCGATCGAGGAGGCCACGCGGGACTACGCCCAGCCCCGGCTTGCGGCCGGCGACGCCGCCGCCCGCACCGCCCTCATCGGCGCCGTGGACCGTCTGGAGCACGCCGTCGGCCTGCTCCGCCTTAACCTCAACGTCGCGACCGCCCTGGAAGATTTCATGCTCAACTCGCTCCGCCTGTGGGCGAAACGGTGAAATTGAGCTGATACTTGCCCGGCTGGATCCGGTATTGCGGCAGCGTGTCCGGGCCGCAGCTCGCCGTGCCGAGGCCGCGCTGGCCGTGGTCGAGGTTTACCTGGACTTCCGGACGGGGCGTCAGGTCCGTGGTATGCTTTGCGGCATAGAGGTCGGCGGCGGTGAAATGGCTCGCCGAGGCCTCCATATGCCGGTCTTGGGCGGTGAAGCGCACACCCCGGCCCGCGCCGTCATGCAGGGCCAGCCAGCGCACGTCGGTTTTGTTGCCGTGTTCCTGCGGCAAAATGTAGGGCACATATTGCTCCGTGACCGTGCTGCGGTGGCGCGCCACCAGCGCGCTCCGCTTGCGGTCCGCGTAGTTTTCCAGCGGCCCGTTGCCGAACCACTCCAGCTGCTCGAGCACCGGGGGCAGCACCAGGTTGACGCCCACCCGTGGGAGTTCGGGCAAGGCCCGGTCCACGGCGAAAGTGTTGCGCACCGTGAGCAGGCCGTCCGCGCCGACGAGGTAGTCATGCCGGTGCGTGATGTGGCGCTTGGCGCCGGGACAAAGCCAGCGCTGGGTGACGCCGATGCGCACGCCGCCGCGGTTCACCTGCACCGCGGCCTCCGTGTCCGCCAGCTCGATCCGGTCATAACCGGCCTTGAGGGCTTCGACGAGAAAACGCGCCCCACCCCAGTTGACGACGTCGAAGAGCTTCAAGCCGTCGTTGTCGGTCGCGGCCCGCCACACGGCCAGCTGCGGCCCCCGCTGCACGAGCAGGTTGCCCGCATAGGCCAAATCGCGGAGCACGCCGGCCTCGCGGTCGAAATCAAACGTCAGCGCGCCGGCGCGGACCGTCCAGCCGCCGGCCGTGCGGTCCAGTTCCGGCCGCACCGCCGCTGCCGGCCGGGAAACCGGCCTGACCCGGCGGAAGGCCGCGGAGGGAACGGCATGCTGCTGCCAGGCTACCTCGTGGCCCGCCGGCGCCCAGCTGGTCGGACGGCGCAGCGCGAAACGAAAGGTCACGTGGACTTCCGCGTCCGCAGGCAGCGCCCGGGCAGGATAGGCCAGCTTGATGAGCTGCGAGTGCCGCGGCCCCGCGTTGAGCGCCGGCAGTGCGCCGCCGCCGGCCCGCTCGCCGTTCACCAACAGTTCCCAGGTGCCGCGCAAATCGCGCAGCGACGCAAACCAACGCCGGTTGTGAACGTGGAATTTGCCCGACTTGGCCTCCACCGCCTCCACGCGCACCGGCTGCGCGAGGTGCTTGTATTCAAACAGCCCCGGGTGCGGCCGGCGGTCCGGCCACACGAGGCCGTCGCAGACAAAATTTTTGTCGCTCGGCGTGTCGCCGAAATCGCCGCCGTAGGCCCAGTATTCGCGGCCGGCGGCATCGCGTTGGCGGATGCCGTGGTCCACCCATTCCCAGATGAAACCGCCCTGCAGGCCCGGATAACGGTCGAAGGCGTCGAAGTAATCCGCGAGGCTGCCGTTGCTGTTGCCCATCGCGTGCGAGTATTCGCACAGGATCAGCGGCCGCCGCTGGTCGGGCGATTTCCGGTCCTGCGCCCAGGCGACAAGCTTGCCGATCTCGGCATACATCGGGGCCACGATGTCCGTGGCCGCCTGGCCGCCCTGCCAGTTCCAGCTGATGGCGCCTTCGTAATGGATGACCCGGCTCGGGTCGCGGTGGCGGATCCAACCGGCCATCGCGTCGTGGTGCGGACCGTAGCCGCTCTCGTTGCCCAGCGACCATGCGATGATCGAAGGATGGTTCTTGTCGCGCTCGACCATCCGCAGGCCGCGTTCAAGAAAAGCCGCGGCGTAGCGGTTGTCGTGGCACAGTTCGTGATAATAGGCGTGCGACTCCACGTCGGCCTCGTCGAACACGTAAAGCCCGTGCTCGTCGCACAGCTCATACCAGTGCGGATCGTTCGGGTAGTGCGAGGTGCGCACGGCGTTCACGTTGAACCGTTTCATCGTGAGCACGTCCTGCAGCATGCCCGCGCGGGTCACGGCCTTGCCGTGCACGTCGTCGTGCTCGTGGCGGTTCACGCCGGTGATCCGCACCGGGGCGCGGTTGATCAGCAGCTGGCGGTCGCGGACCTCGATGCGCCGGAACCCTACCCGGCAGGCCGTATGCTCGACCTCCCGCCCCTCCGGACCCACGAGCGTGACGACGGCGGTGTAGAGCGCTGGCGATTCGGCCGACCAGAGTTGCGGCCGAGGCACGGGCGCCTCGATGCGGATGCGTTTGTGCGGATTTTGCCAGAAATTGGTCTCAAACACCCCCAGCTCGACCGGCCGCCGGAAGACCGGCCGGCCGGCGGGGTTGTGCAGTTGCACGCGGGCCTTCCAGCCCTTGGCCACCAGGTCGGGCGCGCCGACTTTCACGTCCACGCGCAAGTGACCCGTGCACAGATCCGCGTCCAGATCCCCGCGCACGAAGACATCCTCCAGGTAGTGGTCCGCCTGCGAGTAGAGATACACCTCGCGGTGGATGCCGCCCATCCACCACTGGTCCTGGTCCTCGACGAAACTGGCGTCGGACCACTTGATCACCACGGCGGCCAGCTTGTGCGTGGCGCCGGCCTTCACGTAGGGCGTAAGGTCAAACTCGGACGGCAGGCGCGTGTCCTTGGCGAGGCCGACCGGCCTGCCATCCACCCAGACGCAGAGCACGCTCTCGGCGCCGCCCACATGAAGGATCGTGCGCCGCCCGGCCCAGTCTGGCGGGATGGCGAAGGTCGTGCGGTAAAGTCCGGTCGGGTTCAGAGCCGGCACGGACGGCGGCTGGTCGGGGAAAGGCATCACGACATTCGTGTAGTGCGGCCGGTCGTGGCCGTGCATGGTCCAGTTGCTTGGCACCGGCAGCTTGCTCCATTCCGGGCCGGGCCGGAAGCCGGGCTCCACAAAATCTTCCGGCACGTCCTCGGGCCGCTCCACCAGACGGAAGTCCCAGTCGCCGTTCAACGACCGCCACCACGGCGACTCCTCACGCCGGTTGGCCCGCGCGGCGGCCGCGGTCGGATACGGATAGAGCGTCGCGCGCGCCCCGAGGCGGTTCGACGAAAGCAATTCCGGGTTTTGCCAGGACTTGAGGAGGACGGTCTGCAGGAGGCTCATGGGGAGCCGCCAGCGAAACGATTCCCCGTCCGGGGGAAATCCAATTCCGCGCCTTATGCCGCAGATCCCGTCACCGCCGTCACAAAGGCCGGCCGCGCCTCCATGTGCGGATTGTGGCCGACGGCCGGCAGCACGGTGATCCGCGCCGACGGAAAGTGCCCGCGGATGCCGGCGTGGTCGCCGGACTCCACATAGGCGGACTTGCCGCCGACGATGAAGTCCGCCGGCCCGGGGTAGGTCTCCTGCGCCGCGAGCGGATTATCCTCAAGCGTCGCCAGGGCTGCGGTGATGACGGGCAGGTTGACCACCCAGCGCCAGCCGCCCTCCGGTCGGCGCTCCAGGTTGGTGACAAGAAATTTTCGCATCGCCCAATCGGGCACGCGCGCTTCGAACCGCACCTCGGCTTCGGCGCGCGAGCCCAGCGTCGCGAGGTCGAGCGCGTTCATCGCCGCAAACTCCTCCCGGTGGCTCGCCCAACGGTAGGGCTTGGGCGCGATGTCCACCACGACCAGCCGCTCCACCCGCTCCGGATGCCGGCAGGCCAGCAGCATGGCCGTCTTCCCGCCCATGCTGTGCCCGAGCAACGTGACCTTGGCCAGGCCCTGCGCATCCAGCCAGCCCAGCACATCCGCCATCATCGCCGGATAATCCATGGTGTCCGCATGCGGTGAACTTCCATGGTTGCGCGCGTCGAGGGCATGGACGTGGTAATGCGCCGCGAGGTCCTTGCCCGCCGTCTGCCAGTTGCGCGAGGAGCCGAGCATGCCGTGCAGGATGACCAGCGGGGGCCGCCCGGCGCCGCCGAGATCGCGATGGAAGAGTGAAACCGGCATCCCTGCACGCAAACCGGGCCGGCCGGCCCGTGGCAAGGCTGCGTCCGCCGAATATTTTTCTTTGCGCGCCCGCGGCTTTGCGTGAGCGTGGCAGCCCCGATGAGCACCGAGCCGAAGCTGACCCCGATGATGCAGCAATACTTCGAGGTGAAACGCGGTCTGCCGCGCGACACGCTGCTGCTTTTCCGGCTCGGCGATTTCTTCGAGATGTTCTTCGACGACGCCGTCACCGCCTCGCGGATCTGCGGCCTCACGCTCACCAAGCGGCAGGAGCACCCGATGGCGGGCATCCCGGCCCATGCGGTGGACACCTACGTCAACAAGCTCCTCACCGCCGGCAAGAAAGTCGCCATCTGCGACCAGGCCGAACCGGCCAAGGCCGGCAAGCTGGTAAAGCGCACGCTCACGCGCATCCTTTCCCCCGGCACCACCCTGGCGGCCAGCCAGCTCGACGCCAACCGCAACCATTACCTGGCCGCCATCGCCCTCGACAAAACCGGCCTGCATGCCGCGTGGCTCGACCTCTCGACCGGCGAGTTCCGCCTGGCCTCCGACCCGCGGATCGAAAATCTCCTGCCGGTCCTCACCGCCCTCGATCCCGCTGAGTTGATTTTGCCGGAAGGGGCGCTCGACGCCTGGCAGGCCGCCCCGCACGAGCAAACCGCGGTGCACGCCCTCCACGCCTTCTGCGCGGGCCGGCTGGCCTCGGAACTCGCGGCCTACAACTTCGAGACCGCCACCGGCGCCAAGACCGTCATGGACACGCTCGGCGTGCTCAATCTCCAGGGCTTCGGCCTGCAGCACACGCACCCCGCCCTCGGTCCCGCCGGTGCGCTCGTCTACTACGCCACGGAAAACCTCTGCGCCCGGCCGGAGAACCTGCGCCAGCTGCAGGAATACCGCAGCGCCGGCACGTTGCTGCTCGATCCCGCCACCCTGCGCAACCTCGAGATCTTCCGATCCGCCCAAGACGGGCACGCAGGCTCGCTGCTCCACGCCATCGGCCGGACCACCACGGCCGCCGGGGCGCGGCTGCTTGAACGCTGGCTGGCTGCGCCCGTGCTCGACCTCGGGGAGATTCACCGGCGGCAGCACCTCGTGGGCGAGCTGCTCGCCCAGCCCGCCCGGCTGGCCGCCCTGCGCGAACTCCTCGCCAATGTCCGCGACATCCCGCGCATCCTCGGCCGGCTCCAAAACCGCCTCCGCAACCCGCGCGAACTCGGCGGCGTGCGTGACACGCTCGGCCAGTTGCCCGCGCTGCGGGCGGAGCTGGCCGCCTTCGCCGGCCGGCTGGCCGACGATTACCGCCCGCGCATTGACGAACTGCCCGGCCTCCACGGCCTGCTCTCCGGCGGGCTCAACGACGAACTCCCCGCCGATGTCGCCGACGGCAATTACATCCGCCCCGGCTACGACGCGGAGCTCGACCGCCTGCGCGCCCTCACCACCGACAACCGGACCTGGCTCTCCGATCTGGAACGCACCGAGCAGGAGCGCACCGGCATCCGCAGCCTGAAGGTCAGGTTCACGAACAACTTCGGCTACTACATCGAGGTCACCAAGGCCAACCTGCACCTGGTGCCGTCCGACTACATCCGCCGCCAGACGACCGTGGGCGGCGAACGCTACGTCACCGAGGCGCTCAAGCAGAAGGAAAAGGAAATCTTCCACGCCGAGGAAAGCGCCCTCACCCGCGAACAGGAGCTGTTCAACGCCCTGGTTTCCTCCGTCATCGCCGATGCGGCTGCGCTGACCCGCACGGCCGAGGCGCTGGCCGAGCTTGACGTCCTCGCCGGCTGGGCGGTGCTCGCGCGCGAGTGGAGTTATTGCCGGCCGGAGATCGACGAAAGCGACACCCTGGAAATCACCGAAGGCCGCCACCCCGTCGTCGAACAGATGCTCAAGGCCACCGAGACCGTCGCCCGCGGCGGCAACCAGGCCTTCGTCCCCAACGACACCCACCTCTCCTGCGGCGACGCGCAGCTGGCGCTGCTCACCGGCCCCAACATGGCCGGCAAGTCCACCTACATCCGCCAGGTCGCGCTGATCGCCCTGCTCGCGCACGTCGGCTGCTGGGTTCCCGCCCGCCGGTGCCGCGTCGGCCTCGTGGACCGGATTTTCTCCCGGGTGGGCGCAAGCGACGACCTCGCCCGCGGCAATTCCACCTTCATGGTGGAGATGAACGAAACCGCCAACATCCTCAACCACGCCACCGACCGTTCGCTCATCATCCTCGACGAAATCGGCCGCGGCACCTCGACCTACGACGGGCTCAGCATCGCATGGGCCGTCGTCGAGCATCTGCATCGCGACCCGGAGCGCGGCCCCCGCACGCTTTTCGCCACGCATTACCAGGAGCTCACCCAGCTCGAAAAACATCTGCCCCGCCTCCGCAACTTCTCCGTGGCCGTGAAGGAGTGGAACGACGAGATCGTCTTCGTCCGCCGCGTCGTCGCCGGCGCCGCCGACCGCAGCTACGGCATCCAGGTCGCGCGGCTCGCCGGACTCCCGCTCAGCGTCATTGACCGGGCCAAGACCATCCTCGCGAAACTCGAAAGCGACGACACCAGCGTTTCCCTCCCTGCCGCCACCCCCGTTGCCCGGCCGAAGAAAAAGATCAGCGTCGCCCCGGCCGACGACTCGCAGCTCAACCTGCTGTAGCCTCGGCGTGCCGGAGCTGCCAGAGCTGCCTCGCCTGCCGGATCGTGCGGTGCAGCACCTCGGGCGTAAGCGCCTGCTTCGGATCGTCGCCGATCCCGTGCGACGGATTGACGTGGCTCTCGATGCAAAGGCCGTCCGCGCCGTAGGCCACCGCGGC
>JAHCLN010000113.1 GCA_026125215.1 Opitutaceae bacterium
TATGCTGGCGCCCTCGATGACCGAAGAATTGTCGGCATAGGCGACGACGGTTCCCGCCGGGTGGGCCTGGTGCGTTTCGCGGATCATGCCGAACAGGGTCTTGTCCTTGGCCTTGCCGTCGATGACCCACGAAGCGTTGAAGATCTTGTGGCGGCAGTGCTCGGAGTTGGCCTGCGCAAACATCATCAGCTCGATGTCGTTGGGGTCGCGCCCGAGCTTGGTGAAGGCGGCGACGAGGTAATCAATCTCATCCTCGGCGAGGGCGAGGCCGAGGTCCCGGTTGGCGGCGACCAGCGCGGCGCGACCGCCCGTGAGCACCGGCACGCTGGCCATCGGCTTGGGCGACTCGTGACGAAAAAGGGCGGCGCAGTCTTCGAGCGAGCCAAACACCGTCTGCGTCATCCGATCGTGCAGCTTGGCCCGCAGGGTCGCGAGGGCGGCGGCCGGCACCACGTGCAACGGCGGTTGGAGGGCGGCGTTGTCCCATTCGAGCCAGTAGGCGGTCACGCGTTCGATCCGTTTTACCCGGGACAAGCCGCAGAGGTGCGCGATGTCGGTGGCCTTCGAGGACCACGGCGAAATGGTGCCGGGCCGCGGTGCGACCACCTGCAGGAACCCGACCGGCGCGCCCGCGGTGCGTCGGGGCCCGTAGGTGAGCAGTTTTTCCAGCACGGAATGCTCCGCCGCAGCCAGTGGGGCGTCGGTCTCCACCAGGTGCACGAAGGCGGTCGCGAGGCCCCGCACCGGCACCCCGGCGGCGGTCAGTTCCTGCCGGAGCTTTTGCAGACGAAAGTCGGAGAGGGCGGGTGCGCCGCGGAGAATCAGCATGGTCGGAACGGCGATGTTTCGCATCCACCGGGGCGCGTCAAGGGGACTGACGGTGTCCGGCGGGAGCTTTTTCCAGAAAGCCGTTGACGATGGACCGTGACTCGGCGGAATAAACGTTTTTGACGCCCGTGAGGACTCACCAGCACCCAACGCCCAACCGCAACTCCCCGCACCGGGTCGGTGCGGCTGGAACCCGGCCGGAGCACGCGTCATGAGCGACCGGGTCACCCACGAATGCGGCGTCGCCCTCGTGCGGTTGCTCAAGCCGCTCGCCTACTATCAGGAAAAATACGGCACGCCGCTCTGGGGTTTCACCAAGCTTTTCCTGCTCATGGAGAAGCAGCACAACCGCGGCCAGGACGGCGCAGGCGCGGCCTGCGTCAAGCTTGGCATGCCGGCCGGCGAGGCCTTCATGTTCCGCGAGCGCAGCGTGAAGGGCAACCCGCTCGACAAGGTCTTCAAGGGCCTGCTGGCGCAATACAACGACAAGGTCGGCGCCGGGGTCATCCATCCCGAGTTCCCCGAAACGGTAAAGAAGTCGTTCGACTTCGGCGGCGAGCTGCTGATGGGCCACCTGCGCTACGGCACAAGCGGCGGCTACAACCTCTCCTCCTGCCACCCGTTTTTCCGGCGCAGCCCGTGGCCGACGCGCAACCTCGCGCTCTGCGGCAATTTCAACCTCACCAACACCACCGAGCTCAACCAGTCGCTCACGGCGATGGGCCAGCACCCGATCTACGCGACCGACACGCAGGCCGTGCTGGAAAAGATCGGCTTCTTCCTCGATGAGGAACACGAGGACCTCTACCGGCAGCTGCGCACCACCGGCCTCGGCGGCGAGGAGATGTCGCAGCGCATCAGCGAGGAACTCGACCTGACGCGCGTGCTGACGCGGGCCGCGCAGAAGTGGGACGGCGGCTACACCCTCTGCGGGCTGACCGGCAACGGCGACGCCTTCGTGGCCCGCGATCCGTCCGGCATCCGGCCCTGCTTTTATTACCGCGACGACGAGGTCGTAGCCTTCGCCTCCGAGCGTGCGCCGCTCATGACGGTGTTCGACCTCGCGGCGGAGCAGGTGAAGGAGGTCGAGCCCGGCCACGTCGTCGTGATCAAGCGCGCCGGCACGGTGACGGAGGCGGCTTTCACGGCCCCGCTGCCCCGTGCGGCCTGTTCCTTCGAGCGCATCTATTTTTCCCGGGGCAACGACCTCGACATCTACGCCGAGCGCAAGGCCCTGGGCGCGCAGCTCTGCGACCAGGTCATTCGGTCCATCGACCACGATTGGACCAACACCGTCTTCAGCTTCATCCCCAACACCGCCGAGACCGCCTACTACGGGCTCATGTCGGCGCTGCGGGAGCGACGCCGCACGGAGGTGAAGGCCGCGATCCTTGAGGCCAGCGCCCGCGGCGCCCTGACCGAGGCGGTGCTCGACGACCTCATCCTCAACAACTGGCCGCGCAGCGAGAAGGTCGTGAGCAAGGACATCAAGCTGCGCACCTTCATCGGCCAGGAAAGCATGCGCAACCAGCTCGCCAGCCATGTCTATGACATCAGCTACGGCTCGGTGAAGCCCGGCGACAACCTCGTGTGCGTGGACGATTCCATCGTCCGCGGCACCACGCTGCGCAAATCCATCCTGCGCATCCTCGCCCGCCTTCAGCCGCGCAAGATCGTCATCGTCTCGACCGCGCCGCAGATCCGCTACCCCGACTGCTACGGCATCGACATGTCCGAGCTGGGCAAGTTCATCGCCTTTGAGGCGGCGGTGGATCTCCTGCAGGAGCGGGGGCAGGGCGATCTGCTGCAGGAGGTTTACGGTCTATGCCGCGAGGAAATCGCCAAGGGTGGCACGACCAACCACGTGCGGAAGCTCTACGAGCCCTTCACGCCGGAAGAAATCTCGGCGCGGATCGCACAGCGCGTGCGACCGAAGGGCGTGGACTGGAACGGCGAGGTGGAGATCATTTTCCAAAAGATCGGCAGCCTCCACGCCGCCGTGCCCAACCACACCGGCGACTGGTATTTCACCGGCCGGTATCCGACGCCCGGCGGCTACCGCGTCGTGAACCAGGCCTACGTGAATTACTACGAAAAGGCGGAGGGGCGGAGCTACTGAGGAATTTTCGATTTTGGATTCTCGATTTTGGATTACAGACCCAAAACCGAGCCCTTGCGAATCCGGATTAAAATCGAAAATCCAGAATCGAAAATCGAAAATTTCCATGTCCCTGAGCTACGAATCCTCCGGCGTCCGCTACGACCAGCTTGATGCGTTCAAGCGCGCCTGCCAGCAGGCCGCGCGCACTACGGCGCCACTGCTGAAGGAACACGGCTACTCCGAGCCCGCGACGACCCGCGGCGAGAGCGCCTACCTGATCGAGGCGGCGGACCACTACCTCGCGCACGTGGAGGAAGGCCTCGGCACCAAGAACCTCGTGGCCGACGCGGTTTATGCGGCGACGGGCAAAACCTTTTACCGCGAAATCGCCATCGACACCGTGGCGACGATCGTGAACGACCTCGCGACCTGCGGCGCGCTGCCGATCTCGGTGGCGATGCACGCGGCGGTGGGTGATTCCGGTTGGTTTGCCGACGCGCCGCGGATGCAGGCGCTCGTTGCGGGCTGGGCCGAGGGTTGCCGTCAGGCCGGCGCGGTTTGGGGCGGAGGCGAGACGCCGACGCTCAAAGGCATCGTCGAGCCCAACACGATTGTGCTCGCGGGCTCGGCCATCGGCAAAATCGCGCCTAAGGCGCTGCGCATCACGGGTGATGTGCGCGACGGCGACCACATCATCTTTTTGGCGAGCTCCGGCGTGCAGACCAACGGCCTTTCGCTCTGCCGGCTCATTGCCGAAAAACTCCCGCAAGGCTACCAGACGCCCATCGGCCACGGCGACCCGCGCACCTACGGCGAGGCGCTGCTCGCTCCCTCGGTCATCTACGTGAAGTTTGTCGCGGAGTGCCAGAAACGCGGGTTGAAGCTCAACTACGTGGCGCACGTCACCGGCCACGGCTGGCGCAATCTCATGCGCCTGGAGGAGCCCTTCGTTTACGAAATCACCGCGCCCCGCGCGCCGTTGCCGTTGTTCAAGTTTTTGCAGGAGGCGGGGCCGATCACGGAGCGCGAGATGTATGCGACCTTCAACCAAGGCGTGGGCTTCGCCGCCTACGTGGATCCCGCCCGCAGCGCCGCCGTGCTCGCGGCCGCCCAGGCCGCGGGCTATGATGCCTGGCTCGCCGGCCGCGTGAAAAGGGCGGGTGACCGCAAGGCCGTGGTCGTGCCGTCGCTCGGGCTCACCTTCGAGGGCGACACCCTGCAGGTGCGCTGACGGGGTGCGGCGTTGACGCGGCCGGCCATGTCGCCCAACGCTGCCAACCCGATGCGCCCCGTTGTCCAGATTTCCCTCGACCTGACCGACATCAGGGAGGCGTTGGCCACCGCCGAAATCGCGCGACGCGCCGGGGTGGACTGGCTGGAGGCGGGCACGCCGCTGATCTTGGCCGAGGGATTGCACGGGGTGCGGGCGCTGCGCGAGCGGTTTCCCGGCGTGCCGATCGTGGCCGACCTGAAGACGATGGACGGCGGCTATCTTGAGGCCGAGATGATGGCCAAGGCCGGCGCGACGCATGTCGTCGTCATGGCCCGGGCGCACGAGGAAACGATCAAGTGCGTGGTCAAGGCCGGGCGCGACCACGGGGTGAAGGTGATGGGCGACAACCTCGGCTGCCCCGACATGGTCGCGGGCGCCAAATGGATCGAGGACCTGGGCTGCGATTTTGTGATCCACCACATCGGCTACGACGAACGCCGTGGCCTCGCGGCGGCGGGGCGGCGCATGCCGAGTCCGCTCGACCAACTGCGCGAGGTGGTGCGGGCGGTGAAGGTGCCGGTGCAGGCCGTGGGCGGACTCACGTTGGAACAGGCCGTGCGCACGCCGGAATACGGCGCCCCGCTCGTGGTGATCGGCGCGCCGCTGGCGGTGGATGCCGACTCTTTCCGCCCCGCCGACGGCAACCTGGAAGGCACGCTGCGGCTGATCTGCAAACGCGTGCACGCCTGCGGCGAGGTCGCCGTCGGCTGAAACCATTTCCCCATGAAAAGCCCCGCCGTTGTAAATTTTGCCCCAGAAGCCGGCAGCGTTGAGCTGCGCGAGTTTGCCCGCCCGGAACCGGGGCCGGAGGATGTCATCCTCGCGGTCGAGGCGGTCGGCGTCTGCGGCAGCGACCTGCACCAGTGGCACAGCACGCACAGCTGGAAGGTGAATTATCCCGTCGTGCTCGGGCACGAGTTTGGCGGCACCATTGCCGCGACCGGCCGCGCGGTGAAGGCGTGGCGCGAAGGCGACCGCGTGGTCAGCGAGACGGCGGCGGTGATCGATCCCGACAGCCCGCTCAGCCGCGCCGGGCTCTACAATCTCGACCCGACCCGCAAGGGTTTCGGCTACGGCGTGGACGGGGCGATGACCCGCTACGTCCGCGTGCCCGCGCGCTGCCTGCACCGGGTGCCGGCCGGCCTCGCGATGGAGCAGGCAGCGCTGACCGAGCCCTGCTGCGTGGCCTACAACGCCGTGATCAACAACGCGAAGATTTTGCCCGGCGACCGCGTGATCGTGCTCGGGCCGGGACCGATCGGCATCCTGTGCGCGGCGATGGCCCGGCTCGCCGGCGCGCAGGTGGCGCTGGTGGGCCTGGAGCGCGACAAGTCACGGTTGGAAAAGGCGAAGGCCTACGGCTGCGAAGTGATCATCGGCGATGCGACCGCCTGGGCGAAAGCACGCGACGGGCTTGGGGTCGACGGCGTGATTGATGCCGCCGGCGCTTCGGCCGCGCTGAAGGCCGCGCTCGAACTCGTGCGGCCCAACGGCTGGATCAGCAAGGTGGGCTGGGGGCCGCAGCCGCTGAACTTCTCGCTCGATCCGCTGGTGCAGAAAAACATCACCCTGCAGGGCAGCTTTTCGCATAACTGGCCGGTGTGGGAGCGCGTGCTGGCGCTGCTCGCCTCGGGTCAGCTCGACGTGCGTCCGGTCCTCGGCGGCATCTGGGCGCTCGAGTCCTGGCACGAGGCTTTCGAGAAAATGCACCGCGGCGACATCGTGAAAGCCGTGCTGAAACCCGCCTGATCCCCATGGCCGACCACAAAGCAAAAATTGCCTGGCAGCGTAACGGACCGGACTTTCTGAAAGGGCGTTATTCGCGCGAGCACACGTGGAGCTTCGACGGCGGCGTGACCGTGCCGGCCTCGCCGGCGCCCTCCGTCGTGCCGGTGCCGTGGTCGAATCCCGCGCATGTTGACCCGGAGGAGGCGTTCGTGGCCTCCGTCGCCAGCTGCCACATGCTCACCTTCCTGTTCCTGGCGGCGCGCGCGGGCTATGAGGTGGAGAGTTACCGCGACGAGGCCGTGGGCATCATGACCAAGAACGCGAACGGCGTGCCGTGGGTCAGCCTCATCACGCTGCGGCCAGTGATCGCCTATGGCGGGGAAAAACGTCCGGACGCCGCGGCCGTGGCGGATCTGCATCACCGGGCGCACGAACAGTGTTTCATCGCCAACTCGGTCAAGACCGAGGTGAAGGTGGAGGCGGTTTGATCGGAATTTTTCACCACGGATGGACACGGATAAACATGGATTGTTATGGGGCGATGGGACGCACAACCTGGCCTTCTGTTCTCGGTTTTATCCGTGTGCATCGGTGATATCTGTGGTCCATTGATTCCATGCGCCTGAAAGACAAAGTCATCATCGTCACCGGCAGCACCAATGGCATCGGCCGGGCCATCGCGGAGCGTTGTGTCGCCGAGGGTGCGCGCGTGCTCGTCCACGGCCTCGACCGTGCGGAAGGGGAGGCGCTGGTGGCGAAGCTGGGCGCAGCGGCGGCGCTGCATATCGACGATTTGGTGGACCCGGCGGCACCCGCGCGCATTGTGGCGGCGGCGATCGCGGCCTTCGGCAAGATCACCGGCCTGGTGAACAACGCGGCCATCGTGCCGCGCGAGACGCTGCACACCATCACTCCGGAAAAATTCGAGCGCACGATGGCCATCAATGTGCGCGCGCCGTTGTTTTTGATTCAGGCGGCGTTCCCACAGCTCAAAGCGCACCACGGCAGCGTGCTCAGCATCGGGTCGATCAACGCGCTCAGCGGCGAGGCGACGTTCATTGACTACAGTGTCTCGAAGGGCGCGCTGCAGACGCTCTCCCGCAACCTCGCCAACGCCCACGGCACCGACCGCGTGCGCTTCACGCATTTCAATGTCGGTTGGGTGCTGACCGCGCGCGAGCAGGCGGCGCAGGTGGCGCAGGGCCTGCCGCCGGACTGGGCGCAAAAACTCCCGCCGCTCTACGCCCCCTCGGGCCGGCTGATCCAGCCGGAGGAGATCGCCGCCGCCGCGGTCTATTGGCTGGGCGACGAATCGGGGCCGATCACCGGCTCCGTCGTGGAACTGGAGCAGTTCTCCGTCTATGGCCGGAACCCGGTGAAGACGGATAGTTAAGATTTTTTAACCACGAATGGACACAAATTTACACGAATGAGACCCGGTCGTGACGGCATTTCTATTCGTGTAAATTCGTGTCCATTCGTGGTTGATTCCTTCTGATTTTCCCATGCCGAAGCTCGCCGCGTTTCCCAAGGCCTTCATGCAGCAGCTCTGCAAGGACGGCTCGATGACCCTGCAACAGTGGGTGGATCTCGCCGCGCCGCTCGGCCTCGACGGGCTCGAATACTACAGCGGGATGCTGGAGCTGGCGGACCCGGTGCAGTGGCCGGTGGCGCGCCGGCAGGTCGAGGCGGCGGGCATGGTGATCCCGATGCTGTGCTGCTCGCCGGATTTCTCGCAGCCCGACCCGCGGTTGCGGCAGATCGAGATCGAAAAGGAAAAAACCTGGATCCGGATGGCGGCGACGCTCGGCGCGAAGTATTGCCGGGTGCTTTCCGGCCAGCGCCGGCCGGAGCTGACCGTGGCGCAGGGGCTTGATATCGTCGTGGCCAACATCGAGGCCTGCCTGCCAGAGGCGGAGAAGTGCGGCGTCACGCTCATCCTCGAAAACCACTACAAGGACGATTTCTGGGCGTATCCGGAATTTGCGCAGAAGCTGGAGGTGTTTTGCGCGCTGGTGGACCGCCTGCACCACCCGCACTTTGGCGTGAATTACGATCCGAGCAACGCCTTCCTCGCCGGCAACGATCCGCTGGACCTGCTGGCGCGCGTGAAGCACCGGGTGGTGACGATGCACGCGAGCGACCGGTATCTGCTCAGCGGCACGCTGGAGGATTTGCGCAAGGAAGAAGGCGGGGCGCTTGGTTACGCCAAGCGGCTCGCGCACGGCGAGATCGGCAAGGGGCTCAACGACTACGACGCGATTTTCTCGACGCTGCGCGGCGTCGGCTTCGACAACTGGATCAGCATCGAGGACGGCGTGAACGGCATGGAGCAACTGGCCGCCAGCGTCCGGTTTTTGCGGAAAAAGATTTCTCATTACTGGCCGATGCACTGAGGCGCGGTAGCGCCGGTAGGGTCCGCTCTCTGAGCGGACCGCGGCCTGCCCGGAGGTCAGGCCCTACCTGTCTGCGGCAATGACATTTTTAAAACCACGGTAACCGCCCTTGCCGGTGCCACAGGCCGAAGTCAGCGGTTTAGCGCGGCACGCATCCGGGCGAGTTGATCGAGCGTGGCCTGCGGCATATGGCCTTCCTGATAGATGCCGACGTTGAGCGTGACACCGCCGCCGACCGCTAGACACTGGCGCACGAAACCGAACAGGTCGGTGTCGGTATATTTTGGGCCCGGCATGGGGCCGGCCGGCGGGTGGTTGTAGCCCCAGGGGCAGTCGATGGGCAGCAGGCCGTGCCACTGGCAATTCGTGCCCGCGACGAAGCGGTCCGTGGGCAGGACGTGGGTGACGGGGCCTTCCTCGGGGTTGCCGCAGACGATGCGGTCGCCCTGCAGCTGCCAGATTTCGCCCGAGAGATAATCCTGCAGCGGCGTGACGGGCTTTTCGAGGCCGCAGCAGTAGGAGCCGTCGTTGAAGGCGAGGGCGGCGTCGGGATTGCCGGCGCGCGAGGCGTCGCACCACCAGTCCCAGTGGCGCATGGTCTGGCGAAAGGCTTTCCAGTTGTAGCAGCCGTCATACCACCAGCCGTGGTGCAGGCGGCCGAGCCGCAGCGAGTATTCGCGGATGAAGGCGGTGTAGCGGCGCTCGAATTCGGCCTGGTCGGCGGGGTTCCACGCGAAGCCGGCGTGCAGTTGGGTGGGAGCCTTGATCTCGGCCGGGAGATAGGGGATGAAACGTTTACCAAGGCGGTTGACGCCCTGGGCGATTTCCAAGACGAGGTCGCGTTGTGAGCCATGACCGGGACCGACCAGGCGGTCCAAGACCGAGTTGGGGCTGGCATAAAAACCAGTGTTCTGGCCGATGGTGAAGATCAGCCAGTCCGCGCCGGTGTCGGCGAACTGCTGGAGAAAGCGTTCGATGTTGAAGGCGGAGACCGCCCGGTCGAAGTCCCCGATGTAGGGCCCGCTTTCGCGGGCGGGGCCGGGCGGGATCCAGTGGACCATCAGTCCCCACCGTCCGGACATCCAGGCGGCGCGATGATTGGCGATGTGGCTCATGTCGTCCGGATTTGTTGCAGTGCGTAAAGGTCGGCCTCCTGCAAGGTGAAGCGCAGGCGGATGGCGCGGCCGTTGAGTTCGGACCAGCCGCGTTGTTTCGACCACGGGACGACAAAATGCGTGCTGTCGCCGAAGAGCCTGGCGGCGGCGCGTCCGGAAAAGCCAGCGATGGGTTTCCCGCCGGCATCAAGCACGTCAATCCGCAGCGTGCCGGCGGCGCTGGTCGCGAAGTTGAGGCAGAGGTTATCCCCGGCGGCGACGAATGGCTTGGTCAGCACGCGGCCGGTTTTGCGTCCGGCGCGCAACCGGGCAAAGCCATCGCGGCGCAGGGTGTGCAGGGTCAGCTTGCTGCTGGCCGAAGCATAGTGGCGGGAGCGGTAGAAGCCCCACGTCGTGCCTCCGTCGAGCTCGACGAGTCCGGCGGTGACCATGTTGTTGCGCCCGACCCAGTCCTGCGGATCAAGGCCGGGCTTGAGGTAGGCGGCGGGGAAATGACGTTCGTAAACGGTGCCGCCACGGCTGGTCATGAACACGGTGTCGGAGACATCGGCTTCGCGGCCTTCCTGCACGGTGAGTGATCTTGCCAACTCGGAAGACATCCATTGGCGCTTCATCACGAAACGTGAGGGCAGCGCCACGTAGAGATGCGGGGCGCCGGGGCAGGGCATGGTCACATTCGTGTAGAGCTCCTCGAGCGGCACATCGCCAAAGGCCATTTGCTCCGGTTTGGTCCAGGTCCGGAAATCTGCCGAAGTGGTGCGGGCGATGGTGCGCTTGCCCTTGTAAAGCCCCTCGGTCCATACGCGAAAATAAAGGACGTAACAGTTTTCCGCTTCAGACCAGAAAGTGATGTTCTGCGAATCAAACACTCCGTCCCGGAACACGGCCGCGGGCTGAATCCGCTGCCAGTGAATCCCGTCCGCCGAGGCGTAGCCCCAAAGCCCGTGTTTATCATCGCCGGCGACCGCCTTGTATTTTTCCTTCGGATTCACCGCAGGGTTCAGGTCGAGAAACGGGGTGAAGTTGTGCGTGGTCTTCTCGTTGGGATCCTGATCGACCAGCAGGATGTTGGTGTCGATGCGCCCGGCGAACGGATGAAGCCCGAGCTTGGGCCGCACCCAGTTTTTGCCATCACTGCTTTCGGCGTAGCAGGTGAAGGATGGCGCCTTGATCGCGCTCTGACCGCGGTAATACATGCGGTAGAGCCCGCCGTCATTGATGATGGTGGGGTAGCTGCTGTAGGGTCCTTCCCAAGGCCGATCGAAGGAAAACTCATTTTCAGTCTGCACCGAATCCACCAGCTCGTGGCTGATGTGGCGGAGTTTTTCGATCAAGCCGCGGTCGAAAAACGGTTCACGTCGAGTGCCGATGGGAAGTGGGGCGCCGAGTGAGTCAGGCATGAACCCGAGATTTCCCGCTTGGCTCTCGCTGCC
>JAHCLN010000114.1 GCA_026125215.1 Opitutaceae bacterium
CCACCGCGGCCGCCGCACCGCGATAGAAATCTCGCCATGGGCCCGGATTCGTGCACACCAGTCCGGCATGTCCCAACTGCCCGTGATCGACCCCCAGGCCCTCGACAATCTCCGGGCGCTCAATCCCGGCGACAACGATGAGTTTTTGCGGGAGCTGATCGGCATTTTTCTCGAGGACACCCCGAAACGGCTGACCGAGCTGGACACAAGTCTGACGGCCGGCGACGCCGGCACTTTCACCCGGGCCGCGCACAGCATCAAGGGCAGCGCCGCCAATCTCGGCGCGATGCAGCTGCGCACGGCGGCCGAGAAGCTCGAGCACCACTCACGCAAGGAAGGGCTTGGCGGCGTCGCGGCGATGGTTGCGGCGGTCAAAGCCGAATTCGACCGGGCCCGGGGCGAGCTCAACCGGCTTACCTCCGGGCAATAAGCCGGCCGATTCAGAGAAAATAGCCGCGCTGCTTTTCGGAGACCGGCAAGTCAGAGCGTTCCATGACTTTGAGCAGGTCCTCCCAGATCATGCGTTTGGAACGGTTGGACTGGTTGCGCAGAATGTAGCTGGGGTGATAGGTAATCATCAGCGGTTTGCCCGCAAATTCGCGCCAGCGGCCCCGGACTTCACCCAGGGTCTTGAAGGCACCGAAGCCCAGCAGTCCCTGCGCCGCCGTGGCTCCGAGCGCCACGATCACCTGCGGGGCGACAACCTCGATCTGCTTCACCAGATAGGGCAGGCAGTAGGTCATTTCTTCCGGTGTCGGCGGACGGTTGCCAAACTGCACCCCGTTCGCATTCACCGGCATCTCCGGCCGCCAGTTCATGATGTTGCCGATATAAACCGATGCACGGTCGAGCCCCATGGCCGCAATCATCCGGGTGAGCAATTGTCCCGCCGGTCCGACAAACGGTTCGCCCTGCACCTCTTCTTCGGCCCCGGGAGCCTCACCCACAAACATGATGCGCGCGTCAAGCGAACCCACCCCAAACACGACCTTTTTCCCCGGCCGCACATGCGAAAGGCAGACCGGATCGTTGAGCACGATTTCCCGCAGGGCCGCCCAGCGCGCCGCTTTGCTTCCGGCCGGCAGTTCGATGACCGGCGGCGCCGCGCTTGGCGCCGGTGCCGGTGGCGGCGCATCGACCGCCGGCAACTTCCGGCCCGCTTGAGCGGCCCGCAGCCGCCGCAGCCCTTCCTCGGAAACGTTAACGCACTCAACGCCCACCGCTTTCAAGCGCCGCAGTTCTTCCGCGATGGCATTCAATGCGTGGCGCATGGGGTTCAGCGCGGCCGGCCGGCCAACATTTTCTCCACGTATTTCCCGAGCAGATCAAACTCGAGATTGACCAGATCGCCGGCCCGCTTGGCGGCGAGATTGGTCGCCTTCAGGGTCGTGGGAATCAGCCAGACCGAAAATGTATCGCCGGTCACCTCGGCTACCGTGAGGGAAACCCCGTCAATGGCCACGCTGCCCTTCGGCACCAGATAACGACCGCTCCCCGCCGGCGCCACCACCCGGAGATAATGGTCGCGCCCCCGGGGCTCGAAACACTCCACCCGGCCGCAGCCGTCAATGTGCCCGCTGACAAAATGACCGCCCATCCGCCCGTCAAACCGCAGGCTGCGCTCAAGATTCACCTCCTGCCCCTCCTTCAGCGCGGCGAAATTGGTAAGCCGGCGGGTCTCCTCCAGCACATCAAACCCGATCGCCCCCGCCTCCTGTCCGGCCACGGTGAGGCAGCAGCCGTTGACCGCCACGCTGTCTCCCAGGGCGAGCCCGGGCAGGATGGCAGCGGCAGCCACGCGCAGATTCCACGCCGCGCGCCCGGGCGCAAACGCGATCACCCGGCCTTTTTCCTCGACGATTCCGGTAAACATGAGTGCAGGCGCGATTACTACCGGCGGCACACACGCCATGACCAGCAAAACATGCGCGGAATGGAGCCACGGGCGGCGGCGGCGGGATTGACCAACCCCGCGATAGGTCCACAGTGACCGGTTTAAATCCATGGCCACGTCCTGCAAAGAATACGATTTCAGCCAGATAGAGCCCCATTGGCAGCAAACCTGGGAGCAAACCGGCGCCTTCCGGGCGGAGCCCGACCCCGGCCGGCCGAAGTATTACCTGCTGGACATGTTTCCCTATCCTTCCGGAGCGGGACTGCACCTCGGCCATTGCGAAAATTACACCATCACCGACATCATGGCCCGCTACAAGCGGGCGCGCGGTTTCAACGTCCTCTACCCCATCGGCTGGGATGCCTTCGGCCTGCCCACGGAAAACTACGCCGTCAAAACCGGCCGCCACCCGGCCGAGGTCACCCGTGAAAATATCGACACGTTTCGCCGTCAGCTGAAGGCCGTGGGCGTCTCCTACGATTTCACCCGCGAGGTGAACACCACGGACCCCGCGTATTTCCGCTGGACCCAGTGGATCTGGCTGCAGCTCTTCCAGCGCGGCCTCGCCTACGTGGAGGAAAAGCCCGTCTGGTGGTGCCCGGCGTTGGGCACGGTGCTGGCCAACGAAGAGGTGATCGACGGTCTTTCCGAGGTCGGCAAACACCCGGTCGAGCGGCGTCCCATGCGCCAGTGGGTGCTGCGCATCACCGCTTATGCCGACCGCCTGCTGGCCGACCTGGACAAGCTCGACTGGCCGGACTCAACCAAACGCATGCAGGCCGCATGGATCGGGCGCAGCGAGGGCAGCGAAGTCGCCTTCGACATTGCCGGTCTGCCGGACGAGCAGCTGCGCATATTCACCACCCGGGTTGATACCATTTATGGCGCCACCTACATGGTCATCGCGCCGGAGCACCGGCTGGTCTCGCGCCTCACGACCCCGGCGCAAGCCGCCGCGGTGGAAGCCTATGTGAAGGCCGCCGCCGCCAAAAGCGATCTAGAGCGCACCGAGCTGGCCAAGGAGAAAAGCGGCGTGTTCTCCGGTTCGTATGCCGTCAACCCCGCCACCGGGTCGCAAATCCCGATCTGGATCGCCGACTACGTGCTGGCGAGCTACGGCACCGGCGCGATCATGGCCGTGCCCGCGCACGACGAGCGCGACTACGAGTTTGCCCAGAAATTCCAGCTGCCCGTCACCCCGGTCATAACCCCGGCCGATGGCAGCGAGACCACGTTGCCGTTCATCGAAAAGGGCGGCGATGTGCATCTGATCAATTCCGGGGAGTGCGACGGTCTCACTCCCGCGCAGGCCAAGGAAAAACTGGACGCGCGTTTTTCGGCCGAAGGCCGGGGCCAGGCCACGGTGCAATACAAACTCCGCGACTGGTTGTTCTCCCGCCAGCGCTATTGGGGCGAGCCCTTCCCCATCGTGTGGGTCAGCGAATCCGATTACGCCGAAACGAAGGCCAAAGCCGGCGCCCAGCTGCGCCTGCCGGCCACGCCGGTAACCTGCGTCATCGACGGCCAGATCCGCTGCGCCCTGCCCCTGCCCGACCGGGCCCTGCCCCTGCAACTGCCCACCGTGCGGACCTACCAACCCACGGGCACGGGCGAAAGCCCGCTGGCCACGCTCACGGATTGGCTCGAAATTTGGCATCATCCCGTCACCGGCGACAGCGTCCCGGCAACCCAACCCCGTCCCGGCGCCGACTGGATCTCCGCCCGCCGCGAGACCAACACGATGCCGCAGTGGGCCGGCTCCTGCTGGTATTATCTGCGTTATCTGGAACCGGACAATCCCGCGGCGCTGGTTTCACCCGAAGCGATCCGTTACTGGGGAGTGCCCGACCTCTACGTCGGCGGTGCCGAGCACGCGGTGCTGCACCTGCTCTACGCCCGTTTCTGGCACAAGGTGCTGTTTGACCTGGGTGTCCTGCCCATGGACGAGCCGTTTACCAAGCTGTTCCACCAAGGGATCATTCTCGGCGAAGACGGTGAGAAAATGTCCAAGAGCCGCGGCAACGTCGCCAACCCCGACGACGTGATCCGGGCCTACGGCAGCGACACCCTCCGCCTCTACCTCATGTTCCTCGGCCCGCTGGAGGCGATGAAACCGTGGAATCCAAAGGGAATCGAAGGCGTGCACCGCTTTCTCCACAAGGTGTGGCGCGAATGCATCGGCGAAGATGGAGGCATCCATACGAAGCTTTCAGCCACCGTCCAGGACTCGCCCGAGATCGACCGGCTGCTGCACGAAACCATCAAAAAAGTCGGGGATGACATCGAAGGCCTGCACTACAACACCTCCATCTCCCAGATGATGATTTTCATCAACGCGGTGCAAAAGGCCGAGACGGTCAGCCGGCAGACCATGTTGGCTTTTCTCCAGATTCTGGCCCCCTTCGCCCCCCATATCGCCAATGAGTTGTGGTCTCGACTGGGCGGACAGCCCGATCTGAACAAGGCCCCTTGGCCGGCTTACGATCCGGCCAAATTGGTAAGCACCGAGGTGAAACTGGTCTTTCAAGTTAACGGCAAGCATCGGGGCGACCAACTGGTGCCCGTAGATATTACCCAAGATGCTGCGGTTAAACTAGCTGCCGCCAACGAGCGCGTGGCGCCATTTCTTCATGGCAAGACCATCAAAAGGATCATATTTGTGCCTAGAAAAATTCTTAATATTGTGGTGAGTTAGCTGAAACTAATGAACTTGCATGATTAGGGTTAAAACCCTAGCTCGATATGTAAGTTCAGACATCCGCTTCACCCACGCCCATGAAACTCTCATTGCTCAAGCACCTCCAATTTGGGAGTTTGGTGGTTTCAATCGTGTTGGGCCTCCTCTGCACCAGCACTTTGCAGGCCCAAAGCCGCAAAAAAAATCCGACCAGCAAGGTGTATGTGGCCGAGGTCAGCGGCACCGCGCAGATCGACACCGGCGAGACGATCGACGACCTCACCAAACGTTCGGTTTACAACGCCCAAGGCACCGTCATTGAGACCAAGGAAGACTCCACCAACGCCATGGTCTGGTCCAACGGCACCGGAATCTATTTTGATCCCAACACCCGGCTCGAGGTGAAACGCTTCGTGCAGGAACCCTTCGTTCCCAACCGCAAGGACATGGAGGTTGAGCCGTCCATCTCCCGCACCGATACGTTTCTGCCGCGGGGCACCGTCGGTCTCTGCACCAGCAAGCTGGTCGCCGGCAGCACCATGACCTACAACACGCCGCATGCTTCCGTGCGCCTCAAGGGACGCAAGGCCGTGATCGAGGTCAACGGCGACGAAACCAAGGTCTCTCTCCTCGAAGGCGACATTACGGTGCGGGCCGGTGAACGTGATCGCGGCGGCCAGGTGCTGCAGCAGGGGCAACAGGCCATCATCAGACTCGACGGCTCCATCACCATCCAACCGATCCCCGCGGCGGAAATGCGCGGTCTGGATGACAAGGTGGCCATGGCCTGCATGGCCCGGAAATCCGTGTATTTCGACACCAAGGACGACGAAGATCCCGCCGCCGAAGAAGACGTGACCGCCTTCGGCGACACCGGCGACGAGACGGAGGACAACATCGAGGTCATCGAGGTCATACCGCCCAAGCTGCCGCCGGTGATCACGGTCAGCGCAGCCGCCATCCCCCAGCCGGAATAGCCTCTGCGGATGGAAACACGCGCGCCGCTACAACGCCTGATCGCCCTGCTGCTGGTCGCACAGATGCTCTGTTTGCCGGCCCGCGCCCTGGTGAACCTGAACGAGGGCAAGAACCAGATCTTCGCCGTGGGCACCTTCGGCGTGGCCTGGGATTCAAACATTTTCGCCAGCAACGGCGGCCAGGGTGACTACATCTATTCGGCCAGCATCGGTCTGGAATACCTCCGGCGCGCCGGCCTGATCACGCTCAACAGCAGCGTGTTTCTCGACGCCTCGCAATTCGGCGAGTTTCGTTCGGAAAATTTCGAAAATCCCCGTTTCAGCGCCGAGTTCTCCAAGCAGTCGGGGCGCACCACCGGGGCGCTCAACCTTTCCGCCGCCCGGCAGAGCCGGGCCGACACGGCCGCCAACATCCGCAGCGAATCCTGGGTCTATGAGGCCGGTCTGAACCTGAAATATCCGGTGATCGAGCGCTACACCCTCACCGGCGGCTTCAGCTACAACTACCTCGATTTCATCAACAACAACGTGCTGGTGGACCTGCGCACCTACTCCGCCAACCTCGACCTGTTCTACATCTACACGTCCGAAAGGGATCTGGTCGCGGGCTACCGCGTCCGGTGGGGCGATACCTCGGACAGCACGTCGTTCGTCGATCACGCCTTTACCGCCGGCGTCTCCGGCAAAATTCTGCCCAAGGTCAGCGGCAACGTCCGGGCCGGTTACCAGGTGCGGGTGCCCACCGGTTACAGCGACGGCTCCTACGAAGCCATCACGGCCTCGATTGCGGCCACCTGGAACGCTACCCGGCGCACGAACGTAACCCTCCAGGCCGGCAAGGATTTCTCCACCACCTCAACCAACATCAACGTGGACGGCACGACGCTCAACTTCGACCTGCAACACGCGCTGAACTCGAAGTTGGCCGTCTATGCGGGCGCCGGTTACGGCGTGAACCGGTTCCTGGGCAGCGCGGGCCTGGGCCGTCGCGACACTTTCTTCACCTGGAACATCGGCGCCGGCTACACCCTGAACGAACACTTCAAGGCGATGCTTACCTATTCCTACTACCGCAACTGGTCGAATGTCGCTTTTTCCGACTTCAAGCGCAACTCCGTCAGCCTGAACCTGTCCTCCCGCTTCTGACCATGCTGCCACATCCGCCCACCGCTCCATCCCCCTGGCGCCGCCCCGGCTTGGCGGGCGCGTTCTTCGTCCTCGCCTTCGCCCTCCTCGCTTCCGCCTCGGCTCAAACCGCGGCCAATGCGCTGACCTACCGCATCGCCACCAACGACCGCATCCGGATCGGAGTCTTTCAGGAACCGGACCTCGACATGATCGGCCGCGTGGACGCCAAGGGCACCATCAACCTGCATCTGCTCGGCTCCGTCAAATTGGCCGGCATGACCATTCCCGAAGCCGAACGCGCGGTGGAAGCGGCCTACCGCGACGGCCGCTTTCTCCGCAATCCCCAGGTCACCATCACCGTCGAGGAATACGCCCCGAGGGAAGTGACCATCCAAGGACAGGTGAAGGACCCGCGCCGCTACGTCATGCCCATCGAGCAGACGATGAGCGTGCTCGAACTGGTCACCCGGGCCGGCGGCTTCACGGACACCGCCCGCGGCACGGCCGTTACCATCACCCGCATCAACGCCGACGGCACCCGTCAGGTCTTCACCGTTGACGTCGAAAGCATGATCCGGGGCCGCAACCGCAACCGGACCGACGAAAGCTCCTTCCTCCTCATTCCGGGCGATATCGTGTTTGTCCCCGAGCGTCTGTTCTGACCCGGCATATTCTCCATGGCTGAAGGCACCGGCAACCACCCCGAAAACGAGCGCAAGCTCCACGACCAGGAAGACCAGGTCATGGAACGCCGCACGCTGCGGGATTATTACATCATCCTGCGCGAGCGTCTGTGGATCGCCCTGCCCCTTGCCCTCCTGGTCGCCCTCGGCGTGGGCTACTACCAGGCCCGTGAGCTGCCGATGTATGCCAGCACGGCCACGATGCAGTTTGAAAAGCCCGAGACCGTCGTCACCACCCAGGGCGTCGTGGACGCCTCCGTTCGCTCGGACATCGACCTCAACACCTATCTCCAGATCCTCAACAGCAACCGGCTGCGCGCCAAAGTCGTGGAGTCGCTTACCCCCGACGAAGTCAGGATTCTGCAGCGCCCCTACCTGAAAAATCCCGTCCCCGGCGCCGCCCTGCCGCCGGCCGCCGCCCTCATCGGCTCCGTCAGCATCGATTCCATCCGCAACAGCTTCCTGATTGTCGTCACCGCCCGCAACCGCGACCCCGAGGCCGCGGCGCTCATCGCCCAGCGTTACGTGGACCAGTTTGTGCTCTACCTGATGGAGAACGTCAGCGGACGCAACGAGGTCGCGGTGGAATTCCTCATGCAAAGGGCCGAGCAACTGCGCAAGGAGTCCGAGGAAAAGGCCCAACGGCTGCAGGCCTACATGCAGCAGCACAACCTCGTCTCGCTCGACAACAGCATGAGCATCATCGACGACCGGCTGCGCAGCGTGAACACCGCGCTCACCGGCGTGCGGCTGCGCCGCATCGAACTCGAAACCCTGGTCAGCCAGACCGAGGAATACCGCGCCAGCGGCCGCAATCTCCTCGAGATTTCCTTTATCGCGGCCCACGGCACCGTCCCCACCCTCAAAAACCAGCTGGCCATGCTGCGGCAGGACCAGGCCAGGCTCGCCGAGCGCTACTTCGAGCGCCACCCCAAGATGATCGACGTGGCGAACGCCATCGCGGTGACCGAGGAGCAGCTGGAGCGCGCCATCGCGCTCGCCATCGCAGACATGGGCACCAGCCTCAGCGAAGCCCGCGACAACGAACGCAACCTACAGGAAGAATACAACCGCCACGAACGCAACGCCCTCAACCTGCGCGAACTGCGCGTTGATTTCGAAAGCCTCAAGAGCGAGGCCGACGTCGCCCGCAGCAACTACACCCAGATTCTCGACCGCCTCAACCAGACCAGCACCACCAAGTATCTGGAAAAGGTCCCGGTCCGCCCCCTTGACCGTGCGCAGGTGCCGGGTGCGCCCTACTCGCCCAACATGCAGCGCATCCTGCGGACCAGCATCGGCCTCGGCCTGCTGGTTTTCTTCGGCGTCGCCATCGGCCTGAGCTTCATCGACGACCGTATCAAGAGCACTTGGGACGTGGAATCCTTCATCGGGGTCAACCTCCTCGGCATCATTCCCGACCTCTCCTCCGTGAAGGACAGCGAAAAATACTCGATGATGCTGTCGGACAAGCAGGCACCGGGGGTGGAGGCCTTCCTCAGCGTTTACAGCGCGGCCAAGATCCACTCGAAGCTCGATTTCCCGAAGTCGATCCTCGTCACCAGCACCATTCCCGGCGAAGGCAAAACGCTCATCTCCTGCAATCTCGCCGGCTCCTTCGCCCGGCACGGGAAGAAAACCCTGCTGATCGACTGCGATCTCCGCCGGCCCATGCTGCACCGCCACTTTGGGCAGGAAAACAAGACCGGCCTCATCCCCTGGTTTGAAGCCGGCGCCGGCCTGGAAGGCGACCTGACCACCGATGCCGGACTGGGCATCATCCGGATCGAGGAAAACCTTTCCCTGCTCTGTTCCGGCGGCCGCTCCAAGAGCCCGACCGAAGTGCTGGAGCATCCCGCCTTCGGCCAGCTGCTCCAGCGGCTCAAGAAACACTACGACCTGGTGGTGGTGGACTCACCGCCGCTGGGCGCCGTGACCGACAGCCTGCTGATCGCCGAGCGCACCGACGAGGTCATCTACGTCTGCCGTTTCAACCGCGCTTACCGCAAGCACATCAAGCTCTACATCCGCTCCCTGCGCAACGCGAAGAACGAGATTCTCGGCATTGTGCTCAACGGACTTTCCCCCCGGCGCATCGAGTATTACTCGAACTACCGCTACTATCGCAGCTACAAGAAGTATTACGGCGCGCAATCCTGAGCCCGAAGCGGCGGCCGGGATCGCGCCGATTTCCGGCTTCAGTCCGGCGGCCCGAGCTTCCACAGTCCGAACGTGTCCACCCTCTCCGCCTACCTGCCCGCCGGCTTTGATCCGACCCGGCCGCTTGTTCTGATCGCGGGCCAGGGACTGTATCCCGTGCTGATTGCCCGGGCGGCGCGGGCGGCCGGCATCCCGGTGCGGCTCGTGGCCTTTGAAGAGGAAACCCGTCCGGATCTGGTGGAAAGCTTTCCGGAGTCGGAGCGGCGCACCCTGCTCGTCGGCCAACTCGGCCGCATGCTCAAGGCCCTGCGCGAGTTTGATGCCGGCTACGCCCTGATGGCCGGCCAGATCACGCCGCGGCGGCTCTTCAAAGGTCTGCATCCCGACCTGAAGGCCGCGCAAATCCTGCTCACCCTCAAGCGCCGCAATGCCGAGACCATTTTCGGGGCCATCGCGCGCGAAATCGAGGCCGTCGGCGTCACCCTGCTGGATGCGCGGGCTTTCATCGACGACCAGCTGGCCACCGTCGGCTGTATGACCGGACGGAGCTTTCCCATCGACGATGAATACGTCCGTCACGGCATCCATATCGCCCGCGAGTCCGCCCGGCTCGATATCGGGCAGGGCTGCGTGGTCCGGAAAGGCACCGTGCTCGCGGTCGAAGCCTTCGAAGGCACCGACGAAATGCTGCGCCGCGCCGGTGGCTTCAAGACCGACGGCGCGCTCTTCGTGAAGACCGTGAAAGCCGGCCAGGACTATCGTTTTGATGTGCCCTGCTTCGGGCTCCGCACCTTGGAAACGATGCGCGAAGCCGGGCTCGCCGCCGCCGCCCTGGAGGCTCGCGGCGTCATCATGATCGACCGCGAGGCCGTCATCAACCAGGCCCGCAACTGGGGCATCCATCTGCTCGGCTTCGCCTGAGCCGGGCCTGCCTTGCGTCCCGGCCACCGGCCGCTACCGTTTTGTCCATGTCCAAGGATACCGTCATCGTCACTGTCAGGGGCGTCATGCCCACCAGCAACGGTTGTGCCGTGTTCCTGGGCCATGAGTCCAAGATCTTTCACATCTACGTGGATCACTCCGTCGGCAACGCCATCCAGATGTCGCTCGACGGCGTCAAGAAGGCCCGGCCGCTGACCCATGATCTCATCGGGAGCATCCTCCTGGGGCTGGGGGCGCAGCTCGACCACGTGGTGATCAACGACGAACGCGACCGCACCTTCTATGCGCGCATCATTTTGCACATGGAAAACGAGCTGGGGCGAAAAATCGTCGAGCTGGATGCCCGGCCGAGCGATTCCATCGTTCTCGCCCTGCAGCAGGG
>JAHCLN010000115.1 GCA_026125215.1 Opitutaceae bacterium
GCGGGAAGGCAGATTGCCGGGGCTCAGCCCAAGTTGATCAGCTCCGCGGTCGGAGGCACGTCCTTGATGATCTGCGACGGCTCGGGGCCGACGCCGAGGTAGCGGAGGTTGGGGAGTTTGCCATCGGTCGGTCGCACGCCGCCGGCGTGCGCGACCTCGAGCAACGAGCGCATCATCGCGGCAACATAGCGCCGGGCGTTGAGCGGCAGGGCACCAAACGTGCGCACGCCGGAGATGTCTTCGCTCCAGCCCGGGTGCCGGGAGTAAACGGGACGGAGGGTCTTGCGCACGGCCTCGTTGCGGGGCACGTGCGCGTGGCGCTGACCGGAGGCATCCTCGTAGGCGGTGCAGATAAGCAACTCGCCCTGCCAGTCGCCGGCGTGGGTGAGGGCGTCGAGCTTGTTGATCATCAGATCCTGAAAACCGCCGTAGCGCAGGGCGTCGCCCTTTTCCACGGCGTCATACCAGCCGACCATGCGCTGGCGGCCCGTGCTGGTGCCGAACTCGATGCGCTTCAGCTTCACGGCCAGCGGATGGCTGTCGTCCATCTGCGTGAGGAAGGTGTGGGTGCCGACCTTGGTGTCGTAGGCCTTGGCGACGCCGATGGTGTGGATGCGCTGCACGGGGATGCCGGCGCTTTCGAAAAATTCCGGCGTGTAGGTGTGCGAGGCGGTGACGTTGGGCGAAAAGCCGTGGCGCTTGTCGAGCCAGTAGGCCTGGCCGAATTCGCCGACGATGGTGCGGCCGGCGGCGATTTCGCGGAGGATGAGTTCGCGCACCGCGCCGATGTGCCGGGCCAGCCGGGTGCCGGCCTCCCAGTAGGCGGCGGTGAGCTTGTCCAGATCGAGGGTGAACGGCTCCGTCCCGCGGAACCGGGTGAAATCGAATTCTGCGCGGTCGAACACACCGAGCTCGATGGCCTCGGCATTGGCGCGTTGTTCCGCGGCGGTCAACCGGTCGAAAAACTCCATCCAGGTGGCCGGGCTCACGCGGCAGACATGCTGGATGGTGCGACAGGCGCGGTCGGCGCGTTGGGCGAGCTTGCGGGCGAAGTAGTTCGGGCCGCCCAGAAAATCGGCGTAGGTGATCTGCCACTGGCCGACCTCGTCGAGGTAGGCGGGCGTGATGCCGCGGCCGGTGGAGCCGCGCGGTTCCTCGTGGAGGACATTCGTGCGGTAGTCCTCCCACGCGAGATCGAGCAGCCGGTGGGTGACGTCGGAGACCATGGTGCGCTCGTCGATGAGCAGGCGCGAGAGGATGGCGTAGCCCTTCTGCTCGAGCGGCCGGGCTTCCCACCAGATTTTGCGCGGATCGGCGACGACGCCGCTGCCCATGCACAGGTGGGCAACATCCTTGATGACCACGCCGGCGGGCAGGAGGTTGAGCTTGATGCCGCCGGCGGTGTGGCCGGAGTTGGCGCCGCCGTTGACCTTGAGGACGACGGAGATGGGGGCGGGGGTGCCGCGGAGCTCGTCGGCAATCTCCGGGATGAGGCGGCCTTTGCCTTCATCGCCGAGGGAGATGCCGACATCGGCGATCAGTTGGCTGGTAAAGGGAGTGAGGGACATGGTTGGCGCGGCAACCGAAGCCCGCGGTGGAGCGAACCCCCTGTTGCCGGGAAGTTAAAAGGCGACGTGACCGGGAGCAGCAAGGCTAAACCTTGCCATGACACGGCCCGGCGCGGGGCCGGCGGAACCAGACCCAGCCCGCGGCGAGGAGCGCATAGCCTGCGCCGGCGAGGTGGGCGCCGGTGGCGATGCGGATGCCGGGCTCATCGAACCTGATGAGCCCGCCGCCGCTGCCGTCCTGCATGAACTCGAAAACAATTTCCGCGATGTAGACGGCCAGCACGGCGGGCCAGAACCAATCGGTCCATTGCCGGCGCCACCCCTGCAAGGCGAGATAGAGCAGCAGGCCAAAGTTGACGGCGCTGAGTCCGCCGTAGCGGAGCAGGCCGGGTTCGGCCCAGAAAATCACGCCGCTGATGAACAGTGGCATAAACCCAAGACCCAACAGATAAAAATGCCTGTGCCGGGCGTGCAGCACCCAGCCGAGCACCAACCACAACCCGGCATCGGCGAGCCAGTGCAGCCAGCCAAAGTGCACGAGATGGCCGGTCCAGAGCCGCCACCAGTCGCCGCCGGCGATGGCGGTGCGATCGTAGACGAACCATGCCCGGCCGCCGGGCAGGAGCTGGAGACAGAGCGTGAGCGCGCAGATGGTGAGACAAAGCCACGGCCATCGGCGAAAATCCAAAGGCGACACGGACGCGGCGGGGCGGTTCATGAAATCGGCCCCAGCCAACCGCACTTCCGCGGCCGGCTCAAGCCCGCCGGGCGCGCAACTGCCGCAGCCGGACGAGCGTCAGGACGAGGAGCGCGCCCAAAAACCATGCGCTGGGCGATCCGCCGCCGCCCCCGCCTCCTCCGCCGCCGCCCGTCACGGGCGGCGGCGGGGCCGGCGTGGTGACGGTGAGCGTGGCGGGGTTGCTCGTGACGGAGCCGGCGGCATTGGAAACGGTGACGCGATACTGGCCGGCGTTGGCGCTGCTCACGCCATTGATCGTGTAAACCGCGTTGGTGGCCCCGTTGATGGCGGTGCCGTTGAACGACCACTGGTAGCTGAGCGGGCCGGCCCCTTCGGCGGTGACGGCAAACGTGGCCGTGCCGCCCTGCGGGGCAACGACGCTGGCGGGCGGCGAAAGGATGACGGGGACCGCAGCCGTGGCCGGGGTGAAGTTGAACGCGAGCGTGATGCCGCCGGTGTCGCGGTCCCAGCCGTCCACGGCGATGTGATAGGTGGTGTTGCGAATGGCCGTGAAAGACAGCGAACTGGCCTGGATGATGCCGGGGTTGATGTCGTCGTTGGTGGCGATGGTGGTGAGCGCGGACACGCTGTTGCCGATATACACGCCGAGCGTCGTGTCGTAATAACTGCCGCGGGTTTCGAGGGCCATCGTGCCCTGGGCGGGCGCGGTCCAGCGCCACCACACCGACGAGCCGCCGGGGTTTTCGCCGTGGTTGGGCTCGCCGGCTTCCTTGGTGGCGTTGGTGTTATGGCCGGTGACGGTGAGGCGGCCCTCGCTCAGCGTGACGGGGGTGGCGTTGGCGAACTGGTCGTTGGCGGGGATGCCGGGCGGACCGTAGAGCGACTGGCCGCCCTCGATGTCGTCGGGCGCAAGCCAATCGACGCCGCTGATGCGGCTGTTCATCACCGCGGTGACGCTCTGGCCGGCCTCGTCCGGGTGGTCGAGGCCCAGCAGATGACCGAGCTCGTGGAGGGTGACGCGGCGGATGTCGTTGATCCCGGGTCGCACAAAGCCGCGGTAGGAGTCCCAAGTGCGGGCGGAGTTGAAGATGATGTCGGACTCGATGCGTTCGTTGCCCTGGCTGAAGCCGGTGGCGACGGCGACGGTGTTCTCGCCAAACTGCTGTCCGTAAACGGTCGAGGCGAAGGCGAGTTCGTTGCGGCCGTTGTTTTGCGCGGAGCTGCCCGCGGTCTGGATGGGCATAAGCCGCACGGAGCCCAGCACTTCGTTCCACATTTCCGCGGCGACGGCGGCGCTGGCGTTGAAGGTGCTGCCGTCGGAGAGCTCGCGGTCGGTGCCCAGCATGATGTGGATCGGCACGCCGCCGGCCGGCCACTTGATGGGCAGGCCGGTGTTGGAATTGATCAGGAAGACGAAGGCCCACCCGCCGCCGCCCAGCGAGAGCAGCAGCGCCGCCAGCGTCGCGAACCGCAGGCGCTTACCGGAGGAGGTCGGGGTTTTCACGTTCGGCGATGGCGGTGGCGGTCTGGCGGATGCGGGTGGTGAAGTCGGCGGCCGAGAGGGGCCGGGCCCGGGGGTTGCGCATGACCACCCCGCTGGTGGCGGCGAGCGGGAGCATCACGTCGTGCTCGCTGTAAAGCAGCTTGCCGTTGCTGCGGTGCACGCGGTCCTCGCCGGTGCGGGCGTCGCGGCGCACGGGATAAAATCCGTGCATCATGGCGGTGAGCGGAACGACCTGCCGGCCGTTGCCCTGCACAAAGAGAATGCTTTCCTCGCCGACGCGGAAGTCCGGTGCGCCCTCGACGGTCATCACGTCGCGCCCGACCTGTCCGCCCATCACTTCCAGGAAGAGCGGCGAGGGCGGCTGGCCGGTGATTACTTCCAGAACCCGGAGCTCGACCCGCGTGCCGATGTAGCGCTGGGCGGGATCGTCGGGGTTTTCCCGCCAGGAAGACTTCAAGGACACGACTTCCGCCCGGACCGCGTAGTCGGTGCGGGCCACGAGGTTCTCAAAATCCGGCGCGATGACGGTGGTGGCGTGCGCGGGTCCGGCGAGGACGGGCAGGAGCAGGAGGGTCAGCAGGGAGAGGCGCGGCATGGGTGAATCAGACCGGTGGCTGGCCGGAAGGTTGCCGGCTTACGGCGGACTGCAATCCGGGCGCTCAATTTTTCCGGGTTGAGACCTCGATGACGTCGTGCGGGGCGGCTTCCTTCTGCCCGGCGGGACTCACCCGGATGAAACGCGCCTTGGCGCGCAGGTCGGCCAGATCGGCGGCGCCAAGGTAGCCCATGCCGCTCTGCACGCCGCCGATGAGGTTGGTAAGGACGTCGTCCACGGAGCCCGACACCTCCTTCAGGGCCTCGATGCCTTCGGCCGCGACCTTGCGGACCTTGTCATCCTTGTCGTGGCCGTAACGGGCGGCGCTGCCGGCTTTCATCGCGGCGAGCGAGCCCATGCCGCGGTATTGTTTGTAGAGCTTGCCGCTGATTTCCATGATCTCGCCGGGTGCCTCCCGGCAGCCGGCGAGGATGCCGCCGCAGATCACCGCATCGGAGAGGGTCAGGGCCTTCACGATGTCGCCCGACTTGGTGATGCCGCCGTCGGCAATGAGGCGAACGCCCTTTTTCCGGGCCGCGGCTCCGGCGACATGCAGGGCGGTGAGCTGGGGAATGCCGACGCCGGCGACCACGCGGGTGGTGCAGATGGAGCCCGGGCCCTGGCCGACCTTGATGGCGTTGGCGCCGCAGGCGGCCAGATATTCCGTGCCGCCGGCGCTCGTCACGTTGCCGGCGATAATCGTGAGGCCCGGAAAGGCCTTGCGCACGAGGCGGACCATGTCGCCGACCCCGGCGGTGTGGCCGTGGGCGGTCGAGACGGCGACGGCATCGATGTGCTCTTCCACCAAGTGGCCCACATGATCGAGGATCTTGTCCCGGTCGAGTTCGCCGCCGGGCTTGCGGACGGGGGCGAGGGCGGCGCCGACGAGCAGGCGGAACTGGGCGTCGCGGGCCGGTTTGCGCCGGGCCTTGCTCTCGGCGGTGATTTTTTCGACGTCGGAGCTGGTGACCATGCCGCGCAGGTGGTCCTGCGCGTCCACCACGAGCATCTTGTTGATGCCGACGTGAGTGGTGAAAAAGGTGTCGGCAGCGGCGATGGGGTCGTGGGCCACGGTGCGTTCCAGCACGGTGCGGAGTTCGGCGCGCGGGGTCATCACCTCGGCGACCCTCTTGGTTTTGTAACGGTCCTTGACCACGTTGCCCGAGAGCAGGCCGGCGAGTTTGCCGGTTTCATCCACGACAGGGAAGGTGCTGAAGCTGAAGCGGCGCTGCTCGATCATCGCGAGCACGTCGCCGATGAGGAGGCCGGGCGCGATGGTGATGGGGTCCTGGATGAGGCCGTGGATGTGGCGTTTGACCCGCGCGACCTCCTTCACTTGGTCTTTGGCGGGCATGTTGTAGTGGATGAGCCCGAGGCCGCCGTTCAGCGCCATCGCGATGGCCATGCGCGATTCGGTGACGGTGTCCATGTCCGAGGAAATGATCGGAATCTGCAGCCGGATGGAGTCGGAGAGGCTCGTCGAGGTGTCGGCATCCTTGGGCAGGATCTCCGAGTAGAGCGTGGCCAGCGACACGTCGTCGAAGGTCAGGGCGGTGGGCCGGTTGGCGCGGAAAAAGGCGTCGGCGGGCAGGTAAAACGCGGCGTCGGCCGGGTGGGATTTCTTGGCAGCCTTGGTCATGGGTTGCCGTGGACGGATTAAGGCCGGCGGCGGAAAGTGCAAACAGAAAGTCTGGTTTGCGCACCTTCGCGCGCTGGTTGACGCTGCGGGTGATGCATCGTCTCCAGTATCGCCGTTATCGCCTCCCGTTCCGGGTGCCGCTGCGCACGGCGCACGGGGTGTGGACGGAAAGAGAAGGACTGTTGCTGCGGCTGGAGGATGAAACCGGCCGGGTGGGGTGGGGCGAAGCCGCGGTTTTGCCCTGGTTTGGCACCGAGACGGCGGACGAGGCCGAGGCGGCGTGCCGCGCGCTGGGCGAATATTTTGACGGAGCGGAATTGGGCCGGGTGCCGGCCGGTCTGGGTTGTTTGCGGCAGGCACTGACGGCGGCGCTGGATGACGGAGCCATGCCCGCCGCCGCGAAGCCGCTGCCGGTGGCGGCTTTGTTGCCGGCCGGGCGGACGGCGCTGCTGCGGGTCGGGCCCCTGGCGGAGGCGGGCTACCGGGTTTTCAAATGGAAGGTGGGGGTGGAACCTGCGGGCGACGAACTCGCGTTGTTCGACGATCTGTGTGCGCGCCTGCCCGACGGCGGCAGGCTCCGGCTGGATGCGAACGGCGCCTGGGACCGGCGCACCGCGGAGAAGTGGCTGGAGCGCGCGGCGGAACGGCCGGTGGAATTTGTCGAGCAACCCTGCTTCGCCAAGGCTTCGCACGGTGCGGACCTGCTGCGGCGAACGGAAGATTTGTTGCTGGGGCTGGCGGCGGATTATCCGACACCGCTGGCTCTGGACGAGTCGTTGGTGGGCGAGGCCGATGTCGGCCGTTGGCTCGAACGGGGCTGGCGGGGCGTGTTTGTGCTCAAGCCGTCGCTGTGCGGCGAGGTTGGCGCAACCATGGCCCGGTTGGCGGCGGCGAAGGCGATGGTGGTGTTTTCAAGCGCGCTGGAGACGGCCGTCGGCGCAAAGGCGGCGCTGACGGCGGCCTTCCGCTGGCCGGGCGAGCCGCGCGCGCTGGGATTCGGGGTGTGGCCGCTGTTTGCGGACGGGCGACTTGACGGGCCGCCGGCGGCCCCGTTTTTGCGCCCGGAAGACGTGCAGCGCATCAATGCGGAGGCCGTATGGAGCGCGCTGAGCTAGAGCAGATCGCCGCGGAAACCGGGCTCGCGGAAAAACACGGCGGCTATGTCTTTTTGTGCGACCCGCAATGGACACTGGCGCAGCGGGCAGCATTTGACGCGCTTTCCCAATCCGCAGTCCGCAATTCGAAATCCGAAGTTTCCACGGGCTGGCTCTGCCTCGCCACCGGCGGCACCGGCGGCGCGCTTAAGTTTGCGCGGCACGATGAGCGGACCCTGGGTGCCGCCGTCACGGGCTTTTGCCGGCACTTCGGCCTGCAACCGGTGAACGCGGTCGGCGTGCTGCCACTGCACCATGTCAGCGGATTCATGGCCCTGCTCCGGTGCCGGGCGACGGGCGGCAGCTATCTGCCGTGGGATTGGCGGAAACTGGAAGCCGGGCACCGGCCGCCGATTCGCGGCGGCTCGTGGACCCTTTCGCTGGTGCCGACGCAGTTGCAACGGCTGCTCCGTTCGCGGGCGGCGACCGCGTGGCTGCGCCGTTTTGAACTCGTGCTCATCGGCGGCGGGCCGGTCTGGCCGGACCTGGCGGCAGCCGCGGCCCGGGCCAAGCTGCGAATCGTGCTCAGCTACGGGATGACGGAGACGGCGGCGATGATCACGGCGCAGACGCCGGAGGAGTTTCTTGCCGGTGACCGGAGCAGCGGCCGGGTGCTGCCGCATGGGCGGGTGCGGCTTGGCCGGGGCGGAGTGATCCGGGTGGGAGGCCGGTCGCTGTTCCGCGGCTATGTCGGCTCCACGGCACGTCCGCGCGAGCATGCGACCGGTGATCTGGGCGCTTTCGACCCCGCCGGCCGGCTGCGGGTGCTGGGCCGGCACGACGATGTGATCATCACCGGTGGCAAGAAGGTGCAGCCGGCGTTGGTCGAGGCGGCACTGCGGGCCACGGGCCGGTTTTCCGATGTCGCCGTGGTTGGCTTGCCGCATCCCGAATGGGGTGAAGAGGTGGTGGCCTGCCATCCGCCGGGCCGGAAAATCTCGTTGGCCGGACTGCGGCTCGAAGCTTTGACCGCCTACCAGCGGCCAAAACGGCTGCTCACGCTGCCGGCCTGGCCACGCAATGCCCAGGGCAAACTAAACCGGCCGGCGGTGCGGGCGCTCGCGCTAACCCTGACGCACCCACGCGGCGAGCGCGGGCGGCAGCGGCACGCGTTCCCGGAGGCGGGGTGAGGTGCACACATGCTCGGTGCGCACGCGGGCGGCGAGTTTCTCGGGCGATCCGCTGCGGTAAACCTCGTAATGCACGGCGAAGGAATTTGCCGAAAGCGCCTCGGGCCTGACCTCCACCCGCACGCCGTCGCCGACCTTCAGCGGGCGCAGGTATTCCGCCTCGCTGCGCGCAATCGGCACGAGCAGGTCGTCCGTGCCGAAGAGGTCGGCCAGCTTCAGGCCGGCGGCGAGGAGCGATTCTTCGTAGGCCTCATGGCACAGGGCGAGGTAGTTGGCGAAAAAGACCACGCCGGCGGCGTCCGTGTCGCGGAAATGAAGGGTGCGGCGGTAGGTGAAGGGCATGGACTGATTTTCGGATTGGGCCGGGACGATTTCGATGCAAATTGCGGGCATGACCAAAAATGAGATCGCCGACGTGCTCAGTGAGATCGGGACGTTGCTCGAACTCAAGGGCGAGAATCCGTTCAAGATCCGGGCCTATCAGGCCGGTGCGCGGGCCCTGGAGGCAATCGAGGAGGGCGAACTCGACCGGCTCATCCGGGAGGGCGAGCTCGGCGGAATCAAGGGATTCGGCGACGCGTTGGTGCAGAAAATCACCGAGCTGCATGCGACAGGTCGGTTGGAGTTTCACAAGAAACTGAAGGCCTCGATCGAGCCGGGTCTGGTCGAGATGCTCCAAATACCCGGTCTGGGCCCGAAAAAAATCCGCGCGCTGCACGCCCAGCTGGGCATTACCGGCATCGCAGCATTGGCGGAGGCCTGCCGCACGGGGCGGGTCGCCGAACTCGACGGGTTCGGGGAGAAGTCTCAGGAAAAAATTCTCGCCGGCATCGCCCACCGCGAAGCCTATGGCCGGCGGCACCTGTGGTGGGATGCCCATGAAGTGGCCGGCCCCATCCTGGCCGGCCTGCGGGCGCTGCCGGCGGTGGAGCGTGCGGAAGCCGCGGGCAGCCTGCGGCGCGGCATGGAGACGATCGGCGACCTTGATTTTCTCGTGGCGGCGGAGGCCAGCGCGCCGGTCGTGGCGTGGTTTGTGGGGATGCCCGGGGTGCAGGAAGTAACCGCGCAGGGCGAGACCAAGGCGAGCGTTCGGTTTGCGAGCGGCCTGCAGGCCGATCTGCGCATCGTGCCGGCGGACCAGTTCGTGTTCGCCCTGCATCACTTCACGGGCTCGAAAGATCACAACGTGCAGATGCGGCAGCGCGCCCTGGCCCGCGGCCTCAGCCTGAGCGAGTGGGGACTCGTGCCCGCCGAGGGGGAGGGCACCGCAAAAGAGAAGGCGGAGAACCGGAAGCTACGGACTCCGGCCAAGACCGAGGCGGATCTGTTCAAGGCGCTGGGCCTGCATTATATACCGCCGGAGCTGCGCGAGGGTCTTGGCGAGATCGAGGCGGCGGAGGCCGGCGACCTGCCCAAGCTCGTCGAGCCGGCCGATCTGCGCGGCGCCTTCCACAATCACACCACGGCGTCCGACGGCCGCAACACCCTGGCCGAGATGACCGCGGCCGCGGAAAAGCTCGGGTGGGAATACCTCGGGATCGCCGATCATTCGAAGTCCAGCTACCAGGCCAACGGCCTCGATGAGGCGCGGCTGCGGAAGCAAATGGCGGAGATCAAGGCACTGAACGCGGCCAAGCGCTTCCGCACGCACGTCTTTGCGGGCGTGGAGTGCGACATCCTGCCGGATGGCCGGCTCGACTACGACGACGCGCTGCTGGGCGAGCTCGATTATGTGGTGGCCTCGGTGCACAACGCGATGACGCAGGACGAGGCCACCATGACGGCGCGCATCATCCGGGCCATCGAACACCCGGCCGTCACCATGCTCGGCCACCTCACGGGCCGCCTGTTGCTCCGTCGCGAGGAATATCGCGTCAATGCCGGCAAGGTCATCGACGCCGCCATCGCCCACCGCGTGGTGATCGAGCTCAACGCCAGCCCGTGGCGGCTCGACATGGACTGGCGCCATTGGCGGAAAGCGGCGGAGAAGGGGCTGCTTTGCGCCATCAATCCCGATGCGCACGAAACGGAGGGGCTGGCCCACGTGGCGGCCGGCATCAATTCGGCCCGCAAGGGCTGGTTGACGGCCGCGCAGGTGCTCAACACCCGGCCGCTGGCCGGGGTCAAGCGGTGGTTCAAGGAACGGCGGTGAACTTGCAAAATAGGCTTTCCGCGGGGCGCGCTTCGCGTAGCGCTTGTCAGCCATGATCAAAGTCTTCGTCTCCGGCTGCTACGACATCGTGCATGCCGGCCATGTGCAGTTCTTCCGCGAGGCGCGGGCTCTGGGGGACCACCTCACGGTATCCTTTGCCTCGGCCGACGTGCTGTGGCTGCACAAGCACCGGAAAAGTTCGCTGCCGGACGAACACAAGCGGGCCCTCATCGCGGCCCTGCGGATGGTGGACGAAGTCGTGGTGGGACGCGGACTGGAAGAGGGCATTGATTTCCGCGAAGATTTTCTCCGCATCCGTCCCCAGATCCTCGCGGTGACGGAGGACGACAAGTATGC
>JAHCLN010000116.1 GCA_026125215.1 Opitutaceae bacterium
CCACGAGACCGCAGCCCCGGAGCTTGAGCGCCGTGGCCTCCCCCGCGATGGTCAGTTCAAAGACCGCCGTCGGCGGCAGCTTGAGTGCGCCCAGTGCCGCCGCGAACCGGTCCACCCGCGCCCGCTCGGTCAACGGATACCAGATGGCAAAGACCCCGCCCGGCAGGCGTCCCAGTCCCTGCTCCACCGCTGTCACGATGCGGTTGAATTCATCCTGCGCCTCAAACGGCGGATCGATGAGCACCAACGCACGTTTTTCCGGCGGCGGCAGCAGGGCGCGCGGCGCGGTATAGCCGTCCATCGTCTGGACGGAAGTCCGGCGCGCATAGCTCAGCTCATTCAACAGGACCGCGGCTTCCTCGGGATGCCGTTCACAGAGGACGAGCCGGTCCTGCTCCCGGGCGAGGGCCGCGACCAAGGCCGGCGAACCCGGGTAGTATCTGGGGGTGCTAGCCCGGTTGCCGCGCTGCCGGTCGAATTCGCGCACCAAGGCAATGTAGTCGGTCACCGGCCCCGGCAGCTCCGTCGCCGCCCACAATCGGCCGATGCCGGCGGGCCATTCCGGTTCGCGTTGGCGCGTGTCGCCCTGCGTCGCCGCCGCCAGATCGTAGGCGCCCCGGCCCGCGTGGGTGTCGAGGTAGAGAAACCCCTTTTCCTTCCGCTGCATCGCCCGCACCAGTTGCACGAGCAACAGGTGCTTCATCACGTCGGCAAAATTGCCGGCGTGAAACTGGTGCCGGTAGTTCATCTCACACCGGCACCTTCACCACCGTCTTGCGCACGAGGACCGGCGTGCTTCCCGTGCTCAGCGAGGGCATGTGCCCGTCCGCGGGGAAAAACACCGCCGCCTCGCCGGCTTGGAAAAACAGCTTCGAGGCCCCGGCCAGATCCGCATACAGGGCCGCATCTTTTTCCCCGTTGTAGGGCATCGTCACCGTGAGCTGCCCGATGTCCGCCACCGCCATCAGCTCCGCCCCGGCGAGCACCACCTGGATGTCGATGTAACGCCGGTGCGACTCGAACAGCGCGCCGTCCCGCGGTTTGGTCAGGTAAACCTGCTCGATGGCAAACATGCCGTCAGCCAGTTCCACCCGGTGGCTCTCGCCCGCCGCCAGCGCCGCGATGCGGGTCGCGGCCGCACCGGGCCGCATCGCATCGGCGATGTAGGCGAAGGCGGCTGCAAAATGCGGCAAGCCGGCGCACTGCGCGCGGACCGTGGCGAGGGAACCGAAAATGGCCATGCCGCAATCCACGCCGCCGCCGGACGGCTGGCAAGAGCGTAAACCTCTGGCTTGCGCCGCGCCGCCGGCCCGGCTGTGCTGACCCCGCATGAAAAAATTCCTCGCTCCCCTGTTTTTGCTCCTGGCCGTAGCCGCCCCCGCCGGCCTGCTCGCCAAGGACTTCGAAGGCACCATCCAGATGACGATGACCGACGGCCGCAACAAAGCCATGCCGCTCGCTTACAGCATCAAGGGCCATCAGATCCGCACCGACATCCAGGCCGGCGGCATGAACACGACCGCCATCCTCGATTTCAAGAAACAGGAGATGATCATGCTCATGCCCGGCCAGCCGATGTATATGGTGATGCCGTTGGAGCAGGCCGCCGAAGCCGCCTCCGGCCACAAGCCCGACGACGTCAAACTGGAGAAAACCGGCGTCACCGAGACCATCATCGGCTATGCCTGCACCAAGTATATTGCCACCTCGAAGGACGGCGTCACCGAAATCTGGGCCACCGAGGAGTTGGGCTCCTTCCGCGGGCTCGGCAGCGGCATGGGCGGCGGCATGGGCAAGGCTCAGCAGACCCCGGGCTGGGAGCGCGCCATCGCCGGCCAGAACTTCTTCCCCTTGCGCGTCACCACCACGACCAAGAACAAACAGACTTTCCGCATGGAGGCCACGGCCGTGGAGCGCAAAGCTCTCCCCGACTCGTTTTTCGCTCCGCCCGAAGGCTACAAAAAGTTCGACATGGGCGGCCTTATGCAGGGCCTGCAGGGTCTGCCCGGGATGAACCGCTGAGTCCGCCACCTTTCCCGTCGGTTTTAACGGCGTCCGTTTTGGGCGCCGTTTTTTATTCCTGCGGCGGTGTAAAACTGCCCGGCGGCACGCGGACATTGGGCGTCACCGTCTCCATCACCGTCTCGTGCAATCGGCGGCCGTCGATGTTCACCGTGATCCGGTGCGGCATGATGACGCCCCCGACGGGCCGAAAATCTTCATACACCGTCTCCCGCACGGTCTCGAGGCCGCCCCGCACCTGTGTCGTCACGCGGCGCGTGATGAAATAGGTCTCCGCGTCCACCAGCAGAAAGTAGGAGTCCTGCAGCCGGCGGGTGACCAACAGCTTGAAGTGCTTGCGGCCTTCAAGATCAAGCTCCCCCGCGTAATCGAGCACATAGCCGCGCGCCGCATAATCCACCAGCGGGTCGTCGAACTCCGCGTCCGCCGCAAAATCCCGCGCGGTCTGGCCCGAGAGCCGGCTGACCTTGGCCGGCGACTCGTCCGGGGAGAACTGCCAGGGCGGCTCGATCCCGTCGGTGCCCTGCACCAGCCGGCGGCCTTCCATGCTCGTCTCCATGCGCAGGCGGTTGGGTCGCTCCGCGAGGAGTCGAAACCGCATGGTGCGTTCGCCAATGTCCACCCGCCCGGTCGCCTCCAGCGTGTTCGTGAGGTTGATGCGCATCAGCCCGCCGATCGCCTCGACGTGGATGCGCGCAATCATGTCGGCCCGGTCCGCGCGCAGCGCCGGGCCGGCCAATCCGATTATGAGAAGCAGGGCAAAAATCCGCACGGTGCGGACTTGGACACAAAGCCGGCGCGGCGACAAGTCCCCGCACCGGGATTGCATCCTCCGCCCATCGCGCCTCTTGTCTGCATCCTGTCGTGCCCGCCCCGCCGCTCATCCGCATCATTTCCGACCTGCACTACGGCGACCGGGCCGGCCGGATCAAGGATCTGGCCGGGCTCGGACCGCTGGTGCCGGACGCCGGCGAACTCGTGCTCAATGGCGACACGCTCGATACCCGTCCCGGGTATGAGACCGTGGCCGGGCGCCGTCGGGCCGAAGTCCTCGCCTTTGTCGGACAATGCCGCGTGCCGGTCCGGCTGTTGACCGGAAACCATGACCCCGACATCTCCCCGGATCATTGGTGCGAGCTGGCCGGCGGACAGGTTCTTGTCACCCATGGTGACATCGCCTTTGAGGATATCGTGCCCTGGGGCCGCGATGCCACCCTCGCCCGCCGGCTCGTCGCCGCGGCCCGGCAGGAGCTGTCCGACGCTTCCCTGGCTTCGCTGCTGACGGCCCACCGTCGGGCGGCGGCAGCCATCCCCCAGCAGCACCAATCCGAGCCCCACCTGGGACGATACCTCCGCAGCTTTCTCCGCGACACCTTCTGGCCGCCCAGTCGGATTCCACGCATTCTGCGCGCGTGGGCGGAGCATCCCGGCCGGATGGCCCGCCTGATCCGGCCGGAGCGGGCGGCAGCCCGGTTCATCATCGTCGGGCACACCCACCGGCCCGGGTTTTGGCATCTGCCCGGCGGACTCGTGGTCATCAACACCGGATCCTTTTGCCCGCCGCTCGGACCGCGGCTGGTCGAGGTGGCGCCGGATCATGTCGCTCTCCGCCACATCGTCCTCCGGCGCGACGAAGCCCGTCCGGCCGGCACTTTGGCGGAATTTGCCTTGGCCACCGCCTGAGCTTCCCGCCATACGGTTTCCATGAGCATCGAGTTCGGCTGGTGGAACAAGGACGCCGAGGGCCGCAAATACCAGGTGAGCGCCGTCGTGCACGGCGGCAATATCCAGTGGACGCGCCACCAAGGGCACCACACCCCGTGGGAGCCGCACGAGCCCGATGACGAGGACCGCGAACGTCTCATCTACGAAGCGGAGAAGCGCCTGCCCCGCCGGTTGATCTCCCAAAAGCAATTCGAGGAGATCAAGCGCCTCAGCGCCCAGAGCGGCCCGGGCGCAATCAGCGGCCGCACCCGCCGCCCCGGCCCGACGCGTTAACCCGCCGGCCGCCGGCTCCAGATGAACCGGAAAGCCGGCGCGTAAGCCTCCGGCCGGCTCGCCAGCGCGCGCGTCACCTCCTCCGGCGTGCACCACTCTCCGCGCTCGATTTCTTCCGGGTGCAGCACAAACGGCCCCGCGTGCTCCAGCCGGTAAACCCAGCAGAACTCCCAGCCGGTCTCGCGGCACGCCTCCACCCGGAACCAGCGCACCGGCGGCGCGGGCAGCCGCAGGCCCAGTTCCTCGCTCAGTTCGCGGTGCGCCGCGGCATCGTAGTCCTCGCCGGCATCCAGATGCCCCGAGCACGAAGAATCCCACAGCCCCGGCGCCATGTCCTTGGCCAGCGACCGCTTTTGCAGAAACACCTCGCCGGCGGGATTGAAGACCAGCACATGCACGGCCCGGTGCCGGAGCCCGCGGGCATGCACCACCGCCCGGCGCTCGCGACCGACGACCTCGTCCCGCGCATTCACCACATCAAACCACTCGTCGCCCGCCCCGGCCTTTACATTCGCATCCATTCGTGTCCATTCATGGCCTTCCACCGCCAAACACCATGCCGAAAATTGACGTCAACAAGGTCGCCGAAATTTTGAAAAAGAACCAGCTCGACCCGGCCTTGTTGCGGCGCGTGATCGAGGAGATGAACCTCGCCGCACAGCCCGACCCCGGCGAGGAGGAGAAACCGCCGCCGGTGAAGAAGCAGTTCGTCGTGCTCGCGTCGGACCCCAAAGGCATCCTGCCCGAGGAAGACTTTGTCGCCTGGGTGCTGCAGATTCCCGAGGACAAGAGCGCGGCCAGCACGCTGGAACGCGTGCACCGGGCAGCCTACGAGTTCAACGCCAGCAAGAAGGGCCGGATGCTCCCCGCCAAGACCGTGGGCGATGCGCTGGAAAACGTGCCCGCGAAGTTCTTCAAGGAAGCCGAGTGCTGGGTGAAGACGAAGACCCCCGTGCTCGTCGTCCGCACCGACAACGAGATCCCCAAGGACGACCTCAAAGTCGTCAAAGGCGGCCGCCTCGACGACGAGGACGAATGAGCTTCACGGCAGTCCGAAATCCTTCGGATCGAAGCCGCGCTCCTTGAGCGCGGCAGCCAGTGCGGCCAGATCGAGCTGCGCGCCGGGCCGCACGTCATTCGCCCGGAACCAGCCTTGGTTCATTTCCAAGGCATACTGCACGTTCTCGCTGCGGGAGGGGACCGGGGTCTCGTCGAAAGGATGCATCGGGTAGATTTCGAGCAGCCGGCCGGCCCGGTCGAAGTAGCCGATGTCGAGCGGTAGCGGCGTGTTGCGCATCCAAAAACTCAGCCGGCTGGGCCGCACGTGGGCGAAGAGCATGCCGTCATCCCGGCCGAGCTCGCGGCGCTCCATGAGCCCGCGCTGCATCTCCGGCTGGAGCACCGCCAGTTGCATGCGCACCGGTCGGTCGCCGACCTTGATCACAAACCAGTCGCCCACGGTCTTGGCTGCCGCCGGGGCCTCGCTCGCGCTGCGCGCGCACCCGCCCAACCCCAACGCGAGGACCAACAGCAGCCAGGCCCGCCAGGTCCACGAAACCGGATTTGCGTTTTTCACGGACTCCGTGGCTAATCACCCCGCCGGATAATTCAACCCTCTCTTCCATCCCGTGGCCCGATCTTCCCTCGCCCCGCTCCTCTACGCCGATACCGGTCGCAGCGCCGACCAGCTGTATTTCAGCCGCGTCGGCGTGCACGATCCCTTCATCGCCTTCGGCGTCGGCCGGAAGCGGCTGACTGTCCAGAGCGCGCTCGAGCTCGGCCGCGTGAAGAAGGCCCGCACTTTCGACGCCGTGCTGCCCCTGGAAGAGTGGCGCGAGCGCGCCCAGCGCCGACACCCCACCATCAAGGTCGGCGTGGCCGAGATCATCGCCGAGCTCGCCCGGGACCACCGGCTGCGGGGCTTCCGCGTGCCCGACGACTTCCCTGCCGGCTTGCTGCTCAAGCTGCGCGCGCGCGGCCTGCGAGTTGAGGTGGCCGATGGGCCGATGTTTCCCGAACGGGAAATCAAGACCGCCGCCGAGGCCGCGGCCATCCGCGAAGGCAACCGCTTCAGCGCCGTGGGCTTCACCGTCGCGGAAAAAATTCTCCGCGCCAGCCGCATCAAGGGCCGTTCCCTCAGCTATCAGGGCCAACCGCTCACCTCCGAGCGCCTGCGCTTCGCCATCGAGTCCGCCATTCTCGCGGAAGGCGGGCGTCCCGACGACACCATCGTGGCCGGCGGCGACCAAGCCTGCGATCCGCACGAGCGCGGCTTCGGCCCGCTGCGACCGCACCAGCTCATCATCATCGACATTTTCCCCCGCGTCGTGGCCACGGGCTATTTCGGCGACATGACCCGCACCTACCTCAAGGGCCGGGCCTCGGAAGCCCAGCGCCGGCTCTGCGCGACGGTCAAGGCAGCGCACGGCCGTGCGATCAAAGCCGTGCGCGCCGGCGTGGATGGCCGCGCCGTGCACCAGGAAGTCGTCGCCACCTTCGACGCCGCCGGCTACAGGACCGAGCACGGCAAAAACGGCTCCACCGGCTTTTTCCACGGCACCGGTCACGGGCTGGGTCTGGCGGTTCACGAGGCACCCAGTCTGTCGGCCCGCGTCTCGATGCCGCTCAAAAAAGGCGCGGTCGTCACCATCGAGCCCGGACTCTATTATCCCGGCCTGGGCGGCTGCCGGATCGAGGACGTCGTGCAGGTGACCGCGACGGGCGTCAAAATGCTTTCCAAGCACCCCTACACATGGGAAATCCGCTGAAATCCCGTCCCCGCAGGAAGGTGCCTCATAACCTCAGGGGGCTGCCGGCCCTGCTCCGCCGGATCGCCGGCCTGCGCATCCTCGTCATCGGCGACGTGATGCTCGACCACTACATCTGGGGCGACGCCACCCGCATCTCACCCGAAGCTCCCGTGCCCGTCGTCGAGATCGCCCGCGACACCTGGACCGCCGGCGGCGCCGCCAATGTCGCCCTCAACCTCGCCGCGCTCGGCGCGCACTGCACCGTCGCCGGTTTTATCGGCAACGATGAAGCCGGCAAACGCCTCACCGGCATTCTGCACGAAAAGGGCATCGCCACCATCACTACCCCCGGCACCGGCGCCACCATCGTCAAGACGCGGGTGCTCGTGCAACACCAGCAGCTTTGCCGGCTCGACCGGGAATCGCCCCGGGCCCATTACGCCCTCACCGTGGCACAGGCCAAGACCCTGCTGACCGATGCGGTCAACACCGCCGATGCCGTGATTTTTTCCGACTACGCCAAGGGCATCCTGTCCGACACCCTCGTCGCCACCGTAACCCGGATGGCCCGGGCCGCCGGCAAACTCGTGGCGCTCGATCCCAAGCCCAAACACCCGCTGGTCTTCCGCGATCTCGACCTCATCACGCCCAACAAGCGCGAGGCCCTGCAACTGGCCGGCATGGAGCCCGTCCCGCACCAGCCCTTTCCTGCGGCCGAAGTTTGCGCGCGGTTGCACCGGCGCTACCGCACCCGCAACCTGGTCATCACGCTCGGCGAAGAAGGCATGTTGCTCAGCAAGCAGGGCAGGATTCTGAAGGTCATCCCCACCGCCGCCCGCGAGGTCTTCGATGTCTCCGGTGCGGGCGACACCGCCCTCGCCGGCCTCGTGCTTGCGCTGGCCGCCGGCGCCAGCCTCGAGCAGGCCGCGCACTTCTCCAACGCCGCCTCGGGTGTTGTCGTCGGCAAGCTCGGCACCGCCACCGTGACACCCGAGGAACTGCTCGCCTACGTCGCCCACGAGGAAAAGTGACCCCATCCGCCGCCGTTTGTCATTTATTGGATGACAACCGGCGCGCCCCGCCACCGTGCCAATCGAAAATCGAAAATCAGAAATCGAAAATCGCGGAGCCCTTTTTCTCGACCGCGACGGCACGCTGATCGTGGACAAGGTTTATCTCGCCGATCCCGCCGGGGTGGAACTCATCCCCGGCACGGCCGCCGCCCTGCGCCGCGCCCGCGACCTCGGTTACAAACTCTTCCTCTTCACCAACCAGTCCGGCATCGGGCGTGGCTACCATACGCTGGAGGATACCCACCGCGTCAACGCCCGGATGGAGGAACTCATCGGCCTCGGCTCCCCCCTCTTCGACGCCGTTTGCATCGCCCCGGAGGCACCCGGCCAGCCCGTCGTCTATCGCAAGCCTTCGCCCCGCTTCATCCTAGAAATGCGCGCCCGGCACGGGCTCGATCCCGCGCTATGCTGGATGGTCGGCGACTCCGCGGCCGACATCGGCGCCGGGCTCGCCGCCAAAATCAACGTCGCGGCGGTTCGCACCGGAAAAATCGACCCCTCCACCCTCCCCGAAGTCGCCACCCACCGCATCCCCGTCTTCGCCAATCTCGCCGACTTCGTGGATAAAAGGCTGAAGGACTGAAGGGCTGAACCCGCCCGCAGCGAAGACCATAAACCAACCGCTTTCAGCCATTCAGTTCTTCAGTCTTTCAGTCCTTCCCTCCCATGCCCGAACTCGCTGAGGCTGAATTCTACCGCAAGCGCTGGCACCTCGCCGCCAAGGGGCAGGCCATCACCGGCGTGCACACCCACGACGGAAAAAAGCTTTTCCGAGATATCCCGCTATCGGCATTCAAACACGCCCTCGACGGCGCGCGGTTCATCGACTCGGAGGCCGCCGCCAAGCAGATGCTTTTTCGTTTCAGCGGCGATGTCTGGCTCGGCATCCATCTCGGCATGAGCGGCGAGCTGTCGGTGCAGCCGGCAGACTATCTCCCGCAAAAGCACGACCACCTCGCGCTGCGCACCCGCCGTCACACCTTGGTGTTCACCGATCCGCGGATGTTTGGCCGCATCCAGTTCCACCTCGGCAAAGCCGCCCCCGCTTGGTGGACCAAAATCGCTCCGGCCATTCTTTCGCCGGAATTCACCGCCGAAGCCGTCGCCGCCTTCCTGCGACGCCGCGCCCGCGCGCCCATCAAGGCCGTCCTGCTCATGCAGGAGCGATTCCCCGGCGTCGGCAACTGGATGGCCGACGAAATCCTCTGGCGCGCTGCCATCCATCCCCGCCGCGCCGCCGGTTCACTTTCGCCGGCGGAAACACAAACGCTCTGGCGCGAATGCCGCCAAGTCTGCCGGCTCGCGCTCCGCACCATCGCGGGCGCAGGTGGCAAACTGCCGCCCGATCTGAACATCCACATCCCCGACAGCTGGCTCTTCAACCATCGCTGGGAGGATGGCGGCCGCTGCCCGCGCACGCGCGCCCCGCTCATACGCGAGGAGATCGGCGGGCGCACCACCTGCTGGTCGCCAAGCCGGCAGAAATTGAAACGCTAGAGCCCGGCCTCCGGGCAGGCCGCTTGGGGACATGAAGCGCTCAACAGCCGGCCTGAAAGCCGGCCCCGCCTTTCACTTCATATTTTCGCCGATACCGTGAGTCCCGGTCCCATATGGCGGCGAAACAGCCGGCTAAAATGGGCCGCATCCGCAAACCCGAGCTCCAGCGCCACCCTCGTCGCGGCATTGGCCGGGTCCAGCAGCAAGACGCAGGCCCGCTGTATCCGCCGCCGCTGGTAGTATTCCTGCGGCGACAATCCCGTGGCCCGGCGAAAGACACGGCTGCCATGATCGGGCGTCACCGGCCAGCGTCGCAACAAGGCGTGCAGGTCAAACGCCTTTCCGTGATCCACGCCCAACTCGATTTCCGCGATCACCGACCAGACCATCTCCGGAAATTCATCGGCCCCCGCATCGCCTGCCCGCGACAGACGCACGAGCACCTTGAGCAAGGCGGCTTTGAGCAACAGACCCGACGGACGGGGCCGCATCAGCTCATCCCTGATTTCTTCAAGTTCCGCCTCAACCCGCGCCGCCTCGCCCGCACTGAGCTGCAGGACGACCGGGCGCGGCGTTTCCGGCTTTTGGAACAGCGACTGCGCCAGAAACAACGGCACCAGCCCCCGCTCGGCCCATTGCTCGCGCCAGCCCGAGGCGATCCATTCCGACAGGTAGTAGAGATTGATGACTTCCATGCCCTTGGTCCGGGCAAAGGCATGCACCCCTCCGGGAGGCACCACCACCACCGAGCCGGCCGTGAGGGCCTGATAGCCGTCCGGAGTCTGATGGCGCGCCTGACCGCGGCGCACGAACGAGATCTCATAATAGTCATGGTCATGCGCCCCGATCGCCCCCGGGACGTCCAGCCACTCCACGTTTAAAGGGTGCGAGGCGCTCAGCCGCACCACATCCTGGTTGATCGTGTAGGTCGCCTTGATGCCGGAATCGTTCAATTTTTAAACCGCTTTGTTCAAGCCATAATCCGCGTCATCCGCTAGGCTGTTGGCCATGGCACCCGAATACCCCCTCACCCCGCAGCAGATCGCCGCCTACCAACGCGACGGTTACATCCAACTCAACGACGTCATTACCGGCGACCAACTGGAGGCCTTTCGCAACGCCGTGAACGACGCGGTGAAACAGGACACCGCCAAGCAGGATCCCAACCGGCAGAAAAGCAGCTACGAACAGATTTTCATCCAGTGCGTAAACCTCTGGCCCCGCTACCCGGCGGTGAAGCCCTTCGTGCTGGACAAGCGTCTGGGCCGCATCGCCGCCCGCCTGAGCGGACTCAGCGTGCGGCTGTGGCACGACCATGCCCTGTTCAAGGAGCCGCACACCGGC
>JAHCLN010000117.1 GCA_026125215.1 Opitutaceae bacterium
GTGCTGACCACGCATCGCAACCGTCGCCGTGACCAGGTGAAGGCGGGGCTCGCTGCCACCTCCGTCACCAAGACCGTGATCGATACGTTGCGCTTCTCTCGCGATGTCGGCAAACCCACTCTCACGGACGGTCGTTCCCGCCTTGGCAAAAGTGCCGCCGCCAAGGCTTTTTGTGCCGGCTCCGGTGGACTGGCCCGGTATATCCTCACCCCGGAAGATAACGACATGGTCACGCTCTATCGCGTCTGCGCCAAGGCGCTGGGCGTAGCGGACAGCCCTTCCAAGAAGGCCGCTGATGTGCGGGAGCTGGTCGAACGCACGCTCATCACCTCCCGGCTGATGCTGGTCTTCGATGAAGCGCAGAATCTTTTCAGCAGTTCAGCCCGGGTTACCAAACAACCCAACCGGGTGCTTTGGCTGCGCCGCCTGATCGATGCCGGCGTGCCAATGGCTTTCGTTGCCCTGCCTGACATCGAACGCCGGATCATGCGCTGCGTCGAGCATGTGGGCTTCGATGCGGCCCAGTTTACGGACCTGATCTGCCGACGCTCCAGCCTGCCGCTGAATCTGTGCGGCGCGGATTTCGCGATCCTGGTCGAACGTCTGGCGTCCGATCTATCTGCCTCATCGAAGAGGAGCATCGCCGCGGCTGCCAACGGTCAGCAGGGCGCTCAATATGTGATCGATGTCCTCGCCGTCGCCCGCCACAACGCGGCAAAGGCCGGCCGGGAACGGCCCAACGATGAAGACGTGCAAGCAGCCATTGGCGACCGGCCAACGTTCGTCTATGCTCCTGGGATTGCTCCCCGCAAACGGGGCCGGCCCGGCCGCGCTCCGACCCAAGCCCAAGCACGCCCCATCGCGATGCCTCCGCCGGCAGATCCTGCAACCCTCGTGCGCCACTCCCGCACCGCCTCTGCACGGACCGTGCAAGAGAGCCTCACGGCCTAGAATTTCAGTCCATCCCGCCAGCTTTGGCTGTCTCGCCGGTTACGGCGCGATGGCCGCTGCTTTGGCTGCGTTTTGACATGCAAACCGTTTCGGCGAACATGTTTGCCGAACGTTTACACCGGGGGCATGGAATGGCGCGGTGGGCGGGACTCGAACCCACGACCGACGGTTTAGAAAACCGTTGCTCTATCCGGCTGAGCTACCACCGCATTTTCCGCTCGCAGCGCTAGTCTGGCAGGCTTTCGCCGACAAGGGCAAAACCACGCTTGACTTGCCTAACTCGGATTCTACGTTCCGCCTCCTTTCTCCCCTCACGGGGTGGTAGCTCAGCTGGTTAGAGCGTCTGCCTGTCACGCAGAAGGTCGCGGGTTCGAGTCCCGTCCATCCCGCCATTTTGGCCGGTTTCCCCAGTGAAACCGGCCTTTTTTGTGCCTATTTGGCCACGGGCAGCGTCACCGTGGCGGTGGTGCCTTCGCCGGGCTTGCTGGTGAGCGTGAGTTTGCCGCCGGCCTGCTGGAGGAGGCGCGTGACCAAGGTGAGGCCGAGCCCAAGGCCCTGTTGTTCGTAGCGCTTGCGGTCAAACTGCTGAAAAGCGCCGATTTTCTCAATCTGGTCGGAAGTCATGCCGCGGCCTTGGTCGACAAACCGCAGGGTGACGGCTTCCGGGCCGGCGTCCAACTCGATGCGGACAGGCGTGCCCTGGCGGGAAAAGCCAAAGGCATTGTCGGCGAGTTCCTCCACGACCAGCCCGAGGGCATCGGCCGAAATCAACGGCGTGGCGGCGGCGAGCGCGAGATCGAGGTCGCCTTCCCGTTTGTGCCGGGTGGCGACGCTGCGGGCGAGTTGGGTGACCGTGGATTGGGTCTGCACCGGGGAGAGTGGCGTGGCGGGCGCGGCCTTCTCGGTCACCATCTGGTCGAGGTCGAGGATGCGGAGATAATTGCGCAGGGTGCGGTGGAGGCGGTCGCCGCTGCGGTTGATGTTGCCGGCCAGGTCCACGATTTCCTCGCGCGTGAGTTCCCCGGCTTCCTCCATCAGCAGCTCGCTCATGCCGATGATGCCCACCAGCGGCGTGAAAAATTCGTGGGGCAGGGTGGTGTGGAGAGAGCCGCGGAGGTCCTGCAGGGCTTGGTTCTCGACCCGCCAGTGGATGTCGGCCCGTTTGAGCCGGGTTTCGGCGCATTGTAGGACATCGGCGGCGGAGAAGGGCTTGGTGAGGTAGTCATCCGCCCCGAGATTCATGGCGGTGCGCTGGCTCGTTTGTCCGGGGTTGCCGGTGATGATGACGATCTGGCGGGTAACGAGATCGGGATCCTTGCGGAAAGCCTCCACGACTTGGCGGCCGTCCATGTTGGGCATATTGATGTCGCAGAAGGTCAGGTCCGGCAGGTGTTCGCGGGCGAGCGCCAGACCCGCGACGCCGCCGTCGGCCTCGAGCGTCTCGTAACCGGCGGCTTGCAGGATCATGGCCATCGTGGAGCGGATCGGCTCCTCGTCGTCGATGATCAAAACACGCTTCATGGTCGCATTGGGGTGTGGGTGGGGTGGTCCGAGTGTGCCCATCCCGTTCTGTCATACAAGCCCGGTCTGGCCGGCTCCGGCCCCGCTCAGCGTGGGGAAAATTCGTAGCGCCCGTTGAAAATCAGCTCAATGTCGTCCACGGCGATACGCACCTTGATTTTGCCGGTGGCCGCGCCCTCCGGGTAGGCCCGGCCGGTGACCCGGCGGGGCTTGCCCTTGTGGTTTTCGGCTTCGCCGGTGAAATCGATCACCTCACCCCGGGCGAGCCGCTCCAATTCGGTTGCCGGCACCTGCAGCCGGATGCGGCCGCTTTCGTTCCAGAAGGCCCAGGGAAACACCTTCGCTTCGTAGGTAGCCGCAAAGGTGTCGCCCGTCCGGGCAAACTCTCCCGGGAGCAGGCGCACGGAGCCGACGTAGATGGAGGTCTTCATCGGTGCCACGTTTACCCGTTCCCAGTCCGGCGCGGACCAAGCCGGCGGGCTGCCAAGCAGCGACAGGCACAGTAGGGCAAGCAAGCGCATCGGGAGCACCATGGAGCAGGGTCGGACCGCGGCGCAAACGGGAAGTGCCGGCGGGCGGGGCAGTTTCTCGTTGCGCGCCGTCACGCCCCGGCGTCATCTCGTGGCCCATGGCCAAAAAGTCCTCCCAAGCCACCTGGGGCGGCCGCTTCTCCGCGGGTCCCGCCGACCTGATGCTGCAATTCAGCGAGTCCGTCTCCTTTGACCACCGCCTCGCTCCCTTCGACATTGCCGGCAGCAAGGCCCATGCGGCCATGCTGGCGCACACCGGCCTCATCACGGCGCAGGAGCGCGACGCGATCCATGCCGGGCTGGATGCCATCCTGCGGGAAATCGAGGCCGGGAAATTTGCCTGGGACGTGAAGCTGGAAGACGTCCACATGAACATCGAGCAGGCGCTGACCAAGCGCGTGCCGGCCGCGGCGAAGCTGCACACCGCGCGCAGCCGCAACGACCAGGTGGCGACCGACATGCGGCTGTGGTTCAGGCACGCCTGCGGCATGCTCGGGGCGGAAATCCTCGGGGCGCAGCGCGCCCTGCTGGCGGTCGCGGCGGCCAACCGCGACGTGCTCATCCCGGGCTACACCCACCTGCAACGTGCGCAGCCGGTGTATCTGGCGCACCACCTTTTCGCGTGGCTGGAGATGCTGGAGCGCGACCGCAGCCGGTTCGCCGGGGTCGCCGCCCAGGCCAACTGGTGTCCGCTGGGCTCCGGCGCGCTGGCCGGCACGACCTTGCCGATTGACCGCGAATACACCGCCCGGGCGCTCGGCTTCGTGGATGCCAAGGGCCGGCCGCAGGTGACGCAAAACTCCATGGACACCGTGGCCGACCGTGACGTGTTCATCGAGTTTGCCACGGCCTGCGCGCTCGCCGGGGTCCATTTTTCCCGCATGGCGGAGGACCTGATCCTCTGGAGCAGCGCGGAGTTCAAATTTGTCGAGCTGCCCGATGCCTTCTGCACCGGCTCCTCGCTCATGCCGCAGAAGAAAAATCCGGACTCCTGCGAGCTTTTGCGCGGCAAATCCGCCCGCCTGCAGGGAAACCTGCACACCCTGCTCACGCTGGCGAAGGGCCTGCCGCTTACCTACAACCGCGACCTCCAGGAAGACAAGCCGCCGGTGTTCGACAGTTTCGACCAGACCGCGCTTTGCGCCCGGGTGCTGGCCGGCACTCTTGCGGGCATGACCGTGCACCGGGATCGTTGTGCCGCGGCGGTGGCCGATCCCGCGCTCCTGGCCACCGATCTCGCCGACTACCTGGTGGACCGCGGCGTGCCTTTCCGCGAGGCGCACCATGCCGTGGGCGCGGTCGTCGCCTTGGCGGAAAAACAGGGCGTGCCGCTCAATCTCCTGCCGACGGCCGACGTGCGCCGGCTGCATCCCGGTTTCGGACCCGACTGGGCGGAGGTTTTCGATCTCAAGCGCGCCCTGGCCCGGCGGCGCGGCACCGGCATGCCCGGCCCCGCGCAGGTCGCGAAGCAGTTCAAACGTTGGGGCAAAATTCTCGGGTGAGACGGCCCGCGGAACTTCGATCTCCGATGTTGCCCATCGCCGCCGCGCCCAATCCACCCCGGCAGAAAAATCGCCGCGCCGGACTGTCGGACTGATACCGCGTTTTTTCGCGTCCGCGCGTTTCAGCCATGGCCAAAGTCCGCATCCTGCCCGACCGGGTCGCCAACCAGATTGCCGCGGGCGAGGTCATTGAGCGCCCGGCCGCGGTGGTGAAGGAACTGGTGGAAAACGCGCTGGATGCCGGGGCCACGCGCATCGAGGTCGAGTTTCGCCACGGCGGTCGCTCGCTCATGCGCGTCGAGGACAACGGCGGGGGCATGTCGCGCGACGATGCGCTGCTTGCCCTGGAACGCCACGCCACCAGCAAGATTGCCGAGGCGGGCGATCTCGACCGGCTCGCGAGCTACGGTTTCCGCGGCGAGGCGCTGCCGTCCATCGCCAGCGTCTCCCGCTTCGAACTGCAAACCCGCGAGGCGGGTCGCGACGTCGGCACCGAGGTCCTCGTCAACGGCGGCAAGCTGGTGCATGTGCGCGACTGCGGCCGGCCGGTCGGCACGCGGATCGAGGTGACACATCTTTTCAATTCCGTCCCGGCGCGCCGGAAGTTTCTCAAGACCGATCAGACCGAGTCCGCGCACATCATCCAGTGCGTGCGGCTTTACGCCCTGGCCTGCCCGCAGGTGGCCTTCACGCTGGTCGAGGATGGACGGGTGATCTTCCGTTCGCCGGAATGCACCACGCTGGCGGATCGGGTGGGGGAGATCTTTGGCCGGCAGACCGCCGCGGCGCTGGTGCCGATCGAGGCGGCGGAGTCCGGCCTGCGGCTCAGCGGCCTCATTGGGCGGCCCGGCATCGGGCGAGCGACGCGGCACGAGATGATCGTGTTCGTCAACCGCCGTCCGGTGGACAGTCGCACGCTCAACTACGCCCTGATCGAGAGTTACCACGAATCGCTCCCGAAAGGGCGCTACCCGCTGGCCTTCGTATTTTTTGAATGTGATCCGGCGGCGGTGGACGTGAACGTGCATCCGGCCAAGCGCGAGGTGCGCTTTCGCAGCGACCCCGCGGTCCGCTCGTTCGTGATCCGGGCGGTGCTGGCCCGGCTGCGGGAACTGAACGCGCCGGCGGCCGCGACTGCGGGGCCCGGCGCGCAAGGCGCCGAACCGCCCCGGCCCGCCTCTGTTGCCCCTGCTGTTTCGATCTCTCCGCCCATCCCGCCTCCGAAGCTGTCGACGCCGGTCGTTCCTACGGTTTCGCCGTCCGCGCTCCGTCACCCTTCGATGCCGGCCATTCCCGCCGCTCCGCCAGCCGCCGTGCCCCGCCCGGAGCTGCCGGCTCCCGACTGGCATTTCATCGGCCTCGCGCACGGCAATTTCGCGCTGTTTGAGACGGCGGCCGGCCTCGTGCTGCTCGACCGGCGTGCGGCGCATGAGCGGGTGTGGTTCGAGCGGCTGCAGGCGCAGTTTCGCGAAGGGACGGTGCCGGGCCAGCAGCTGTTGCTGCCGGTGCCGGTCGAGCTCGACCCCATCGCCACCGCGCTGCTGCTGGAGCGGATGGAGCTGCTGCAGGCCTGCGGCTTGGCGGTGGCGGAGTTCGGCCGTAATTTTTTCCGCATCGAAGCCGTGCCGGCCTGGATGGAGCCCGGGGATGCGGAGCCGTTTCTGCGCGACCTGCTGGGTCGCCTGCGCGAGGGGCTCAATCCCGACGTGGCCCGCGAGGAGATCGCGCGGCTGGCCGCGACGAAGGCCGTGCGGCTGCCCGAGGCCCCCGGAGAGACCGAGCTGCGCGCGTTGGTGGGCCAGCTCTTTGCGACCCGGCATCCCCTGACCAGCCCGGCGGGCCGGCCGACCTTTATCGAGGTGAACCATGCCGAGCTGGCGCGACGTTTCCAAAAATTAGCGTGACCGCCACCCCTTCGTGGCACGATTCTTGGTAGGATTGTCCCTCGCAATGCCGTCCAAGAGAAAATCCGCCGCCGCTCCCGCCCCCGCCCGCCGCTCCACCGACACCCCGGTGGAGGTCTTCCGCTCGCTCATTCTGCGGCATCTGACCTCGACGCTGGCGCGTCATGCCGAAGGCGCCACGCCCCGCGACTGGTGGGTGGCCACAGCGCTGGCGGTGCGCGACACCATCCACGAACGCATGATCGGGACTCAGGCCGAGCACGCCCGGCTCAACACCCGCCGCCTTTACTATTTTTCGCTCGAATACCTCATGGGCCGGCTCTTCGGCAACAACCTGCTGGCTACCGGCCTGCTCGAGACCGCCGAGGCGGCGCTCGCTTCCCTCGGCCAGAACCTGGAGCAGCTCCGCGAGGCCGAGGTGGACATGGGCCTCGGCAACGGCGGTCTGGGCCGTCTGGCCGCGTGCTTCCTCGATTCGCTTGCCACGCTCGACTATCCCGCGCTCGGCTACGGCATTTACTACGAGTTCGGCCTCTTCAAGCAGGAGTTCGTCAACGGCCACCAGGTCGAGCATCCCGACAGCTGGATCCGCTTCGGCGATCCCTGGGAGGTCGTGCGGCCCGAATACACGCAGGAGGTGCGGCTTTACGGCCGCGTGGAAAACGTCTTCGACGACCGCGGCAACTACCGGCCCCGCTGGGTGGAGACCAAGACCGTCCTCGGCATCCCGCACGACATCCCCACGGCCGGCTACGGCACCAAGACCGTCAACCTCCTCCGCCTGTGGGCTTCGAAGGCGACCGAGGACTTCGACCTCGCGACCTTCAACAGCGGCGGCTACGTGGAAGCCGTCCGCGAGAAGGCCGTCGGCGAGACGGTCTCAAAGGTTCTCTACCCGAACGACAAGACCGAGAACGGCAAGGAGCTGCGCCTCGTGCAGCAGTATTTCTTCGTCGCCTGCTCGCTGCGCGACATCATCCGCCGGCATTTCCGCCATCCGGAGAACACCTGGGCGAACTTCGCCACCAAGGTCGCCGTGCAGCTCAACGACACGCATCCCGCCATCGCCGTCGTCGAGCTGCTCCGCATCCTCGTGGACGAGCAGGGGCTTGGCTGGGACGAGGCTTGGGGCATCGTCACCCGCACCTTCGCCTACACCAACCACACCCTGCTGCCCGAAGCGCTGGAGAAATGGGGTGTGCCGCTCTTCGAGCGCGTGCTGCCGCGCCATCTCCAGCTCATCTACGAAATCAACCAACGTCACCTGGAGGCCGTGGCGGCGAAATGGCCGGGCGACGACGGCAAGCTGCGCACTTGCTCCCTCATCGAAGAAAATGGCGCCAAACTCGTGCGCATGGCGCACCTTTCCGTCGTCGGCTCCCACGCGGTCAACGGCGTGGCCGCCCTCCACACCGCGCTGTTGAAAAAGCACCTGTTTCCGGAGTTCGACGCGCTTTTCCCGGGCCGCTTCCAGAACAAGACCAACGGCATCACGCCGCGTCGCTGGCTCCTGAAGTGCAATCCCCGCCTCGCCGCACTGATCACCCGCACGCTGGGCGATGCCGCCTGGGCGCGCGATCTCGACCGGCTCCGCGGCCTGGAGAAATTTGCGGACCGGGCCGGATTTCAGCGCGAGTTCATGGCCATCAAGCGCGCCAACAAGGCCGACCTTGCCGCCGTCATCCGTGCCGAGTGCGGCCTGGACGTGTCGCCTGATGCGCTCTTTGACGTGCAGATCAAGCGGCTGCACGAATACAAGCGCCAGCATCTCAACCTGCTCCACATCCTGGCGCTTTACCGCCGGCTGTTGCAGGACCCCGCGCTCGACATCGTGCCGCGGGTCTTTGTTTTCGCCGCCAAGGCCGCCCCCGGCTACGATGTCGCGAAGAACATCATCCGGGCCATCAACGTCGTCGGCGCCCGCATCAATTCCGATCCCCGCATCGGCGGGAAGCTCAAGGTAGCCTTTCTGCCCAACTACCGCGTGTCGCTGGCCGAGCGCATCATCCCCGCGGCGGATCTCTCCGAGCAGATTTCCACCGCCGGCAAGGAAGCCTCGGGCACCGGCAACATGAAGCTCGCGCTCAACGGTGCGCTCACCCTCGGCACGCTCGACGGTGCCAACGTCGAGATCCGCGAGGAGGTGGGGGACGACAACATTTTCATCTTCGGGCTGACCGTCGAGGAGGTCGAGGCGCTGCGCGCCCGCGGCTACCACCCGCACGAGTATTACCGGGCCGACGCAGAGCTGCGCGCGGTGATTGACTGGTTGGGCAGCGATTACTGGACCCCCGGCGAGCACGATGCCTTTGCGCCGCTGCACGGCACGCTGATGCACGACGGCGATCCCTACCTCGTGCTGGCGGATTTTCGCGCCTACTGCGACGCCCAGGCGCGGGTGGATGCCGCCTACCGCGATCCGGCCCGCTGGGCGCGCATGGCCATTCTCAACACCGCCCGCATGGGCAAGTTTTCCAGCGACCGCACCATCCGCGAATACGCGGAACAGATCTGGTCGCTCGCCCCCGTGCCGGTGCCTTGAACGGCCTTTCAATAAAACGGCCGCACCTCGACCGACGCCCGGCAAGCGGCGGCGGCCTTGCGGCCCCACGCAGCGCTGCGTCGAGGTCGGACACCGCCAGCACCCAGAACCCGTCCAAGAATTCCTCAGCCCGCAGGGTGGGTCCGTCCGTGAGGAGCACCGCGCCATCGGACTGCCGCCGCAGGGTCTTCGCGTGCACCGGCGGCCGGAGCCCGCCGACAAACACGCGGACGCCGGCCGCGACCATTTCTTCGTTGAGCAAATCAATGTCTCGGCGCATCGCCGCGTCCACGGTCTGGGAAGCATCAAAGCCGTTCGGCCGGTGAACCGCTATCAGGTAGTTGGGCATGGTTTATTCCCTTTCACGCCGTCACGGGCACTTTGGATGTGCGAGGCTTCACAGCTTGGTCATCGGTTGGTTGGCTTTTGCAACCTGTTTATTGCCAAGATGGTGGACCTTACTGGACTCGAACCAGTGACCTTTTCCATGTCAAGGAAACGCTCTAACCAACTGAGCTAAAGGTCCGTTTTTACCGGGCCGGAGAGTAAGCACGACCGGGCCGCGGTTCGGCAAGTAAATTTCCGAACCAATCGCAACGGCGGCAAAGGTCTTGAACCGCCGCAGTCGGCCCGGCTCACTTGCGCCGCTCTTCCATGCTGCAATCCCTCCGCATCCGCAATCTGGCCCTGCTTGAAGAGGTCGCGCTCGATTTTGAGGCCGGGTTCACGGCGGTCACCGGCGAGACCGGTGCGGGCAAGAGCATCCTGCTGGGCGCGCTGAGCCTGCTCGCGGGCGAGCGGGCGGACAAGACGATCATCCGGCAGGGTGCGGCGGCCTGCGAGGTCGAGGCTAGCCTGTATTTTGCCGAGCCCAAGGCGATGGATGCCCTGCTCGGCGAGCTGGATCTGCCCCCGTGCGAGGAAGGCGTGCTCATCCTCAAGCGCAGCGTGCCGCGCGACAAAGCGCCGAAGATCACCATCAACGGCGGGCTCGCCACGCTGGCCGCGCTGCAACGGCTGGGAGAGCACTGGATTGATTTTCACGGCCCGAGCGAGCCGCGGCGGCTGCTCAAGGAGAGCTGCCAGTTGGAGCTGCTCGATCTCTACGGCCGGGCGGGCGGGGCGTTGGCCGGCTACCGGGAAAAATACACCGCATGGCGGGAGTTGCAGGCCGAACGCGAGCGACTGAGCGGCGAGGCGCGGCTGACCCCGGACCAGATCGAATTTCTCCGCCACCAGCTCGCCCGGATGGATTCGCTGGAGCTGACGGAGGAGGCGGTGGGTGCGCTGGAGCGGGATTTCTCCCGGATGAACCGCGCGCAGGAACTGATCGGCCTGACGCAAACGCTCGCGGGTGGGCTGACCGGTGACGACGGCGTGCAGAGCCGCGTGGCGCAATTGCTGCGCGACGCGCGGGCCTTGGAAAACATCGACGCGGCGAGCCGGCCGCTGGCGGCGCGCCTGGAGGCCGCGGCCATCGAGCTCAACGACCTCGCGGCGGAATTCGCGGCGTTGGGCGAGGAATTGCAGTTTGATCCCGAGCAGGCGGAGAGTCTGACCGCGCGCATGAACGCCTGGCTGGAGCTGAAACGCCGGCACGGGGGCGATCTGGCCGCCGTGCTGACGGCGCGGGATGAACTCCGGCGCCGGCT
>JAHCLN010000118.1 GCA_026125215.1 Opitutaceae bacterium
GGCTTTCGCTGTTACTGCAGATCCTATACAGCCATCCCGATCCCGTGGTTGCGGCCAAGGTCGCCAACTATTTCGTGGACGAATACATCACCTACAATGCCCGCATCCGCATCGACGAATCCATGAAGGCGGTGGAGGACCTGCAGGTCCGTGCCAATGACCAGCGCAAAAAGGTCGATGAACTGGCCACCAAGCTGCAGGCCTACCGGGAGCGCAACAACCTCGTCTCCCTCGACCAGCGCAAGGACATCGTCACTGAAAAACTCAAGGCCCTGAACGTTTATCTCACCCAATCCTCGGCCCGACTGAAGGAGGCGGAGATCCGCTGGAAGCAGGTGCAGGAGCGGCGCGCCGAAAGCGGCGATCTGGCCGAATTGCCTTTCATCGCGAGCCAGACGCAAATTGGACCCCTGCTCCAACAGCGGGCGGCCCAGACCATCGGCATCGCCCAGCTGCGCGACCGCTACCGCGACCGTCATCCGCGCATGGTCGAGGCCATCAACGCTCTGGCCCAGACCGAGCGCGAACTGACCCGTGCCCTCGAAGCCGCCGCCGCGTCCGTCGAGGCCGAATACCAGACCGCCCTGCGCAATGAGCGCGAGGCCCGGCTGGCCTTGGCGGCCCAGGAGGCCGAATCGATGGAACTCGACCGCTACCAGGTCGAATACTCCAACCTTGAGCGCGAATATAAGATCAACGAACAGATCTTGGAGAGCATTCTTGGGCGGGCCCGCGAAACCTCGATGACGAGCACGATCGAGACGCAGAACGCCCGCGTCGTGGACCGGGCGGTTCCGCCCCTCAAGCCGAGCTCGCCCAAAGTGCTGCTCAACCTGGCGCTGGGTTTCGTCGGTGGTTTGGGCCTGGGGCTCGCGTTCGCTTTCTTCGTCGCCTTCATTGACGACCGCGTGAAGAGCTCCTTCGACATCGAGGGTGTGGTCGGGCTGCCGCTGATGGGCGTGATCCCGCAGATCAAGAAACTGGAAATGGCGGAGCGCGCCCAGATTGTCGTCAACCACGCCGACCGGCAGGTGTCCGAGGCGTTCCTGACCCTGCACTCGGCGCTGCGGCTCAAGGACGAGAGCAAAAATGCGAAGTGCTTCCTCATCACCAGCACGATTCCCGGTGAAGGCAAATCCTTCACCACGACCAATCTCGCACTCACCTTTGCCGCGCACGGTGAGCGGGTGGTCATCCTCGATTGCGACCTGCGCAAACCCAATATCCACAAGGGCCTCGGGCTGGAAAACGGCAAGGGCCTGATCGATGTCTGCGCCGGCGGAGTGTCGCTGGATCAAGTCATCCAGCGCACGCCCCATCAAAACCTGGACGTGGTGACCACCGGAGGCCGGGCCAAGAACCCCACCCATATCCTCAATGGCAAGGCCTTCGAGCAGGTGTTGCTCGAGCTGCGCAAGCGCTATGATCGTGTCTTCATCGACACACCGCCACTGGCGGCCGTGAGCGATGCGCTGATCATCCTCCCGCTGGTGGACGGCTCGCTCTTCACCATTTTCTTCAACAAGGTCCGGCGCAAGGCGGCCCAGTTTGCCGCCGGCCGGTTGTTGAATTCCAACGTCCCCAGCTTTGGCGCCGTGCTCAACGGTCTCAATGTCGCCGTGTCCGGCTATTACTACGCGCAATATTACGACAAGTCCTACAAGGACTATTATGTCACCAAGGCGGACGTCGACGAGCGCGATTGATGGACCGAATTAAGGATCCCGAAGCCGCGGCGCCTCCGGTTCCGCGGCTTTTTATTGGGCGGCTGCCCGGCGCATCCGGTCGTTGATGGCTTCGGCCAACCCGGTGCCGGCCGCCAGCTCGAGATGGATCTTCGCGTGCTTGCCGTTATCCAGCTCGCGCAACCGTGAGAACAGCCGCCGCGCCGCGCCTTTGAGGTTGCCCCGTGCGTCCAACCAACGGACATTGCGGGACAGCTTTCCGGCCGGGCGCTTGAGAAAGAGCCAGATCTCGTCGGCCGGCGCCCGGGCGACTTGGGCGAGCGACAGTTTGCGGTGCAATTGCACGGGCGTCCGCGGACTGTAATGCCGCTTGAGCATGCCCGGTGCGATCTGGGTTTGGCCCGGATTTCCCGCCACAGGCGAGCGCCGCGCAATGACCTTGCCGAGAACGTGACCGATGGCGGACATCGGGATGGCGCCGGGCCGCAACAGCCGTGGGCGGGCCGGATCGCGCAGATCCACAATCGTTGATTCCAAACCTACGCGTGCGGCGCCACCGTCCAGAATATAGCGGATCCTGCTTCCCAGCCCATCTCGAACATGCGCCGCCGTGGTGGGACTGACATAGCCGAAGGGATTGGCGCTCGGTGCGGCAAGCGGCCGGCCGGACAACTCCAACAGCCGGCGAAAAAGCGGGTGGGCCGGCATGCGCACCGCCACGCTGGCGCCACCGGCGGTGACGACCGCGGGCACCACGTCCTGCTTGGGCAGGATCAAGGTCAGCGGCCCCGGCCAGAATTTGCGGGCCAAGGCCAGGGCCGCCGGATTGGGGCGGGCGATGGTGGCGAGCTGTTCGAGCTTGTGGATGTGGACGATCAACGGATCGGTGTGCGGCCGACCCTTGGCCTTGAAAATCTGCCGACAGGCCCGGGGATTAAGCGCATCCCCGGCCAAGCCATACACGGTTTCGGACGGCACGGCCACCAACTCGCCTTGCCTCAGTTTTCCGGCCAACAAGCGCAGATTGCGGGCGGTTCCGCGGTAAATCCGGGCTCGAGGGGTGGAGGTCATGGCACAAAAAAGCCGGAGTTTGCACTCCGGCTGAATTTGTTTCTGCGCGGTGCGGCCGTTTACTTGGACAGCAGCATGTTGCGCGACTGCTTGATGGTGCGGGTCACCGCGCGCTGATGCTTGGCGGAGAAACCGGTGTATTTGCGGGGCAGGATCTTGCCGGTGTCGGTGACATAGCGGACCATCATCTGCGGGGCGGTGAATGGAATCTCCGCCGGCGTGAGGGTCTGGGTCTTGGTCTCTTCGGTGGTGCTCATGTTCGAAAAAGGGGCTGAAGGTTGCGGTCGGCGTGGACGGTGTCAACGGGCATTTTTAGCCGCAGTCAACTACCCGGCAGCCCCGGTCCAAAGGGACTCGCGACCGGCTCACTCGGTTGCCTGAACTTTGTCGGGGGAGAGCAGGGTGGGAGTTACCTGCACAAGGGTCCCGTTGCGGAAGTAATAATAGGAACCGGAAGACCGGTAGGCCTTCATATCACCTTGGATGTAAACGAGATCGAAAGAGAAGGTGTTGCGCAGCCATTTCTTTTCGGACATGCCGGTGCGCGGCACGTAGGTGCAGGCGGCCAGCGGCAGAATGAGGGCGCAGAGGAGGAGGCGGGAGCATTTGTTCATGGTTGGTGGATGGGATTTCAGGAAGAAGGGGATGGGGCGGGCGAGGCCCCCAGTTTCACCTGGCCGCGCATGCCGGCGATAAAGCGACGGTCGGCGTTTTCGATGAGGATCTTCACCCGCACCAGACCGCTGGCGCCGTCGATGCGCGGATCGATAAAGTCGATGCGGCCGGGGTGTTCCTGCATGTCGTAATCGGGGAAGCTGACGGGCACGGTCTGGCCCACCTTGAGCTTCAGGGCCTCGGTGGCATCGATGAAGACCTGCAGGAAAACGCGGCTGATATCCACGATGTGGAAAACAGGCTCGTTGATATCGACGGCTTCGCCGGCCTCTTTCTTCTTCTCCACCACCAGGCCGGCAATCGGTGAACGGATTTTCCTGCGGTCGAGCTGCTCGAGCGCGATCTGGTGCTGGAGTTGGGCGATGTCGCGTTCGATGCGTTTTTCAATCGCCTCGCCTTCGCTGACCACCTGGTCGCGAAACAGGTTTTGGGTGCCTTGGGCGGCGAATTGCCTTTGTTCAAGGATCTTGGCGAAGCGTTCGACCTCGGCGACCTCGACACGGTCGATCAACGCGGCCAGCAGGTCGTCGGCGGCGACGGCGTCGCCCTCCTTCACGTTGACGGTGGCGAGGATGCCCTGCACGGCGGAGCTGACGGTTACTTCCACGTAGGGCAGCAGCACGCCTTCCGCCGTGTGGGCGCTCATCAGGGCGGGGCAAGCCAGGGCGGCCAGCAGCAGGCGCAGCTTCATCATGGCTTTCCGCCTTTGGTGGCGTCGATGAGATTGATCGCGTGGCGTTCGAACAGCACGCCGGCGACGCCCCAGAGAATGGTGAGTGCTTTGCGGCCCTCGGCAATCGCCTCAAGCCGGTTCACCTGTGCCTGGGCCAGCTCGTCCTGCATGCGCAGCACGTTGAAACTCGTGGTCAGGCCGTTGGCGAGGCGGCGCTCCTCGGATTTGAGCGCTTCTTCGGCCAAAGCGACGGCCCGGACGGCTTCGGCGGCCCGCTGTCTGGCGGAAGTGACCCGGGAGTAGGCCGAATGCACCTGAGAGGCGATGCGGTTGCCGGTGCGCTGGACTTCGAGTTCGGCCGCGCGCAATGCGAGCAAGGTTTCACGCAGCCGGGCGCGCTCCTGCGTGAAAGTGATCGGAATCGAGCTGATGAAGCCGACGGAATATTCGGGCTGCGTGCGCTCGCTGTAGTCGCTGAAGCTCGTGCCAAAGTCGCCACCCAGTCCGTTGAGGCCCACGGAGACCTGGAGATCAATGCGGGGCAGGAACTGGTTGCGCGCATAACGCACCCGCAACCGTTCGGTTTCCACCTTCTGGAGCGCGACCTGATATTCGGCGTTGCGATCGAGCGCGAGGTTGCGGATCGCGTGCAGCGAATCATCGAAGGCGATTTCGCTCAGCTGATCGGCAAAAACGAAGCGGGTTTCGCTCGCCGCGACAAAGTCGCTGAAGATGAGCTCGCGCAGGCGGTTTTCGGTTTCGGTGAGAAACGCGCGTGCCCGGATCAGCTCGATTTCGGCCGCCGCGCGGGTGGAATCGGCCTGCATGACATCGATCGGCGCCATGAGTCCCTCCTGCCGGCGGCGCTCGTTCTCGGCGCGCAGCTTCTCGGCCAGGGCAATGCGGTCGGAAATGACGCGCACAAGCTCATGCGCGTAGAGCGCCTCAATGTAGGCATCGATGACATTGGTGGCGATCTGATCCAGCCGGCCGCGGAGGCCTTCCTTCGCGGCGCGCACCTGGGCCCGGGCGATGCGGGCTTCCGCCAAAGTGCTGTTCAGACCGAAACCGCGGAAAAGCGGCTGCGTGACGGTCAGGGTGGTGCTGCTGGTGTATTCCGGAAAAAAGCGGGCCAAGGCCTCCCGGTTCAGGGAGTTCTGCAGCTCGTAGGCGCGGATGGTGACGTTGTAGCGCGTGCCGGTGGGGAGCAGGCCGCCCAAGGAACCTTCGATCTTGAGGTTCTCCTCGTTCATGATCTCGACGGCGCGGCCGGTGGCGAAAAAGTCCCGGGTGTTCTGGGGCCGCTCCAGCGATTCCCAGATGCCGCTCACATCCAGACGGGGATCGAAGATACCCATGGCCTGCCGTTGCCGCTGTTCGGCGATGTCGGGCTGCAGGCGCTCGATTGACGCTTCGACATTCGCATCGAGCGCGCGGACCACGGCTTCGTTCATGGTGAGCGTCAGCTCGGCGGGGGGATCGACGGCCAAGGCTATGCTTGCGACCGGCGGAATAAAAAAACCTGACAGGGTGGCGAAAATCGTGATCTGGAAACGGCGCATAGTCTGGAGATTGGGTGCTGGCGAGTGCGGGCGGGTGTGGGCGAGGTTGGCTGGTCCGTGCCAAAAGAAAAGAAAGACGTGGGGTTATTTCACTATTTTTTAATGAATGAAATCTGGTCGGCCGGCATTCAGGTTTTCCTGCACCCAGCGGTCCTGCTGCAAAACCGCCAAGCGCTGGCGATAGGAGGAGCGCTCCGCCCGATGCTGGGCCCAACGGCAAGCGGCCAAGCCGAGGCCCCAGGCACCCGGGCAGCGCAGCGCAATCAAAGTCCGCAGCACGGGCCTCACGACGGCGGGGAGAAAGTCTTTCATCAGTTCGTCGTCACAGGAGATGAAGAGCAGTCCCTCGCCGGGATCGCCTTGGCGGGCGGTGCGGCCAAAAAGCTGTCGGTCGATGCGACCGGACCGGTGTGGTTCGGTCGCGATGACCAGCAGGCCTCCTAGCTCGACGGCATCGCTGCCCGGCCGAATGTCGGTGCCCCGGCCGGCCATGTTGGTGGCGATGGTCACGGTGCCGCAACGTCCGGCCTGTTCGATGATCAGGGCCTCGCCTTGGTGGCGCACGGCGTTGAGCAGGTTGAACGGCACGCCGCGCGCGCGCAGCCGTTCGGCGAGTTCCTCGCTGGCCGCGATGCTGCGGGTGCCGACGAGAATGGGCCGGCCGGTGGCGTGGGTGGCCGCAATGGTTGTGACGATCGCGGTCCATTTGTCCTCTGCGCGGGCGAATACCTCGGGGCGCCCGGCCCGGAAGCGGCTGGGGAGATGCCGGGGGATTGCACAAAACGGCCGCCGGTGCACCGCCCAGATTTCCCGGGCGCACTCCCTGGCCGTGCCCGTGATGCCGCTGACGCGGGGGAGGAAGCGGAAGAATGATTGGAAACTCAGCTGGGTGATGGCCTCGGTGGGCAGGGTTACCGTCACGCCTTCCTTGACTTCGATCGCCTGGTGGAGGCCTTGCTTCCATTGCCGTCCCGGCATGAGGCGGCCGGTGAATTCATCCACAATGACGACCACGCCGTCATCCACGACATAGTGTTTGTCGCGGTGAAAGAAGTGGGTGGCCTGCAGGGCGGTCTCGATGAGCTCGCGCCGCCAGTGGGGGTGGTTCATGGCCGTGCCGTCGGCGGCCGTGATTTCGCGGCCAATGCGTGCGGAGCCGGCTTCGGTCAGTTCGGCCCGGCGTTTGCGGGCGTCGAGGGTGTAGTCGACTTTTTCTTCCAGTTTCGACGCCAGCCGGTGGGCGGCCCGCACGGCTTCCGCCAACGTGTGATTTTCCACCTGCCGGCTGATGATCAACGGGGTGACCGCTTCATCGATCAGCTGGTTGTCGGCTTCGTCCACAATCACATGGTGCAGGCCGCGGAGCACGGTGCGCTCGATCGCCGGCATGGGCTGGCCGAAATGCCGGCGGGCAATCCGCCGGCCCGCATCCTGCCAACGGCCCAAGATCAACCGGTCGCGGAGAAAGTCGGCGAGAAGCTCCTTGCCGGTGGTGTAGACAATCCCGGCGGCATGGTTTTCCGAACGCTCGGGGCCGTTCATGCTGGCGAGCACGTGGCCGGTTTCGAGCCCGCACCGGTTATAAAAGCGTGTCAGGTGGAGGGCGTCGCGCCGGGCGAGATAATCGTTGGCCGTTAGAATGTGCACGGGCAGTTGCGTCCAGCCGAGCGGTGCGGCCGCGAGGGCAATGGTGAGGGTTTTGCCCTCGCCGGTGGCCATCTCCGTCAAGGCGCCGTGCAGGAGTGCCAGGGCCCCGCGAAATTGCACGGGATAGGGGTCCAGGCCGAGTTCGCGGCGGGCGGCTTCGGCAACGGCGGGCAGCGCGGCGGCCGCGGCCTCCACGCAGTCTTGCCGGTGCCGGCGGACCGCCCGCCGGTGGGTTTCGAGGCGGCTCTGCAGGGCTTTTTCGGAAAGTCCGGACAAGGTGGCATGCTCGGCGTGGAGCCGTTCCGCTTGGGCGGCAAAATCCGGCCGCCGGAAAATCCGGCGGCGCCACCAGCCGATGCCCTGATGCACCCAGCCGTCGAGCCCGCGATGCAGGGGCGGCGGTGGCATGAGCCGGGTGCGCAGGATCTCGGCGGTGGGAGTCATGCTGCGGCGAAAAACCCACGGAGGCCGTCGTTCCCCGCGAACAAACCGGAGAGTCCGGCGCTATCCGGTCCATGGTGCACGCGAACAAGGCTCCGTTGTCTGGCCACCGGCGGCTGGTTCCTGTTTGATCGCATCATGGGCGGACGTCAAAATCGCGGTCAGATCTGGTATCGCTGTTGGAGCATCTGCCGGACCCGGCGCCAGCCCTGCCGCAGCAGCGGTTCCTTGCCGGTGGTGAAGCGGATGTAGCCGGTCTGCCCGTGCAAAAGGACGGTGTCGGCGGATGGGGAGACCCGGGCGATGGCTTTGAAGTAAGGTTCGGCCGTCTGAAGGCCCTCGGGATCGTCCGGCCGGACTTTCACCGGTCCGCCGCCCGACCAACCCAGCGCCGGTGTGGGCAGCACGTTTTGGCGTCCGGGCACCAACTGCAACTGGCCGATGGGCACGACCTGACCGGCCTGACCGCGGAAGCGGAGTTCAGCGGTGGTGTCGGTGTGGGCGAACAAGCGTGAGGAGTCCTGCTGGGGCACCACGGCGATAAACTCGAACTCTTGAGGCTGGATGACGAGACCGAGGAGATGACCGCGGGCGATCAGTTGGCCGTTCAGGTCAGCGGCCCGGGGAGCCACCCAGACCCCGGCCAGCGGGGCGCGCACCTCAAGGTCGCGTCGGCGCTGCACGAGGTCGGCCAGCTCGGCTTCGGCGGCCTCGCGCTTGGTGCGGAGGGCGCGGAGATTGGCGCCACCTTGTTCCAAGGCGACGTTCTCCTGCAGACGGGCCTGCCTGACCCGGGCTTCGGCCGCGGCGAGGCGCAGTTCGAGTTCGGGGTTGGTCATTTCGGCGATCAGGTCGCCCGCCCGGACCGGCTGACCGGAGACGGCGGTGAAGGCGGCGAGCTGGCCGTCGGCGCCGCTGAAGATCGTCGCGTGTTCGCGGGCTTGGAGCACCCCCGGGGCATAGGTGTGGTGCGGCCAGGGGAAAAACGCGAGGAAGGCCATGATCACGGCCAGCGTGCCGACGGTCACCCCGATGGCCCGGGGCCGGTGGCGGTCGAGCCGCGGCTCGACCGCAAGGTAGCGGACAAAGCGAAAGACCGGCAGCACGAGCAGCGCGAAACCGCCCACGATGGCGGCCAGCAGGCCGAGGCCGAAGAATTTGTCGGCCACGAACAGGATGATGAGGGTGAAGACAAAGATGCGGTAGAGGCCGGAGGCGATGCCGAACAGCCCGAGAAAAACTTCCTCGCGCCGCGTGGCGGCGGGCTGGGCCGGATTGGGCAGGCCGAAGAGATGTTTTTCCGCCCAGCTGAACATCTGGGTGCGGCTGCGCTGGTGCAGGTTGGGCGTGTCCGTGAGGTCGGAGAGGATGTAGTAGCCGTCGAAGCGGAGCAGAGGATTGAGATTGAACAACAGGGTGCTGACCGACGCCACGAACATGATGTTATACGCCAGGCTGTTGGTCAGTCCCGCCCCTGTGCCGGCCCACACGAAGGTGGCCAAAGCGGCGATGAACAGCTCCACATACATGCCGGCGGCCCCAACCCAGATCCGCCGCCAGCGTTCCCGGAAGGCCCAGCTGGCGGTGGCGTCCATGTAGGGCACGGGACTGAACACCAGCAGCATGAAGCCCATCTGGTGCACCTCGCCGCCGAAGGTCCGGCAGGCGAAGGCGTGGCCGAACTCGTGCAGGATCTTCGTGAGGATGAAGGCGGAGAACAGCAGGGCCAGATTGCCCGGGGCGAGCACATCCTGTCCGTAGGTGAACAGCTGCTCGCGGTGGTCGATGGCCACCTTGATGGCGGCCAGCACGACGAAACTCCACGCGGCAAAACCGGCCCAGGAGAACACCGGCCGGACCACCGGCAGGAGTTTTTTCAGGAACCGGTCCGGGTCCCACAGGGGGATACGCAGGAAAAGGATGCTGCTCAGCGTGCTGCGCACCTTGGCCTGCTGGTGCCGGCGCAAACGCTCGAACAGCTGACGGCTGTCCGGAGCGAGGTCGGATTGCAGCAGGCTGGCTTGGTGGAGCTGGCCGAGGAGCTGGATGACTTCCGATTGCCCCGGTGCGGCGGCGGGCTCCTCCCGGAGGCAGCGCCGCCAGGCTTCCTCGACCGTCTCCCGGCCGTTGAGGTGCAGGAGGAAACGGCGTGCGCCCGGGCGGATGCGGTAGAAGGCATTGGTGAACGGATCGTGGACGACATACCAGAGCTCGCCCCGGTATTGCTGGCGGCGGACATCCACGCCCGGGCGCAACTGCACCCGCTGGCCCGCGATGCGGTGCCAGGATTCGCTGAACATCTGCGGGGCGTCGGCCATTTTTAGCAGAGGAGGGCGGGCGGGTTTGCGCCCGTCCGTGGGTCGGACCTCGTTTCCGGGTCTGCGGCGGACAGGGGGTGGCGGTTGCGCTTCCTGCTCAGAGCCATAGTTTCAGGCGGATAAAATCCACGAGACGGTGCGTCAGCAGCCAGATGATCCGGCGGTCCCCTGCCTCGATTTTGGCGACACCGCTCATGCCGGGCCGCCACCAGATGTCGTCGCCGGGACGGCTGATGTGGGCGCGCAGCACGAAGACATTGCCTTCGGATTTCACCCGGGCGACGGGCTCCAGCCGTTCGATGGTGATGGGGTAACGTTCGTCGGGCAGGGTGGCGAAGGCGATCTCGCCGGCCCGGGCCTGCAGGATGGCGTGGGCGTCGCGCTCCGGGACCTCAATCTCCACATACATGGATTCAATCCGGGTCATCCGCATCAGCAGGTCGCCGGTTTGCACCGGGGTGCCGATGCGTTCGCGCAGGTCGCCCTCGATGACCACGCCGTCGGACGGCGCAGTGATGT
>JAHCLN010000119.1 GCA_026125215.1 Opitutaceae bacterium
GAGGTCGGCGGCGGTCAGCCCCGCCCGCTCCGGCAGGCCGAGCACGAGGACCTCAAGGGCGTTGAGGGCGCGGCGCAGGTCGCCGTCGCAGAGCACGGCGAGGTCGGTGAGAATCTTGTCGTCCGCCGTGACCCCGCGGACGCCGAGGCCGCGCTCCGCATCGGCGAGCGCCTGCCGGAGCACGCCGGCCACGGCGGCGGTCGCCAGCGGCTCCAAACGGAAAAGGTGGCTGCGGGAGAGCAGCGGCGGGTTGACGTAAAACCCGGGATTGTGCGTGGTCGCGCCGATCAGCCGCACGTTGCCCTCCTCGACGTCGGGCAGGAGCAGATCCTGCTGGGACTTGTTGAACCGGTGCAGCTCGTCGATGAAGAGAATCGTGCCGGCCCCCGGTTGCCGCCGGGCCACGGCAAGGATCTCCCGCAGCTCGGCGACGTTGGACATGACGGCGTTGACGCGGACAAAGCGGCTGCCGGTCTCGCGGGCAATGGCCTCGGCGATGCTGGTCTTGCCGCAGCCGGGCGGCCCGTAGAAGAGCAGCGAGCCGAAGCGATTTTGCGCGACGAGCCGCGGCAGCAGGCTGCCGGGCCTGAGGATGTGCTCCTGACCCACGACCTCGTCGAGCCGGCGCGGACGCATCCGGGCCGCGAGCGGCTGATGGGCCGCCGGCTTGGCGGCACCGGGTGAACCGGGAGCTTCGCCGAAAAGGTCGGGCTGGTCGGAAGCGGGCATCGCCGACCACTAAGAACACTTGGGCGCCCGATTCAAAGCCTCGGATTTGGATTCATTCATCCGCCCGGATGGCTTTGATGAAACCATGCTCCGCCGCAGCCTAGGTCACCGGGCGCCCCTGCTCTGGCTGGTGCTGCCGCATGCACTGGGGTTGGCCGCTGGGCGGATCACGGGCGAGTGGCCGCTGTCCGTGCTGCTGGGCGCGGCGTTGCTGACCGCGACGCTGGCATTCGCGACGGCGGGAAAGCGGCCGTGGCTGTGGGCCGGCGCCCTGGTCGCCACCGCGTGGCTGACGGGACTCGCCAGCCACAGCCTGCACCGTTCGCGACTGCCCGAGTGGCAGGAACTGCCGCCGCGCGAGGCCGATCTCGTCCTGCGCGTGGACCGGGTGTTTGCCGGCCAGCATGACAACCGCGCCAGCGGCCTGGCGACCATCACCGGCACGGACCCGCACCTGCGGGAACTTACGGGCCAGCGGGTGTATTTCAGCGTGCGCCACGCCGCCAGCGAACGCGCACCCCTGCGTTCCGCGCGCATCCGGGTGCTGGGCGTGCTGGAGTCGCTCCCCCCGGCTCCGACGGAGGATTCCTTCGACGCCTATCTGGACGGAGCGGGTGTAAACTTCCGGCTCACCCGCGGACAAATGACGGAAACGGTGCGGCCCCCGACCGCCTACCGGGAATTCTGCGCCCGCATGCTGGCCCGTTTCAACGCCTTCCTGGGCACGGGACTGGCCGACAAACGGCCCGAGCTGGCCGGCATCCTGCGGGCGATGCTCCTCGGCCAGAAGCAGTCGCTGGACGACGGCCAGCGCGCACAGTTCCTGCGCAGCGGCACGATGCACCTGTTTGCCATCAGCGGGCTGCACATCGGGGTGATTGCCGCCGGGCTGCATGCGCTGCTCAGCCTGCTGCGCCTGCCCCGGCCGGCGCACCATGGCCTCTGTCTACTCATCCTGTGGCTTTATGTGGACATCACCGGGGGCACGCCCTCGGCGGTGCGGGCCTTCATCATGGTGGCGGCGTTTCAATCCGCCTACCTGCTCCGGCTGCCGGGCAATCCCCTCGCCGCGCTGGCCGCTTCCGCCGGCATCGTCCTGCTGATCGCCCCGATGCAGCTTTTCAGCGCCAGCTTCCAGATGAGCTACGGCATCGTGGCGGCGCTCCTGCTGCTCGGGCTGCCGCTGGCGGAAACCTGGCTCCAGGCCTGGCAGCCTTTCGCGAGCCTGCCCGAGGCGGCCCGCGGATGGTGGCACCGGACCGTGATCGCAAGCGGGCGCGCGATCCTCGGGCTCGTGGCCATCGGCCTGGCTTCGATCACCGTGAGCACGCTGACGGGCATCCAATTTTTCCAGCTGTTCACGCCGGTGGCGCTGCTGGCCAACCTGGTGCTGATCCCGGCCGCCACGCTGGTAATCCTCGGCGGTGTGGGCAGCCTGCTTTGCGGACTCGCGGGCTTCACCCTGGGCAGCAGCCTCTGCAACCATGCCGCGGGCCTCGTGCTCGCGGGGATGGACCTCGCCGTGCAATCGCTGGCGAAAATCCCCGGCGGCCACTGGCCGGCCGGCTATCTGGCGCCGTGGGTCGGGCCAACCGCGCTGGCCGTGCTGCTGGGTTTGATGCTGACGGGCTACGGCCTGGGCTGGCAGCGGCGCGCGGGCGGCTGGTGGACGCCGTATGCGGTGGTGGCGCTGACCTTGATTTTCGGCGTGAAGTTCGGTTAGGAAGCGCAAATCTCATCCCATGAAAAGCGCCTACGAACTCGCCATGGAGCGACTGGCCAAATCCGAGCCCGCCGCCAAGCCGTTGAACGCGGAGCAAAAGGCCCGGCTGGCCGAACTCGACCGCGTCTATCAGGGCAAATTTGCCGAACGGGAGATTTTCCTGAAACAGCAGCTCAATGCGGCCCTGGCCAAGGGCGAGGCGGACGAGGCCGACAAAATCCGGCAGCAGCTCGCGGCCGAAAAGGTCCGGATCGAGGAAGAGCGCGACGCAGAGAAAGACCGTGTGCGGTCGGGCCGCTGAGCGGTCAGGCCGGCGGCAGCTCAAAATCCGCCACCAACGCATGGTGGTCAGAAGCGGGCGTGGGCACGACCCGGTGGCCGGTGCAGCGCAGCGGCGCGTTGTAGAAAATGTGGTCGAGCACGTAGGGCCGGCGGCGCCACGTCACCTCGGCGGATTGGACGGTGCGGTAACCGACCGCGGCAAACTGCTCGATGAGCGAATCGTGCTTGCTGACGTTGAAGTCACCCGTGAGCAGCGTGGGGCCGTTCTGCCGGGCCAGCTCCTGCGCGACCAGATCGCGCTGCTGCCCGTGCTCCTCGCTGGAGGACTTGAGCATGAAGAAGGCGAGGAGGTGGGTGTTGAGCAGCCGGAGAGCGCGGCCGTCGACGTCGGTGGTGGCGCCGATCAGCAGGCGGTCGGTGGGGGTCTTCTTTTCCCCGTAGAACTCGAACTCGACGGGCGGCGACGGCAGGTTGACGCAGATGCCATCGCGCAGCGGCCAGCGACTGAAAATCGCCAGGCCGATGCCGAAGGGCAACTCGCGGGGATCGGAGCGCGGAAAGGAAAACGTGCTGTGGTAACCGGCGAGTTCCTGCTTCAGGCGCGTGTAATTGGGCGGCACCGGCGGCTGGCTGCCACCGGGCTGCGCGCGCTCCACCTCCTGCAACATGATGATGTCGGCCCGGTGGGATTTGATCTCGGTGATGGCCGCCGTGAGGTCGATCGGCGCATGGTCGGGGTCGCGGTCGTCCCAGACCTGGCCGAATTGCATGTTGAACTGCAGAATGCGGAAACGGCTCATGGCTTGGTTCGACGCACGATCGGTTGCACCTTCAGTCCGGCCGTGCGGCCGGGTGCAAAAACCGGCGCCAAGGTCTGACGACGCACCTGCAGCGCGGGTGTCGCAAACTTGCCGGCCTTCAGCATGGTTGCCGGCCGGTAAACCGCCGGGGGCGCCCAACCCGATCCCGACAGCATCGCGGCCGGTGAATGCACCCGGTCAGTCGCAGGTCTCAGGGCGGCGGGCAGGCAGGTCGCACCGCTCAGACTCAGCACCGTCAGGAGGAGTGCACGGGGGCGATTCATGCTGCAGACGGATGATGCGGTGAGGCCGGGCTGCGGCAACGTTTTATTCCGGCTCGGCCGTGCCCTCCACGACCCAGTCGCGGGCCTCGGGCACCCGGGCGAAGAAGGCATGCAAGGCCGCGCTGAGGTGTTCGGCGTAACGGAAGTGCGCACCCATGCCCGTGCGCAGCTCGGCCTCGTAGATGAACTTGTCGGCATGCGTGCCGTGCTCGAACGGGGTCTGCGCCCCCAGCAGCAGCGAATAAACGTAGGCCGGGCTGCCGCGCTCCATCAGCGTGCGGGTCAGATCGGCCTGATCCTGCAGCAGGGCCTGATGCGAATGATGGGCGATTTCCGGCGGCAGGTAAAACCCGGCCTGGATCAGCGGGGTGTGCCGGTGACCGGTGCGGTGGCGGTTCAGGTCGCGGAGCTCGGCCAGGGCCATGTTATTCCACGCAAAGGTGACGCGCATGCGCCGGCTGGCGGTGCCTTGGTAACCGTAGCGGTTGGCGCGGTGCCGCAGGGCCTCGGCAACGGACTGAGTCTCGGGCAGGAACGGCGGTGTGGCGCGATCCACATGCACCCACACCTCGTCGGCCAGCGGCGTGGTGGCGAGCCGCGCGCGGCCGAGCTCCAGCGAGGCGGCCAGCTCCTGCGCCGCCTGCACCTGGTAGGATTTTTCCGCAAAGCTGTGCCGCATCAGGCGGGGCGACTGCTTGAGCAGCTCGTCGCGGATGAGTTTCGCGGCGGCGCGGGCTTCGGGATGCGGCAGCGAATCGAGGTGCTTCACCGTCGCCGCCCACATGCGCGACGACTGCACGAGCCCGAGGTTGGTCCGGGTGGCGAAGGGGATGAAATAGCGCGCGCGGTCGAGAGCGTAGTTCTTGCGCAGGCGGGTGACGACGGCGGGTTTCGCGTCCGGCGGGAGGCGGACAAGTCCGGGACTCGCGGTCGCCAGCGCGTCGAGCCGGGCGTATTCCGCCTGGTAGGCGGCGAAAGCGCGGGCCATCAGGGCGGACCAGCGCGGGGCGAGATCGTCCGGGATGCCCAGTTCCGCCGGCGTCGGCAGGTTGCTCGGGTCCATCGTGATGTAGCGCGTGCTCGACTCCTGGCCGTCGGCCATCTGCGCGATCTCAAAAATTTTGTAGGCCAGCCACATCGAGATGTCGTCGAGCGCGATGGCGAGGCCGCCGGTAAGGCCGCCGATGGAGGCGTGGCCGTAGTCCACGAAGTTGAGGATGCGGTCGATGGACGCATCGGGATTGGCCAGGTCCACCTTGCCGAGGATCGCCCCGATGCCCTGGTTGCTGCGCGAATAGCGTGCGAGGACGGAGGCCAGCAATTCGGGCGTGACCTTGGGCAGATCGGCGGCGGTCGGGGGCGGGACGAGGGCGAGGCCGGTGATTCTCATGCGTGCGGGCCGAGGTTGCACGCAAAGCCGCAAGGCCGCCAAGCATGAAGACGGGCGCGACGGGAGTTTCCCGCACGCGGCCGGGAGCGGCTCAGCGGTTCAGCACCCAGTGGCCGAATCCGCCCTGGTAGAAGCCGAGCACAACCGAGGCGAGCGCCAGCAGCCCGAGAGCCAGGCCGGCGGACCAGGAGACGGGGGTGCGCGGCGGCCGGGTGGCGGCGGCGCCCTCCGGCGCGGGCGCGCTCCAGGTGTCGAAGAGGGCGGCCTTGATCCAGCCGAAATAGTAGTAGATCGAGATCACGACGCCGATGATGGCGAGCGCCACCAGCGGGTAGAGCCCCGCCTCGATCGCGCCGATGAACACCAGGAGCTTGCCCATGAAACCGGCCAGCGGCGGGATGCCCGCGAGCGAGCCGAGGCCGACGGCCAGCACCAGCGCGAGGAACGGGCTCTCGCGGCCGAGGCCGGCGTAATGGTCGAGTTCCTGATCCGCATCATCCGCCCCGGCGACATGCGCCATCACGCCGAAGACCGCGAAGGAGGCGATGAGGTAGGCCGCAAGGTAGAAATACACGGCGCCGAGCGCGGAGGGGTTCACCGCAGCCGCCGCCACGCCGAGCAGCAGGAAGCCGGCGTGCGACACGCCCGAAAGGCCGATGAGGCGCTTGACGTTGTGCTGGGTGAGCGCGGCGAGGTTGCCAAAGATGAGCGTCGTGGCGGCCAGCACGCCGAGCACCGGCACGGTCAGCGTGGCGTAGGGCGAGAAGACCTTCAGCACAAGCACCAGCAGGACGGCGAACCCGGCCGCCTTCGAGGCCACGGCGAGGAACGCGGTGACCGGCGTGGGCGCACCCTGATAGACATCGGGCACCCAGATCTGGAACGGAAAAGCGCCGACCTTGAAGGCGACACCCGCGAGGACGAGAATGATGCCGATCTGCGCCAGCCAGTTGCCGGGGTTGGCGGAGAGGAAGGCGCGCAGCTCGTCGAAGTTCATGCCGTTGGCCGTGTGCAGCGGGAGGTTCGGGTTGCCCGAAACGCCGTAGAGCAGCACGATGCCGAACAGCAGCAGCGCGGAGCTGAGACCGCCCATGATCAGGTATTTCAGACCGGCCTCCAGCGAGAGCGGGTTGGCGCGGAAATAGCTGACGAGGATGTAGAAGCCGACCGTGACGGTCTCCAGCGCGACGAAGAGGAGGACGAAATGGTTGCTCTGCGCCAGCAGCATGAGCGCCGCGGTGACCACCAGCACGATGTGGTAGAACTCGATGCGCGGCATCCGCTGCTTCGCCAGGGCCACGGTGCCGAGCAGGCAGACCAAAATCGAGCACACCAGGAAGAAGGCCCGCATGAACTGGCCGTCGCGCGAGTGATGGAGCAGGCCGTTGAAGGTTTCCTGCCCCAGCGTCGGCGGGCTGAAGGTCAGGAACAGACCGACCAGCAGGCCCAGCTGGCCGAAGATCGCCACCAGCGGGATGCCGGCATGGTGCCGCTTGGGCAACACGACCTCCAGCACGAGCAGGAGCAACGCGAGGAGGCCCAGGGCCATCTCGGGGAAGATTGCCATCCACAGGTTGTCGGCGGCGGCGGACCTGAGCAGATCGGGATTCATCACGGCAAAATTCATGCGGGTCAGGGCGCGAGACGGGTGGCGGCGGCCTCAACGGCGGGATACACCGCCTGCAGAGTGGCGTTGAGCGGTTCGGAGATCGCCCGGGGCCAGAGGCCGAGCGCGATCAGCGTGACGAGCAGGATGAGCACGGGAACACGCTCGCTCCAGCGCAGGTCCGCGACCGGGTGGTTCTGCTGGTGGGCGAGGAACGCGTCCGTCGGCTGGCCGTAGAAGATGCGGCCGACGGCGCGCAGACCGTAGATAGCGGAGATCACCACGCCCAGCACAGCGGGCACGACCATCCAGCCGGCATGATTGTAAACCGCCATGAAGATGGTGAGTTCGCCCCAGAAATTGAGCAGGCCGGGACCGGGCAGGCCGATGCTGGCCAGCATGGCCGTGAGGAAGAAGGCCGCGAGCACGGGCGCCTTCTGCGCCAACCCGCCCATTTCCTGCATGTCAAAGGTGCCGGTGCGGTGATGCACGCTGGTGGCGAGCAGGAAGAGCAGCGCGACCGTCAGCCCGTGCGCGACCATGAAGAGCACGACGCCACCGGCGCCGAGCGCCGACAAACAGGCCACGCCGAGAAAACCGTAGCCCACGTGCATGACGGAAGCGTAACCGACCATCTGCTTCAGGTCGCGCTGGGCGATGGTGATGAGGCCGATGATGACGATGTTGCCGAGCGCCAGCCAGGCCAGCAGCGGCGTCCAGGCCGGCGCGCCCTGCGGCAGGAGGGGAAGCGCGATCTGGACGAAGCCGTAGAGGCCGAATTTCTTGAGCACGCCCGCGTGCAACATGGCGGCCGAACTCGGCGCGGCGCCGTAGCCGAGCGGCGCCCAGGTGTGAAACGGCCAGAGCGAGACCAAAATGCCGAAACCGAAGAGCAGCAGGCCGAACAGATACTTTTGCAGGCCGAGCGCCAGCGGCTGGGCCGTGAGCGCGCGGCGCAGCTCGACCAAGTCGAAGCTCTGTGCACCGCTCTGCACGTAGATCGCGATCAACCCGGCGAGGGACAGCATCGCCCCCAGCGTGAGGTAGATGGTGAGCTTCATCGCCGCATAGTGGCGGTCGCGCCCGCCCCAGATGCCGACCATGATGAAGGTCGGAATGAGCGCGAGTTCGTGGAAGAAATAGAAGAAGAACACGTCCACCGAGGCGAACACGCCCATGAGCCCGCCGTGCATGATGAGCAGCAGCATGAGGTAGAGCTTGAGCCGCTCGGCGGACGACTGGATGGCGTAGAGGCCGGCCGCGAGCCCGACGATGCCGGCCATGACGAAGAGCGGCAGGGAGACGCCGTTGAGGCCGAGCTTGAGGCTGATGCCGAGCAAGGTGAGACCGGTGTCGTATTGGGTGACGAAGGCGTAGCCGCCGGCCGCATCGGCCGGGAAGTGATACCAGCAGTGCAGCGCCAGCAGGGCGGGCACGGTGAAGCCGGCGTAGGCAAGCTTGACCGAGAACCGCTTGGGCAGCCCGAGCGCGATGGCCAGCGCCACCACGAGGGGGGCGGCAATCGCGGCGAGCAGGGGATCGAAAGGCAGTTGGCTCATTGCAAATTAAAGATGCCGGCGACGACGGCCCACAGGATGACGAGACCGAGCAGGAACCAGTAGACGTAGGCGTGCAGGCTGCCGGTGTGCAGGGCGCGCGCGCCGAGCCCGAGCAGGCCGACCAGCCCGGCAAAGCCGCGGACCACCAGCCCGGCGAGCAGGATCTGGTCAAGGAAGTTGAGCAGCATGGCGAAGCGCTGCTGGACCTTGGCAACATACCAGTCGTAGAGGGCGTCGATGTAGAAACGCTCGGCCATCACCCGATAGAGCAGCGGCAGCCGCTGCTGGAGAAAGTCCGTGGCCGCGCCGGGGCGGTAAACGAGCAGGCCGAGAGCGACGCCGACGACAAACGCCGCCGATCCTGCAACCGCCACCAGCGTGTGGCCTTCCCCCTGCAGCAGCGCGAGCGCCGCGGCCGGCACTGCGGCCAGGGCCGACGGATAAAACCAGAGGTAGCCGGCAAGGACCGCGCCGACGGCGAGCAGCACCAGCGGAATGGTCATCACCGCCGGGCTTTCGTGGGCGTGCTCCGCCCCTTCGCTGCGCGCCGTCCCGAGGAAGGCGGCCGACCAGAGCCGGGTCATGTAGAGAGCGGTGAGCAAAGCCCCGAAAAGCAACAGCCCGAAGACCACCGGCTGATACTGCCAGGCCAGCAAGAGGATGGCATCCTTGGAGAAGAAGCCGGAGAAGAAAGGCGCGCCGGCCAGCGCGAGCGTGCCAAGCGTAAAGGTGGCAAAGGTGACGGGCATCTTTTTAGCCAAACCGCCGAGCCGGTAGATGTCCTGCTCGTGGTGGCTGGCGTGGATGACCGAGCCGGCCCCGAGGAAGAGCAGCGCTTTGAAAAAGGCGTGCGTGGTGAGATGGAACATCGCCGCGGCGGCGCCGGCGGTGATGCCGGCCAGCGTGGCATCAGCGCCGTTGCGCAGCGCAACCAGCGAGCCCAGCGCGTAGGCCGCCACCATGAATCCGAGCTGCGAGATGGTCGAATAGGCGAGGATGCGCTTGATGTCGCGCTGGCCGAAGGCGGTCACACCGGCAAAGAGCGCCGTGACCACACCGGTCCACAGGATGACGGTGAGCGCGTCGCCGGTCATGATGACGCCGACGCGGCAAAGCAGGAAGATGCCGGCCGCGACCATCGTGGCGGCGTGAATGAGCGCGGAAACGGGCGTGGGGCCCTCCATCGCATCCGGCAGCCAGACATGCAGCGGGAACTGGCCGGACTTGCCGACGGCGCCGCAGAAGATGAGCAGCGCGATCGAGGTGGCGACCAGCTCCGGCGAAGTGTCGAGCCGCGCGGCGATGTCCACCAGGGTGATGGTATCAAACGCCCAGTAGGCGAGGATGATGCCGAGCAGGAAGCCGAAGTCGCCGAGCCGGTTGACGATGAAGGCCTTTTTCGAGGCGGCGACGGCGGCCGGGCGGTCGTGGTAAAAATTGATCAGCAGGAAGGAACTGAGGCCGACCAGCTCCCAGAAGATGAAGAGCATGATCAGGTCGTCGGCGAGGGTGAGGCCGATCATGGAGAACATGAACAGCGAGAGGCAGCCGAAGAACCGGGCCACGTGCGCCTCGCCCTTCATGTAGCCGGTGCTGAACACGTGGATCAGGAATCCGATGAAGGCGACGACGAAGAGCATCAGCTTGGTGAGGTCGTCCACCAGCAGGCCCAGCTTGATCGTCAGCGGGCCGAGGGTGAGCCACTCGGCGGCAACGGTGAAGTTGTCGGTGAAGAAGATCAGCCGGCTGCCGAGCACCACGATGCCGGCCGCGGCGGCCAGCGAAAGGGCGCGGCCAACGGCCGCATGCCGGCGGAAAAAGAGCGCGGTGACCAGGGCGGTGGCCAGCGGCAGCAGCAGGAGCGCGAGGGCGGTTTGCACGGGCGTCATGGCGTCAGTTCCTCAGGGCGTTGAGTTCGTCCACCTGCACCGTCTGCCGGCGGCGGAAGAGGGCGACAATGATGGCAAGGCCGACCGCGACCTCGGCCGCGGCCACCGTGAGGATGAAGAGAACGAAGACGTTCCCGTCCATCGTGCCGTGATAGCGCGAGAAGGCGACCAGCGCGAGGGTCGCGGCGACGAGCATGAGCTCGAGGCACATGTAGATCACGAGCGTGTTCTTGCGGAGCAGGACGCCGAAGAATCCGACGGCGAAGAGCAGGCCGCTGAGGAAGATGTAGCTGTCGAGCGTCACGGCCGGGGCGGCGG
>JAHCLN010000012.1 GCA_026125215.1 Opitutaceae bacterium
TTGGAGGCAAGTCTGGCCTGACCGTAAACACCCATGTTTCATCCCACCACAGTGCAGCGCGTGGAGGAAAGGGCGCGGCCGGCGGGACAGCCGGCCATGTATCAGCGCTGGGCTGAGCTGTTGTTTCTCCATTGGGCCGTCGAGCCCGCCGAGATCCAGCGCACGTTGCCCGAGGGACTGAGCGTGGATGTGTGCCAAGGCCGCGCGTGGATCGGGCTGGTGCCTTTCTTCATGCAACGGGTGCGGCCGCGGTTTTGTCCGGCGGTGCCGGGCTTGTCCGATTTTCTCGAAGTAAACGTGCGGACCTATGTGCACGATGCGCTGGGCCGGCCCGGGGTGTGGTTCTATTCCCTCGATTGCAACCAATGGCTGGCGGTGAAGCTGGCGCGGCGGTTTTTTCACCTGCCCTACGAACACGCCCGCCAGCGGGCCGTGAAATCGGCGGACGGCTGGCTCGACTACCGGAGTGAGCGGGTCGGCGCCGGTCCGGAGTCGCATTTCCGTTACCGGGCCGCCGCGACGCACACGGTGGCGGAGCCGGGCACACTCGAGTTTTTTCTGGTCGAGCGTTACCGGCTCTATGCCCACGACGCCCGGGCGGACCGGCTGTGGACGGGCCGCGTGGCGCATGCGCCGTATGAAATCGCGGCGGCCGAGGTGACCCACTGCGACGGCCGGTTGCTGCAGGCCGCGGGTTTTCCGGTCGGGAGCAAAGCGCCGGAGCACATCTGCGCGGCGCGGCCGGTGACGGTGGACATTTTCCCGCTGGAGCGGGTTCGCGTCTGACTCAGAGCCAGCGTTTCCGCCGCAGCATGAGGAAAAGAAAGAGCATGGCGGCGGCGGTGACGGCGAAGGCAACCGGGTAGCCCAAGGGCGAGGCGGTCTCGCGCATGCGGGAGAAGTTCATCCCATACCAGCCGCCGATGATGAAGACCGGCAGGGTGAGGGCGGTGAGGGCGGTGAGCACCTTGATGCCCTGGCTGGCGGCGTGGCCCGACTTGTTGAGGTAAACGCGGAAGCCGAGGATCAGCTGGTCGGCCCACGAGTAGGCCTGGGCCTCGATGCGGCTGAGCTCCTCGGCGAGGTCGCGCAGGTAGGGCACGATGATCGGGCGGATGAGACGGAGCTTGCCCTGGCTGAGGATGGTGGCGATCTCCCGCTGCGGGCGCACGATCTGCCGCAGGGTGGAGAGTTCCTTGCGCAGGGCGATGACACGGGGGAAGAGTTCGCGCGAATCCATCTCCCGCATGACGCCGGTCTCGATCTGGTCGAGCTCCTGCCGCAGCTCGTCGAGCGCGGGCTTGTAGGCCTCGACCATGAGGTCGAGCAGCACGTGGGCGAAGCGGTCGGGCCCGCGGACGGCGACCGCGGGCGATTTGAGGTAGCGGTCGAGCGCGGCCTGCACGGGCTTGAGCGGCTGGCGGTGGAAGGTGACGATGAAGTTGCGCCCGAGGAAGAGGTCGAGCTCGGTGGTGCTGAACTTGTCCACCCGCGAGTAGTCCACGGCGTGCATCACGAGGTAGAGATGGTCGTCGTATTCCTCGAGCTTCGGCAGGGGGTTGTCCGAAAGGCAGTCCTCAATGGCGAGCGGGTGGAAGCCGAAGGCGGTTTCGAGGATGAGCCTCGACTCCTCGTCGGTGGGGTCGGCGAGGTCCACCCAGAGCATGACGTTGGGTTCGAGCCGGAGCGCCGCGAGGGTTTCCGGCGGCGGGTTGGCCGCGGCGAAACGGGTGTCGCGATAGACCAGCGTCGTGATCATGGCGGGCTCAGATGAATTTCTTCCGTTTGCACCAACGCCACATCAGGAAGGTGAGGAACAGGGTGACGGCGATGCAGCCGTAATAGCCGTGGGGCGAGGCCAGCTCGGGCATGTGCTCGAAGTTCATCCCATACCAGGTGCCGATGACGACGGCGGGCAGGGTGATGGCGGTGAGCGCGGTCAGGACCTTGATGCCCTCGTTGGCCTCGAAGGCGGACTTGTTCAGGTAGAGGTCGAAGGAGATGAGCAGCTGGTCGGCGAAGCCCGCGGCGGTCTCCTCGATGCGGATCAGGTCATCGCGCAGGTCGCGGAAGTAGGGCAGGGAGGCGGCGCGGATGATCTTGGATTCGCCGTGGGCGAGGCGGTTGATGACATCGCGCTGCGGGCGCACGATCTGCCGCAGGTGGGAGATCTCGGACTTCAACTGGAGCAGTGCCGGGGTGAGGTCGCCGGCGGATTTCGCGAGGACGGTCTCCTCGATGTCCTCGATCTCGCCGCGCAGCTCGTCCACGACCGGTTTGTAGTTGTCGGTCAGCAGGTCGAGGATGAGGTGGGCGAGGCGGTCGGCGCTGCGGATGCCGCCGGGATTTTTGGCGCAGCGCTCGCGGGCGGCCTGGATGGAGCGGAGCGGCTGGCGGTGGAAGGTGACGACGTATTCCTTGCCAAGGAAGAGGCTGAGTTCGGTCGTGTTGAATTTCTCCGCGCGGCTGTAATCCATGCCGTGGCTGACGAGGAAGAGGTATTCCTCGTAGTCCTCGACCTTGGGCAGCGAGTTGGGCGCGATGCAGTCCTCGATGGCGAGGGGGTGGAACTGGAAGACGTTTTCGAGGATGGATTTGATTTCCTCCTCGGTGGGATTCTCGAGGTTGACCCACAGGAGCAGGCCCTTGTCGGCGCGGACGAGCCGCAGGGCCTCAAGTTCAAGGTCCTGGCCCACGAGCCGGCCGTCGCTGAAGATGAAGGACTGGATCATGCCGCGGGTGAAGCTAGGGATCGCGGCGGCTTTGCCAAGGCCGGTTCGCCGGTCAGGTCGGCGGCAGCAGCTTCGCCTCGGCGGCGGCGAGCAGGCCGGCGAACTCCGCCGGGGTGCCGGCCGCCATGAGTGCGGCCCGGTTGGTTTCTTCCTTGAGGATCTTGCAGAGCGAACTGACGACCATGAGGTAGTCGGTGGGATTGGACTTCGGCGTGCCGAGGATGAACATCAGCCGCACCGTCTGGTTGCAGTTCTCGAAATGGATGCCGGGCGTGCTGCGGCCGACGGCGAGCACGATGCGTTTGACGTGCTCGGTGCGCGCGTGGGGCAGGGCGATCTCGTTGCCAAGGTAGGTGGTGTCGAGCCGCTCGCGGGCCAGCAGTTCCTGGTAGAAACCGTCGAAATTGACGACTTCCGGGTGGGTGGCGAGGAGGCGGGCGACCTCGTTGAGGGCCACGGTGCGCCGGGTGGCCTGCACCTGGAGGTTGATGCGGTCGGGATCAATCAGTTGGGAGAGTCGGACGGCCATGCGGGGAAGGCAAAAGACCCGCCGGCCCGCGACTTGGCAAGGCCGGATTGACCGGCTGCGGTGCCGCCGCTTTGGCGTTGCCGAGAACGGTTGGCCGCACACAAAACCATGGCATGAAAAAACTCGTCCTCGGCCTGGGCATGCTGGTGCTGGCAACGTCGTTGGTGGCGCAGGAATTCACCGCCACGCTCACGCCGGAGGAGCGGCGTGAGGCGGGGCTCGACAAGCTGAGCCCCGGCGAGCTGGCCCGCCTGCAGGCGTTGGTCGAGCGCTACAAGGCCGGCGAGGTCGCGGTCGTGAAGCAGGAAGCCGAGCAGAAGATCGCGGCGGCGGAGGTCCGCGCCCAGGCGGCCGAGACGAAGGCGGCAACCGCGGCCCCGGAGCAGAAGGGGCCGGGCTGGTTCCGCGCGCTGCTGACGTTGCAGGCGGCCGGCAAGCAGGCTGCGGATGACGGGGACGTGGAGCTGCAGGTCCGGCTGGCGGGCACGCTGCGGTCCTTTGACGGCCGCCGCAGCTTCACGCTGGAGGACGGCCAGGTGTGGCGGATGATCGAGCGGGACTCCTATGCCGGGCCGACGCTGCAGAATCCCGCGGTCACGATCCGCCCGGGGGTGTTCGGGGTGTTCTGGCTGAAGGTGCCCGAGGCCGGTCTCCGGGTGAAGGTGGAGCCGGTCAAGCTCCAGTGACCGGGCCGCGGCCGGCCCGGCCCCGGGTCAGGCGGTGGCGTCGTCGGCCGGTCCGGCGTTGGCTTCCTGTTCCTCGCGGGTCTCGACGATGCGGGCGATGCTGAGGAGCTTGTCGCCCTCGGCGAGGGTGAGGAGTTTCACGCCTTTCGCGCCGCGGTTGGTTTCGCGGATGGTGTTGACCGGGCAGCGCACGCTCTGGCCCTTGGCGGTGAGGAGCATGATCTCGTCGTCGTCGCGCACGCTGAGCGCACCGGCGAGGTTGATGGAATTGTCCTCGGGCAGGGTGATGGCCCAGACGCCGGAACCGCCGCGGTTGATCAGGCGGTAGTCCTCGAAGCGCGTCCGCACGCCGAGGCCGGCCTCGCTGGCGACGAGGAACTTGGCGTCGTGGTCCACGACCTCGATCACGTCGAGGTAGTCGCTCTCCAGCTTGAAGCGCATGCCGGTGACGCCGGCGGTGGCGCGCCCCGTGGCGCGGAACAGTTCCTCGCCCGATGCGGGGTCGCGTTCGCGGAAACGGACGGCGAGGCCCTGGTGGGAGACGAGGATGAGCTCGTTTTCGCCGGTGGTCAGGACGGTGCCGATGACGCTGTCGCCCTCGGCGAGGTTGATGCCGATGAGGCCGCCCTCGCGCGTGGCGTTGGCGTAGTCGGAGAGGGAGCTCTTCTTGATCATGCCGCGCTTGGTGGCCATGACGAGATAGCGGTCCGCGGCGAAATCCTGCACGCAGAGCATGGCGGCGATCTTTTCGCCCTCGGCGAGCCGGAGGAAGGAGGAGACGGACTTGCCCTTGGAGGTGCGGGTGCCCTCGGGGATGTCGTAAACCTTCTTCGCATGGCACTGGCCGATGCTGGTGAGGAAGAGGATGTAGTCGTGCGTGGAGGCGGTGAAGAGGTTCTCGACGAAGTCCTCCTCGTAGGTCTCGGCGCCGATGACGCCCTTGCCGCCGCGCTTCTGCGAGCGGTATTCGGCGACGGGGGTGCGCTTGATGAAGCCGAGATGGGAGACGGTGATGACGCAGCCCTCGTTGGGGATGACGTCCTCCATGCGGAACTCGCCGGCCGCGGCGACGATCTCGGTGCGGCGCGGGCTGGTGTATTTGGCCTTCATCTCCAGCAGCTCCTGCTTGATGAGGGCGAGCAGCTTGGCCTCGGAATCGAGGATGCCGCGCAGCTCCTCGATGAGCTTCATCAGCTCGAGGTATTCGGCCTCGATCTTGCCGCGCTCCAGACCGGTGAGCTGGTAGAGGCGGAGCTCAAGGATGGCGTCGGTCTGGCGCTCGGAGAGCGGATACTTGGCCATCAGCTTCTGCTTGGCCTCCTCGCGGTTCTGCGAGGCGCGGATGATGCGCACGAAATCGTCGAGGTTGTCGAGGGCGATGATGTAGCCCTCGAGGATGTGGGCGCGGTCGAGGGCCTCCTTGAGGCGGAAACGGGTGCGGCGGGTGACGACATCGCGGCGGTGCTCGACGTAGCAGTCGATGAGTTCGCGGATGTTCATCTGCTTCGGCCGCTTCTGGTCGAGGGCGAGCAGGGTGACGCCGAAGGACGATTCGAGCGCGGTCTTCTGGAAGAGCTGGTTGATGACGACCTTGGCCTGTTCGCCGCGCTTGAGCTCGACGACGATGCGGGTGTTTTCGTCGGACTCGTCGCGCAGGTCGCGGATGCCGTCGATCTGCTTTTCGGAGACCAGCTCGGCGATGCGGGTGACGAGGCTGGCCCGGTTGACGTTGTAGGGGATCTCGGTGATGACGATCTGCTCCATCCCGCCCTTGAGCTCCTCGGTGTGGGCCTTGCCGCGGGTGCGGACGATGCCCTTGCCGGTCTTCAGGTAGCTGAGGATGCCCTCGCGGCCGGAGATGATGCCGCCGGTGGGAAAATCAGGGCCCTGGATGATGCCGCAGAGTTCGTCGAGGGAGATGCGCGGGTTGTCGATGATGGCGCAGGTGGCGTCGATGATCTCGTCGAGGTTGTGCGGCGGGATGTTGGTCGTCATGCCGACCGCGATGCCGGTCGAGCCGTTCATCAGGAGGTTGGGCAGGGCGGAGGGAAGGACGGTGGGTTCGGTGGTGGACTCCTTGTAGTTCGGCGCGAAGTCCACGGTGTCCTCCTCGATGTCCTTGAGGAGGTCCTCGGCGATGTCGCGCAGGCGGGCCTCGGTGTAACGGTAAGCGGCCGGGGGATCGCCGTCCACGGAGCCGAAGTTGCCCTGCGGATCAATCAGCGGGTAGCGCATGACCCAGGGCTGGGCCAGGCGGACGAGGGTGTCGTAGACCGACGAGTCGCCGTGCGGGTGGTAGTTCTTGAGCACTTCGCCGACGACGCCGGCGCACTTGTCGAAGGCGCGGTTGTGCAGCAGGCCCTCGCGGAGCATCGCGTAGAGCACGCGGCGCTGCACGGGCTTGAGGCCGTCGCGGGCATCGGGCAGGGCGCGCGAGATGATGACCGACATCGAATACTCGATGTAGGCCGTCTGCATGATGTCGGTGATGTTGGCGGAGGAGAGTTTTTCGGAAGCGGTATACACGGGAAAAGTAGTGGGTAGCGAGTAGCGGGTAGTGAGTAGTTACGAACCGCTGCGATTGAGGCCGTTGATGTAACCTTGGAGCAGGCGGGACACTTCCTCGAGGTCGGATTGAAGTTTGGAGGTGTCAGCGTAGCGCAGATCGTGGGCGAGAATCAATTGGTAGAGACATTCGTCGGCCGAACCTTGGGCAATGTTGTAGAACTTGAGTTTGTCGGGCTTGGTGCGCTTGCGAAAGCCCTCCACGAAATTCGAAGGGATGCTTGAGGCGGCGCGCCGAAGTTGCGAGGTCAGGGCGAAGAGCTCGTGTTTCGGAAATGATTCGGTGACCTGATAGAGCGCGAGCACAAAGGCGTGGGCCTTTTGCCATACAACCACATCGCGGAAGGACTGGGATTTGTCGGCCATGCTCGCTAGTCACTGCTCGCTGCTCGCTACTTAAACATCCAGAAACTGGACGTTCAGGGCGTTGTCCTCGATGAACTGGCGGCGGGGCGGGACCTCGTCGCCCATCAGGAGGGTGAAGAGGGCGTCGGCTTTCGCGGCGTCGTCGATCGAGACCTTGAGGAGGCGGCGTTTCTCCGGGTCCATGGTGGTCTCGAAGAGCTGCTTCGGGTTCATTTCGCCCAGACCCTTGTAGCGCTGGATGCTGAGGCCCTTGCGGCCGTTGGCGCGGATCTGGGCGACGATGTCGAGCGGGCTGAACAGCTCGGTCTTGTTCTCCGATTTCTGGCCCGCGTTTTCGGTGATGGTGTAGCGCGGCCGGTCGGGCACCGGGCTGAAGGTCGCGATGTCGAGACCGGTCTTGGCGAGGGCGGCGAGCACCTTGGCCATCTCGGTGCTTTCGTAGATTTCGTGGAGGGTGATGCGCTTGATGGTGGGGGCGGCCTTCTTGTCGGTGCCATTGCCGTCGCCCGACTCGGTGTCGTCGGCCGCGAGGTCATGGGCCTGGACGAACTGCGCGCGGGCGTGCTCGTCGCGCAGAAACTCGTGCGACTCCCGGTTGCCCTCGCGGATGCGCGCGACGTAGCGCGGGAGGGCGCGGGAGGCCGGATCCTGCCGGTCGAGGTATTCGGCGAGGGAGGCGCCGTAACGGGTGACGCCGCCGCCGAGCTTTTCGAGCACGGCGAGGTTTTCGACGATCGCCTCGATCTGGGCCGGGGCGAAGACATGGCCGTCCTGGAGGCGGGTGAGCACGATGTCCTCGGAGCCGAGTTCGAGGAGGATGCGGTTGAGCTGGTCGTCGTTGTCGATGTATTGCTCGCGCTTCTTGCGCTTGATTTTGTAGAGCGGCGGCTGGGCGATGTAGACGTAGCCGCGCTCGATCAGGCCCTTCATCTGGCGGTAGAGGAAGGTGAGCAGCAAGGTGCGGATGTGGGAGCCGTCCACATCGGCATCGGTCATGATGATGATCTTGTGGTAGCGGGCCTTGTCGGCGTTGAAGCCGCCGACGGCCTCGTCGCCCTCGCCGATGCCGGTGCCGCAGGCGGTGATGAGGGTGCGGATTTCCTCGTTGGCGAGGACCTTGTCGAGGCGGGCCTTCTCGGTGTTGATGAGCTTGCCGCGCAGCGGGAGGATGGCCTGAAAGCGGCGGTCGCGGCCCTGCTTGGCGGAGCCGCCGGCGGAGTCGCCCTCGACGATGTAGAGCTCGGTGAGGGCGGGGTCGCGCTCGGAGCAGTCGGCGAGCTTGCCGGGGAGGCCGCCGCCGGAGAGGGCGCCCTTGCGGACGGTTTCGCGGGCCTTGCGGGCGGCCTCGCGGGCGCGGGCGGCGTTGAGGCCCTTGTCCACGATGCGCTTGGCGATGCCGGGGTTGGTCTCGAAATACATCATCAGGCCCTCGTAGGTGACGGAGCCGACGACGCTCTCGACCTCGGGGGAGAGCAGCTTGACCTTGGTCTGCGATTCAAACTTCGGATCGCTGTGCTTGATGGAGATGACGGCGGCGAGACCCTCGCGGACGTCGTCACCGGTGATCTGGGGATCCTTTTCCTTGAGCAGGTTGTTGGACTTGGCGAACTGGTTGATGGCGCGGGTGAGGGCGCTGCGGAAGCCGGAGAGGTGCGTGCCGCCGTCGGGATTGTGGATGGTGTTGGTGTAGCAGAGGACCTGGTCGTTGTAGGTGTCGTTGTATTGCAGGACGACCTCGCAGTGGATCTCGGCGGCCTTCTCCTCCAGCTGGAGTTTGGTCTCCTTGGTGAAGCGGATGGGCTTCGGGTGCAGGGGAGTCTTGCCCTGGTTGATCTGCTTCACGAATTCCTCGACGCCATCCTTGTAGTAGTAGGTCTCGGGCTTGGCGCCGGCGGGCCGCTCGTCGAGGAAGACGATCTCCAGGCCGGAGTTGAGGAAGGCCAGCTCGCGCAGGCGCTGGGCGACGCGGCCGGCCTGAAAAACGGTGGTCTCGCGGAAGATCTCGGGATCGGGCTTGAAGGTGATGAGCGTGCCGGTGCCGCGGGCCTTGCCGATGACCTCGAGTTTCTGGACCGTCTGGCCGCGCTCGAACTTCATGTGGTGGACCTGACCGCCGCGGGAGACCTCGACCTCGAACCACTCGGAGACGGCGTTGACGCACTTGGCGCCGACGCCGTGAGTGCCGCCGGAGAATTTGTAGCCGCCCTGGCCGTATTTGCCGCCGGAGTGCAGGGTGGTCAGCACCAGTTCGACGCCGGGCAGGCCGCTGTCCTTGTTGATGTCCACCGGGATGCCGCGGCCGTTGTCACGGATGCTGATGGAGCCGTCCACGTGGATGGTGACATCGATGCGGGAGCAGTGACCGGCGAGGTGTTCGTCCACCGAATTGTCGAGCACCTCGGAAACACAGTGGTGGAGGGCGCGTTCGTCGGTGCCGCCGATATACATGCCGGGTTTCTTGCGGACGGCCTCCAGGCCCTTGAGCTGACCAAGCTGGTCGGCGTTGTAGGCGCCGGTTTGGGCGGAATTCTGGGCGGGTTTTTCGGAGTCGGCGGCGTCGGACATGCAGGGTTGGAAAAGGGTGGAATTCGGAAAGAAAAATTCTTTGGAAAACACCCCGCGCAAGCGAGGGTTTTTTTACAAAAAAAGCGCCGTGGAAACGGCCTTTCGTTGGGTTTAACGCGAGGGTTTCGTTTGACCGCTGGGGGGATACCCACAAGGTCCTCCCCCATGCTGACGCCCGTGCTTGAAAAAGTCCTGATTTTGCAGGACCGGGATGCCCGGAAACGGGGTTTGGAGGCCCAGTTGAAGGCCGTGCCGGGCGATATCGGACAGGTGGAGCAGCGGATCGCCGCCGAAAAGGCCGCCATCGAGGCCGCCAAGGCCGAATGGAACTCGCTTGAGACCAAAAAGAAGCTGCTGGAGACCGAGATCGGCTCCGCCGAGGCGAAGCTGGCCAAATACAAAACCCAGCAGTCTCAGGTCCGCAAAAACGACGAATATCAGGCCTTGGGCCACGAGATCGCCACGACCGAGGGTGCGATCAGCGCGCTGGAAGGCTCCGAACTGGAAATCATGTATGCGATCGACGAGGCGAAGAAGAAATTCACCGCGGCCGAGGCGGAGCTGAAGGCCAACATCGCCGGGCATCAGTCGCGGATCGCCACCCTGCGGGAGCGCGAAACCAGCCTGCGGTCGGAGCTCGAAGCGGCGACGGGCGATTTCGAGGCCGCCCGGGCCGCCTTGGACGAATCCGCGCGCCGGGTATACGACCGGCTGGCCGCCCGGGCGCTGCCGGTGTGCGTGCCCATCCGCGGCGGCAAGTGCGGCGGCTGCCACCTGAAAGTTTCCTCCGAGGTCGAATCCGCCGCCCGGGGCAAGTCGGTGGAGGGCCAACTCGCGGCTTGCGACCAATGCGGCCGGCTGGTTTATTGGGAATCCTAGTTTTGGGGCCTGGTCGTCGCTCCGAGTTCTTTGATCCCAAGGTGCGGGTAACGCCGCGCCCGTTTGAGAAGTTCGGAGAGGAAAGTCCGGACACCACAGGGCAGGATGCCGCACGAGCTTCACCGCAAGTGCGGGCGCCCGGCGTCAAGGCCGGGTGACGGACAGTGTCACAGAGAACATACCGCCAACCGGGCAACCGGGAGGTAAGGGTGAAAAGGTGGGGTAAGAGCCCACCGCGCCGACGGCGACGTCGGCGGCACGAAAAACCCCGTCCGGTGCAAGGCAAAATAGGTGGCTGGGCGGCCCGTCCTACAGCCACGGGTATGCCGCACCCGTCCAGCACTCCGCGAAAGCGGAGCTACGGAGGGCAGGTCAGCCGCGAGGCGGACGTTGAGAGAAATGACGACCGAAGCGCCGCAAGGCGCGGAACAGAATCCGGCTTACCGGCCCCAAAACTAGGATTTTTCCCGCAACCGGATGGGGCGGGAAATGCCGGCTGACCTCCTGATTTTTGGTTAGAACGGCCACAAATAAAATTGTGGCCATCGCACTGAGGCGCGGTAGCGCCGGTAGGGTCCGCTCTCCGAGCGGACCGCGACCAGGATTTTACGCAAACCGCTTCAGGAGTATCCGGTATTACCAGCCCAGCACCGTGATGGCGCTGCGGCCGGCGGCCGAAGTGATTTCGCGCCAGAGCGAGATGCGGAACGGATTGTTGCCGCCGAAGTCGGCGAGCGATTCGTCGTAGTGGAAGGCGGCGTTGCCGACCAGGGTGATGTCGTTGGCGACGACGGAGCCGAGCACGTCGCCGTTGCCGTTGATGAACACCGAGCCCTGCGGCGCGTAAACCAAGCCGCTCAGGACGCCGTTGCCCTTGATGTCGATGCTCTGCACGCCGGTGGTCTTCGTGCCCCAGATCTGGAAATTCTCCGGCAGGTTGGCGGCGCCCGAGGTAGTGCCGCCGTTCATGATGCCGTTGCCGGCGATCTTGATGTCGCCCGGCGCGTAGATCTCCAGGTTGGCTCCGGTCTCGATCCGGATTTCACCGCTGCCGCCGCCGATGTTGATGCTTGAGGTGGTGTTGGTGAGCTTGATCACGACCTTGGGGCTGGCTTCAGCCACCGCGCGTTTCTGGACGGCGAGGACCTTGTTGTTAAAGGAGATTGCGGTGGCTTCGTAATAATAGACGCCGTCGGTATGCGGCACATCGCCCGCCCGCGGCAGGTTCAGGTTGTTGGTGATGCCGCCCAAAACGTAATTCGTGGTGACCGGAGGGGTGACGGCATCGAAGCTGGCCGAGAAATCCGTGGACACGCGGTCGGGGTTGATGGTGTTGGGCGGCGTGCCAAAGGGACCGACCAGCCCTTGCGCGCCGACGCTGGGCATCGCCCCGCCGGTGGCCGCGTAGCCCCAGATGTCGGCGTTCTGCACGAGGATGGCGTCGGCATCGATGGAGACGGAGCCGACGGAGCCGTTGTCCTTGCGCACGCCGGCGCTGTAGCCCACCGGGGAGCCCCGCGGGGTGCCGTCGTTGTTTTTCTTGGAATGCCAGCTGTCCACCGAGGCGTTGTTGCCCTTGAAAACGATGCTGTCCTTGGCGACGAGCCCGTTGGCGAACTTGGAGGTCTTGCGCAGCTGGACCTCGACCCATTTTTCCACCGTGCCGCCGCCGGGCAGGGTGACCGTGGCGCGCGACACGATGCGCGGGGCGACGCCGGTGTAGCCGTAAACATAGACGCGGACGGTTCCGGTCACGCCCTGGTCGAAGTTGTAGGTGCCGGAGCTCGGCAGTTTGCGCCGGGCATCACCCGCAGGCACCGGGCTGCCGACGGTCCAACCGTTGGTGGACCAGCTGTAGCTGGGATCGGAAATCCGCTTGTTGATAGCATACATGGCCTCCTCGAGGCCGTTCTCGGCCAGATTCATCGCGGCATTGTTGTAGAGCGCGTTGTTGGAGATCTTGAGGCTGGTGCGCCCCAGCTGCATGTAGCTGACGAGGGAGATGCCGATGATGGCCGAGAAGATCATGGCCACGATGAGGACGGAGCCCTGCTGGCGGGCGGAGGCGGAGGAAAGATGCTGCTTCATGGGAGGAACCGCTCAGGCGGTGACGTGTTTGTTGCGGAGGATAAACCGCGCGGAGAGCACGGTGTTGGTGGCGGCGACCACAGTGGTGTTGAAGCGCGAGGCCTGCAGGGAGAGCTGCAGCTGCTTGGTGCCGGCGTTGGCGGCGGTGCGCTGAGCCGCGGTGGCGACCGGCATCTCCACGCCGGCGACATTGAAGGCGCGGAATGAAAAAGTGCCGGCGGTCACGCCGTTGATCAGCCGGAAGCCGTTGCGGAAAAACACCCGCTGCGCGCTGTCGTAGGAATAGGTGATCGCGGTGGCGTTGACCGTGAGGGTGATGGAGGTATCGCTGTTCCAGGTGATGGCGCTGGCCTGCCGCACATCCTGCGCAAACAGCTCAAGGCCGCGCCGGGCCTCGGATTCCATGTCCGAATAGCTCTGCATGTTGGCCCCGCTGCGACCGAGGAACAGGAAGGTGGAAAGCACCCCGGCCAGAATGAAGGACGCGAGGGTGGCCCCGATGAGGACCTCCACCAGGGTGAAGCCGCGGCGCCGGCCGGGCTTACGGGCGGGCGAGGGTGTAATAGTAGTCATAAAGTCCGTTATGGGCATAAATCGCGGAGAACGAGCGCTGCTGCCAGCGGCCGTCGTAGGTCTGCCAGCGCACGCGGACGGTGATGTTCTTCACATCGGCGCGGCCGCCGTCGTTGGCCACCAGACGGGTGACCTCGTATTTTTCCGCCGCGACGCTGTCGCTGAAGTATTCGGTGCCGTCGAAGGTGTGGGTGGCGGGCAGGGCGTTGATCATCGTCCAGCTCATCAGCCGGGTGCGCTCGATCTCGCTCTGGATGATCTGGGAGGCGAGCGTGGTGCCGCGGGCGACATCGATCTGCTTGAAACCGGACTGCATCACGATGATCGAGGTGGCGATGCCGAAGGCCAGGATGAAGGAGGCCATCGCGACTTCGATGATGGTGAAACCGTCGGCACGGCGGAGGGAGCGGGCGGGGGCGGGCATGACGTCAGCATGGCAGAAACCCGCGGCTCCGGGTTAGAGGCTTACAGGCCCGCATTTCAGGCTTACGCCCGGTAGGCCCGAGAAGGCCTAGGACCGGGCCGTTTTTCCGGGACCGGCCGGGGTGGTTACCAGCCGGAGAACAGGGGGGTGTGCAGCTTGCGCTCGGCGTCGGCGGTGATCTCGCGCCATTGGACGATGCCGAAGGGCGTGTCGTCCCCGTAGCGGGCGAGCGATTCGTCGTAGTGGAAGGCGGCGTTGCCGACCAGCGTGATGCGGTGGGCGACCACCGCGCCCATGACATCGCCGTTGCCGTTGATCTTCACATCGGCGGCCGGGGCGTAGACTGCGGCCTTGAGCGCGCCGTTGCCGGCGATCTGGATGTCCTGGCCGCCGGGATCCTGGGCCGTGCCCCAGAGTAGAAATGCGAGCGGGCGGGCGTTGGCGTTGCCGATGCCCTTGCCGGCGATCTTCACGTTGCCCTCGACGTAAACCGTGAGGCTGGAGCCCTCGGGGATGAGGATGGAGGCGTTGCCGGTGATATCCAGCGCGCTGATGCCCGGCCCGGCGGTCAGGATGAGCGTGACGTGGCCGAGGATCGTGAGCGTCTTGTTACCGTTCAGCTGGATGGCGGGGCAGCGCCACACCGTGGTTTCGCCGACGGTGCCGAGGGTGGCCCCGACGCTGAGCAGGTGGGTGCCGTGCTCGGGCGAAAATACGGGCGGGAACTCCGCGATGAAATCGGTGGCGATACGGTTGGGATCAACCGTGACGTCCTCCGGCGTGTCGGCGCCGCGGATCGAGCCGTTGTTGCCGACGACAGGCAGCGCGCCGCCGGTGTAAACATAGCCCCAGACGTCGGCATGGTTGAGCAGCACGGCCTGGTTGACGAACGAGGTGCTCGCGACGATGCCGCGATCCCGTCGCACCCCCGGGCCGTAGGGCACCGCGGCCGTGGCCGGGTTGTCGTCGGGATCGGAGTCCCAGCTGTCCACGCTGGTGTTGGTGCCGCTGAAGGTGATGCTGTCCTTTGCGACGAGCCCGCTCGCGAAGTAGGACCGGCGGCGCAGCGTGACCTCGAGCATGCGCGTGAGCGGGGTGCCGTCCGGCGGACTCACGGAGGCGAGCACCATGATCCGCGGATTGACGCCGGGTGCAGGCTGCCGGCTGGTCGTGTAAACCTGCACGGAGCCGCGCGTCTGGCGGGTGAAGTCGAAGTCATCGAAGCGGCGCCAGGCCGCCTTGCCGTCATCGGCCCAGCCCTGCCAGGCATCGGCGTGGCCGGCGGTGGCGCGGTTGAAGGACCAGACGGCCTCCTCGGCGCCGGTCTCGGCCAGGTTGAGCGCGGCGGAGCCGTGGAACGCCCGCTGGGCCTGCCGGGTGGAGTTCAGGTTGAGGCCCAGATAGCTGGCGAGCATCAGGGCGATGACCGCCATGAGCAGGAGCGCCACGATGAGGACCGAGCCGCGTTGGCGGCGGCGGGGAGACGGGAAGGGATGCGGGTGCGGACGCATCAGTTGCCGACCCTTTTGTTGCGCAGGACATGCCGCGCGGAATGTGCGGCCTGGCTGGCGGTGTTGACGGTGACCCCTTCCCGGATGGCGCGGAAGCTGACCTGCAGGAGTTTGGTTTCCAGGTCGTTGGCGGCGGCGCCCGTGGGTTCGAGCTTGAAGCGCTGGAAGGCGAAGTCCGGCGCGACGTTGCGCACCAGCACCTGCCGCGGCAACGCCGCGCCCGCTTCCCCGGGGATGCGGTAGAAATTGCCCGCGGCCGCCGCGCCCGTGCCGGGCTCGTAGAGATAGGTCACCGCGCGGGAGCCGCCGCCGGCGGCGGGCAGGTAGAGCGTGACGTGCTGCGCGCTGTGCCAGCGGATGTCCTGGGCCATGCGGGCATCGTTGGCAAACAGGTCGAGCGCGCGGCGCACCTGCGCCTCCATCTCGCTGTAGTTGCCCGCGCTGAAGCCCGTGCGGCCGATGAAGAGGAAGGCGCTCATCACGCCCGCGAGGATGACGGTCGAGAGCGCCGCCGCGATCATGACCTCGGCGAGGGTGAACGCCGCGGCGGGGCGGCGGGGTTCAATGCGCGGTGTAGAAGTAGTCGTAAAGTCCATGTTTGGCGTAGCGGGTGATGAGCCGGGCGGTGTGGCTGCGGCCGTCGTAGCCGCGCCAGGTCGCGATGAGGAGAATCTCCTTCATGTCGGGTTTCACCGTCCGGATCGTCCGGATGCAGGTGAACGCGGTGCGGCCCGAGCTGGCGGCCGGATCGGTGAGGATGGGGGCGGGCCCGGCGGACTGCAGGGCCTCGAGCTGGGTCCAGTTGTGCAGCCGCAGGCCCTCGAGTTCGCCCTGCATGAGCTGGGTCGCGTAGGTGTAGTTGCGGGCGGTGTCGATGGCCTGCAGGCCGCGTTGCAGCGTGGTGATCGCGGTGATGATGCCGAAGGCGAGCACGAAGGCGGCCATCATGACCTCGACGAGGGTGAAGCCGGCCCGGCCGTCCGCGGCCCCGGTCTCCCCGGTATGCTGCACGTAGAGGGCCGCGGCCTGGGAGCGGCGCTTCACGTGGAGTTTTTCAAAGACGTTGATCAGGTAGTTTTTGACGGTGTTCTCGCTGAGCTTGAGCCGTTCGCCGACCTGCTTGTTGGTGAGGCCTTCCGCGACCAGCGCGAGCACCCGGCGTTCCTGCGGGGAGAGCGATTCCAGTTCCGTGCCCGCCTGCCCGGCTTTCTGTTCGTGGCGCAGGAGCCGCAGCACGCGGTCGGTCACGTCGGGAGCGAGGATGGACTGGCCGGAGGCCACGTCGCGGATGGCCTGGATCAGGCCGGCGGGATCGACCTCCTTCATGAGGTAACCATGGGCGCCGGCGTTCACCGCCTCGTAAACGAAACGGTCGGTGGAGTGCGAGGTGAGCACGATGACCCGTGTTTCCGGGTGACGTTGCAGGATTTCCCGGCAGGCCTGAAAGCCCATGCCGTCGGGCAGGCGGATGTCGAGCAACACGACGTCGGGCCGGTGTTGCCCGCAGGCGGTGATCGCGGCGGCGTTCGAGTCGGCCTCGCCGACCACGACGAGCCGGGGCTCGCTGGCGGCGGTGAGCACGGCGCGCAGGCCGTGGCGGACGAGGGCGCTGTCCTCGACAATCAGGACGCGGATGGGTGGCTCGGACGGAGAATTCATGGGGCTGCCTGCGGGTTGAAGGTGAACCGGAGGTGCGTGCCGCGTCCGGGTTCGGAGCGCGTGGTGAAGGCGGCGCCCATCTCCCGGGCGCGTTGGGCGAGATTGGCGAGGCCGTGGCCGTTTTTCTCCGTCCGGTCGGCGGCGAAGCCGCGGCCGTCGTCGCTGATCTCGAAGAGCAGGCCGTTGTTCCCCTCGCGGCGGAGCGCGACCTGCACCGTGCGGGCCTGACCGTGACGGAGGGCGTTGCTCACGGCTTCGCGCGTGATCTGGAGCAGGTTGGCGCGCTGCGAGAGCGAGAGCCGGTCGGCCAGCGCGCCGTCGATATCGCTCGTGCAGCGGGCTTCCCCGAGCTCGCGCATCTGGACGAGGAGTTCCGCGATGGCCTGGGCGAAGGTTTGCTGGCGCAGCAGCTCGGGCTCCAGTCCGGTGATGAAGTTGCGCACGTCGTGGATGGTGGTGTTGAGCGCGTCGCGGATCTGCTCGAGCCGGGCCACGGCCTCGGTCTGGCCGGAGGGGAGCAGGCTGCGGACTCCGGCGAGACCCATGCCGCAGGCGTAGAGCGACTGGATGACGCCGTCGTGGAGATCGCGGCCGAGCCGGATGCGTTCGTCCAGCGTGCGGCGCAACTGGTCCTCGCTGGCCAGCAGGGCCTGTTCGGTGCGCCGGCGTTTTTCGATTTCCTCCTTCAGCCGGTCGCGCTGCGTGTGGGCCTTGTCGAGGAGCCGGGCGACCCGGCCGAATTCATCCGTGCTGGCGCAGAGTTCCTGGATGAGCCGCGCGTCGTCCTGCTGCAGGCTGGCGTCAATGCGCCCCAAGGGGCGCAGGACCCACTGCTGCAGGCTCAGGCCGAACGCCACCATCAACAGGAATGCGAAGGAAAGAAACAGCGGCAGGTGCGGCGCGATCGCCCATTGCAGCAGGGTCGGGGCTTCCTCCGGGTATTTTACCTTGAGCACACGCCGGGTGGCTCCCTGCCAGTCCGCCAGCGGGCGGGTTTCGGTGCCGACCGCGGCTTTAGCGGTGGTGGCGGCCGGCGGCGTGAGGATCGCGGTGCCGCCGGTCAGATGCGAAATCAGGCGGAGGTGGCTTTCGTCCCAGGGCTTGGCCGCGAGCACCCAAGCAACCTGGTCCGTCGGTTCGGCCACGGGCAGCCGTGCGACGCGCATTTCGAGGAGACGTCCGCCGGCTTCGGCGAAAAATTGATCCGGCGGCGGCGATTGGGCCCAGGCCGCGATTTCCGTCGCGGACACCGGCGGCTGCAACAATCCTGGAGCGGCGATGGCGCGTTGCAATGTGCCGTCCGCCCGCAGCAGCCAGAGCGCCGCCACGTCCGAGTCCAGGGGATCGCCGAGATTGGAGTCCTCTTCACCGGCGGCCAGCGCCCGGGCGTAGTCCGAGACGTAGCGGCCAAAACTGCTGCCCGTGGCGTTGAGCCAGTGATCCAGCTCCCGTGCCTGCTGTTGCGCCAGGGCCAGCCGTTCAGCGGCGTCACTGCGACGTTCGAGCCAATGTTGCAGAAAGAGCGCGGAACCGAGGCCGAGCAGCATCGCCCCCAGCAGCAGGCCAAATCGTGCCGGAATGCTCATGGGAGGCGGGAGACGCAGGCCCGGTGCCCTGAGGCATGCAGGCCATGGTCAAGGCAGGCTGGAGGATTGTCGGCAGATCGGATCAACCGGGACAGACTAGCGGGGCGCGAGGAACAGGACTAGGGGCGTTAGTTGGTTATTTCAGGCCTATTAAATAGGCCTGAAAAGGCCTATTTGTTTTGCTCGCGATTGGTCGTCTGCGCGTAGATGGCCGCTGCTTGGGAACGGCGCTTCACCCGCAGTTTGTCGAAGACGTTGACCAGATAATTCTTCACGGTGTTTTCGCTGAGATTGAGCTTCTCCCCGACCTCCTTGTTCGTGAGGCCGTCGCTCACCAGCGCGAGGACGCGCCGTTCCTGCGCGGAAAGCAGGCTGAGGTCGCCCCCGGACTGGGCCGGCTCGTCGCGAATCAGGCGCAAAATGCGGTCGGTGACATCGGGTGTGAGCACCGACTTGCCGGCTGCGGCGTTGGCAATCGCCTCGAGCAGGCCGGGGGGATCGACCTCCTTCATCAGGTAACCGTGGGCGCCGGCGATGACGGCGTTGTAAACGAGGTTGTCGTCTGCGAAGGAGGTGAGCACGAGAATACGGGTCTCGGGCAGTTCGCGGAGGATCTGGCGGCAGGCATCGATGCCCGAGCCGTCGGGCAGACGGATGTCGAGGAGGATGACATCGGGCCGCAGCCGTTTGGCCGCCGTCACGGCCTCGGCCACGGCGGCCGCCTCGCCGACGACCTCGATCGATCCGTCCTTGCAGTGCGAGGAGATCACCGAGCGCACGCCGCGACGGACGAGGGCGCTGTCGTCAACAAGCAGGACGCGGATGGCGGCGGTGGTGGTCATTTGGGTGGGTTGAAGCGCAAGGTGATGGTGGTGCCATGACCGGTTTGCGAGCGTATGTCGAGCGAACCTGCCAGTTCGCGGGCCCGTTGCGCGAGGTTTTCCAACCCGCGGCCACCCGGTGCCGGCGCGGCGGGATCGAAGCCACGGCCGTTGTCGGCGATGATGAAGACAACCTCCGTCCCGTCTGCGCGCAGCGTGAGGCCGATACGGGTGGCGCCGCCGTGCCGGAGAGCGTTGCTCAAGGCCTCGCGGGCCATGTGCAGCAACTGGGTGCGCGTGTCCATCGGCAGCGCGGCGGCCAAGGCCTCGTCGATCGCGATCTCGTAGCGGGCGGGCTGCACGGCCTGCATGAATTCGGAAAGCCCGTGCAGGGCGCTGCCAAAGGATTCCCGGTGCGTGGTCACCGGTTCTAGCCGGGTGATGAAACTCCGCATGTCGCGGATGATGGCGTTGAGTTCGCCACGGGTTTGTTCGAGCAGCTCCGCGGCAGCGGCCGGATCCTGTTCCAGCAGGGCGCGGGCGCTGGCCAAGTTCATGCCCGAGGCATAGAGCGTCTGGATGACCCCGTCATGCAGGTCCCGGCCCAGCCGGGCGCGCTCATCGAGCGTGGCCTGCAGCGCCAGCCGATCCTGCGCGGCCTGCCGCATGAGGTTGGCGACCCGGCCGAGTTCGGATTTTTGCCGCAGCAGGGGCGTGATGCCGGTCAGGTCCCCGCTGCTGAGGCTGGTGCCGATGCGGTCCAGCGGACGCAACACCCAGCGGCGGGTGAAGTAAACCACGAGCACGATCGCCAGCGCCCCGTAGAAGAAAAAAATGACCGACTCCCACGCGTCCAGCTCGCTGAGCAGGATCACATCGGTGATGTCGTAGTCCACCTGCAGAACCGCCACCGGCCGGCCGCGCCAGTCGGTCAGGTTGTGGTGCAGGTGGATGGTGGTGGTATCACGGTGCCCCCGGGTCCGCGGATGATCATGCGGCTCAAGCGAGAGGGTGGGCCGGCCGCTGAGAATTTCGGCCAGACCGGCCAGCTGGTCCGGTCCCCAGATTCGCCCCACCAGCAGGAAGCCGGCCGGGGGCTGGGCGCGTGTGCGGTCGTCCGAGGCCGTCACCACCGCCCCGCGGATTTCCCAAACCTGGCCGCCCGCTTTCTGGAAAAAATGGATTTGTCGGTCGCGTTGCAGTTGCCCGAGCAAGTCGGATTGGCAGGGCAGATCGCGGATGGCCGGGGCGGATGCGACGTCCGGGCCGATGAAGTGGAAGAGGGCGCCGTCCGACCGCAGCACCCACAGGGCCTGGGTGTCAAAGCTGTCCAGGCTTTGCGCGAGGTTCACCTGGGCCCATTCCGGATCGGGGGTTTCCGCGGCAAGGAAGTCCACCGTTTCGTCCCACAGGGAATAATCGTCGGCAAACTGCTTGAGCGAGAGTCCGCGCAGTTCCACCAGCCGGTCCAGCAGCTCCTGCCGCTGCCGCTGGGCCTGCTCGATCATGGCGTGAAACTCCCGCCGCTCGTAGACCCAGAGACGGATCAACCCGGTGGCCAGCACCAGGCAGAGCGCCGCCAGCAGGAGGTTGAAGCGGGTTTTGAGGGTCATCGCGAGGGGGAAGGGATGGCACCATGCCGCCTTGGGCGGGAGGCGCAAAGCCAAAGCGGATCACACCACCGGTGGGAAATTACCATTGACTCACCCGCACTCGTTTGAGTCCTTGGCCGGCTACAACTCTTTATCCGATTATGGCCAACACCAAATCTGCCATCAAAGCCGCGCGCAAAACCGTGCGCCTGACCGAACGCAACAAGGCGACCAAGACCCGTCTCAAGACGCTGCACCGCAAGCTCGAAGCCGCCCTCAAGGGCAGCGACGATGCCGCCAAGAAGTCCGCTGCGTCCGCCTACACTTCCGCCGTGGACAAGGCTGTGAAGTCCGGCGTTGTGCACCGCAATGCCGCCAGCCGCGCCAAGGCTCAGGTCGCCCGGCACGTCTTCGCCAAGAAGTAAGCTGCTTCCTTGATTTTTCCACCCCGCGGTCCTTTGGGCCGCGGGGTTTTTGTTTTTCGGCCGGCCTGGGACCGCGATTGTCCCAGGCCGGCGGGTAAGCTTGGCTTTTTTCCGGCTCTGCCCCGTCCTGTTCATCCGCTACCATGATCCCGTCGCCCGCCCGCCTCCGTCGCCGCTTCCTGCCGTGGACGCGGCCATTGCTGCCGCAGGCGGTGGGCCTGTTGGCGGAAGATTGGCCGGGCGACCGGGCGCTGGATCTCTCCGGTGTCATGGTCCTGGTGTCCACGCGGCAGGCCGGGCGGCGGTTGCGTGAAGGGCTGGCGGCGTTGGCGGCGGATCACGGACAGGCGGTGTTGCCGCCGCAGGTGCTGACGCTGGAAGCGCTGGTATCCGGGGCGATGCCGGTGCAGGACGAGGCTTCGCGTTTGGAGGTGCAACTGGCCTGGGCGCAGGTTTTCCGCGAAGCGGCATTGGACGATTTTCGCGCGGTATTTCCGGTGGATCCGCCGGAGCGCAACTTTGCGTGGGCGTGGCGCTTGGGCGCAGAATTTGCCCGACTGCAGGATACGCTGGCCGAGGTGGGGCTGCGCCTGGCGGATGTGCCGGCGCGGGTGGAGGCGAATTTCCCCGAGCGGGAACGCTGGCAGCAGCTGGCGGAGCTCGAACGCCGGCAAGCCGCCGCCCTGCATGCCCGCGGCTTGGAAGACGCGGCGGCCCTGCGGGTGGCGGGCTGGCGCGGCGCGGTGCCGCCGGCCGGCGTGCGGCGCATCGTGCTGCTGGCCGTGCCCGATCCGCGCCCCGTGGCGCTGAGCTTGCTTGCGGAATATGCGGCACAGGTGCCGGTCGAGGTGGTGGTGTATGCCCCGGAGGACGAGGGCCCGGCCTTTGACGGCTGGGGCCGGCCTGATCCGGCGCACTGGGCGGGCCGCGTCCTGCTGGCGGATGATTTTGAACGGCAGGTCGAGCTTTGGGCCGATCCGGAAGCGCAGGCCGCCCGGCTCGCCGGGCTGGCCGCCGCCTATGCCGGCGAGGAGGGAATGCTGGCGGTCGGGGTGGTGGACCCGGAGTTGATCGCGCCGCTGGTGCAGGCGCTGCGCGAGCGCGGCCTCGACGGCTTTGATCCGGAAGGCCGCGACCGTCAGGGCGACCGGTTGCACCGCCTGCTGGCCGCCTTGGCGGAACTGGCGCGCGATGACACCTTCGCGGTCGTGGCCGAATTGGTGCGGCATCCCGATGTGTTGCAGGCGCTGCAGGCCCGGGCCGGCGCGGGCTTTTCGGCCGCACAGTTTTTGGCGGAGCTGGACCGCGTGCAGGCCCGCCACCTGCCGGCCGACCTGACGGCCGTGCGCGGGCACTGGCGCGGCGAGGATCTGCTCGCTCCCGTCGCCGCCTGGCGGGACCGGCTGCGCCGCGGCACGTTTCCCGAAAACACCGCGGCGGTGCTGGAGGAGATATTTTCCGGCCGCAGGCTTGATCCGGACGACCAGGCCGGTCTGGCGGACGCCGCGGAAGTGTGGTCGGAGGTCGTGCAGACGGTGGCCCGGGCCGGCGAGAAATTTCCGGACCTGGGCGCGGAGGATGCGCGGGAGACGGCGCTGCAGCTTTACGGTGCCAGCCGGCGCTTCGGGGAAAAGCCGGCGGGAGCGCTGGAAACGCAGGGCTGGCTGGAGTTGCTCTGGGAGGATGCGCCGCACCTTGCCGTGGCCGGTTTCAATGACGGACGGGTGCCGTCGGCGGTGAACGGGGATGCTTTTTTGCCGGAGAGCCTGCGGGTCCGTCTGGGACTCAAGACCAATGCCACCCGGCTGGCGGTGGACGCTTATTATCTGCACGCCTTGGCGACGTCGCGGGCGCAGGCGGGCCGGTTCGACGTGCTGCTGGGGCGGGTTTCTGCCAACGGCGAACCCCTGCGGCCTTCGCGGCTGTTGCTGCGTTGTCCCGACGCGGAACTGCCCCGCCGCGTGGACTGGCTTTTCCGTGAATTGTCCCCGGCCGGTGCGAACCTGGCCTGGACCCGGCCGTGGCGGCTGCGTCCGCCGCGCGTCGAGGTGCCGGCGCGGCTGGCGGTCACGGCGCTGCGGGACTGGCTGGATTGCCCGTTCCGCTTTTACCTGGCGCGCGGCCTGAAGATGGCGGCGGTGGACCCGGTGAAGGTGGAACTCGATGCGCTGGACTTCGGCACGCTGTGTCACGCGGCGTTGGAGGCGATGGGCCGGGAACCGGCCTTGCGCGACTGCACCGACGCGGGGCAGTTGCGCGATTACCTGCTGGCGACGCTGGACCAGGCGGCGGTGCGCCAGTTCGGCCGCGAGCAATCCGTGCCGTTGCTGGTGCAACTGGAATCCGCCCGGCAGCGGCTGGCGGCCGCCGCCGAGCGGCAGGCCCGGGCGCGGGCGGAGGGCTGGGTGATCGAGCGCGTGGAGTGGAAATTTGAGGTGGCGGTCGGCGGGCTCACCCTCGCGGGCAAAATCGACCGCATCGACCGGCACGAAACCACCGGCGAGATCCGGGTGCTGGACTACAAGACCTCCGACCAGCCGGTGAATCCGGCGGACGCGCATCTGCGGTCGCCGCGGCCCGGCGAGGAGCCGCCCGAATGGGCCCGCTGGCCGGAGGGGGAGCGCGTGCGGGTCTGGCAGGACCTGCAGCTGCCGCTTTATGAGCGCGTGGCCGCTGGGGAGTTTCCCGGGGTGCCGCTGACCTGCGGCTATTTCAACCTGCCGAAGGCCGCGACCGGGACGGACATCGCGCTGTGGGCCGACTACACGCCCGAACTGGCCGCCGCGGCCTGGCGCTGTGCCGGCGGCGTGGCGGCGGCGGTCGTCCGCCGGGAATTCTGGCCGCCGCGCGAGCTCGCGGGCCGTGAGGCGGAGTTCGACGCGTTCGCCGGGCTGTTCCAACGCGGTGCCGCGGCCAGCGTGGAGGCGGAGGCTTTCCGATGAAGCTCGGCCACGAGATGATCCTGGCCTCGGCGGGGTCGGGCAAAACCCACGCGCTGACCAACCGCTTTGTGCGGCTGCTCGCGCTTGGGGCCGCGCCGGAGCGGATCGTGGCGCTGACTTTCACGCGCAAGGCGGCAGGCGAGTTTTTCGACGCGATCCTGCGCAAGCTCGCCCGGGCCGCGGCCGATCCCGCCGCGGCCGCCGGCCTCGCGCGCGAGATTGCCGTGCCCGCCGCCGGGCCGGCGGACTTCCTGCGGCTCCTGCGGGCGGTGGTGGAGGCGATGCACCGCCTGCGGCTCGGCACGTTCGACGGATTCTTCGCGAGCATCGTGAAAAATTTTCCGCTCGAGCTCGGGCTGGCGGGCGAGTTCGAGGTGCTGGAGGAGCCGGCGGCGCAGTCGGCCCGGCAGGCCGTGCTGCGGCAAATCTTCGCGCGCGGCGGCCGGCTCACGGGAGCGCAGCACGAATTCATCGAGGCCTTCAAGCAAGCGACTTTCGGCCGGGAGGAGAAGCGGCTCGCGGACAAACTCGCGCAATTCCTGGACGAGCATCAGGCCGTGTTTCTCGACGCGCCCGCGGGGGAACTGTGGGGCAATCCTGCGCGGATCTGGCCGGAGGGTTCGCCCTGGTTTGCCGAGACGACCCCGCTCGGCGAAACCGTGACCGCCCTGCGCGCGGCGGCGGAAACGCAGACCTGGGACGAGCGGCGGCACGCGTGGTGGGGCCGGCTTTTTGCCGTGCTGGCGACCTGGACGCCGGGGGCGCCGATGGGCACCGAGCTGGGCAATGTGCTCAAGGCGCTGCCGGACATGACGCCGGTGACGATGGACCGCAAGAAGGTGGAGCCGCCGCCGCCGTTGCGCACGGCGCTGCTCGCGGTGGCCCGGGCGGTGATGCGCGCGGAGCTGACGCGCCGCATCGAGATGACCCGCGGCCTGCATGCGGTCCTCGCCGCCTACGACGAGGTTTACCATCATACGGTGCGGCGGGCCGGCCGGCTGACCTTTGCCGATGTGCAGCGGCTGCTGTTGCCGGCAGGGGAAGGAGGGCGAAGGCTCTCCACCGAAAGCGACGGCGAAGGCCGCCTGCTGATTGACTACCGGCTCGACGCGGAGACCGATCATTGGCTGCTCGACGAATTCCAGGACACCAGCTTCGGCCAATGGTCGGTCCTGAAAAACCTGATCGACGAGGCGGTGCAGGATCCGACGGGCCGGCGCAGTTTCTTCTACGTCGGCGACGTCAAGCAGGCGATCTATGCCTGGCGCGAAGGCGATCCGCGGCACCGCGAGATTTTCGACCATTACAACGGGGCTTTGCCGGGCGCGATCGCGGAAGGGCATCTCGACCGCTCGTGGCGCTCCGGTCCGGCCGTGGTGGCGATGGTCAATGCGGTGTTCGGGGCGGCGGAGGTGCTGGCCGGGCTCTTCCCCGGCGCGGCGGCCGGTGCGTGGAACCGCGAGTGGCGGACACGAGTCGGCGCGTCCCGGGTTGGGCGGCCACGCGGCGCTGCTGCTGGCGGAGGACGAGGCCGCGCGTTTTGCGACAACGTTGGCGCTGCTGCGCGAACTCCCGTCGCCCGGACCGGGTTTTTCCGTGGCGGTGCTCGTGCAGAAGAACGACACGGCGGCGCGGCTGGCCGATTATCTGCGGCGCGAAGGCGGCATCGCGGCCGTGGCCGAGGCCGACTTGCAGGTGTGCGCCGATCATCCGACCGGCGCGGCGCTGCTGGCGCTGGTGCAGGCGGCCGCGCATCCCGGCGACACGCTGGCCTGGCTGCAGGTGCAGATGTCGCCCTTGGGCGCCGCGCTGGCGGCCGCGGGCATCGCCACGCCCGAGGCTTTGTCGCGGCACGTGCTGGCGCAAATCGCGGACGAAGGGTTTGCGGCGACGTTGCGCGGCTGGAGCGACCGGCTGCCGCCGGCGGATGCGTTCACCCGCCTGCGGCTGCGGCAAACCCTGGCGGCGGCGGCGGAATTTGATGCCGGCGGCGGCCGGACGGCGGCGGAGTTCGTGGATTTCATGCACCGCTATACCCTGCGGGAGCCGGACTCGGCCGCGGTCGTGCGCGTGATGACGATCCACAAATCAAAGGGTCTCGGCTTCGACGTGGTGATCCTGCCCGACCTGGAGGGCCAAAAGCTGGACCAGCCGCGCCGGGGTCTGGCGGTGCGGCGCGATGCGGACCGCGCCGTCGACTGGGTGCTGGACCTGCCGGTGCGCGAAATCGCGGAGAAGGATGCCGTGCTGGCGGACCGGTTGCGGGAAGCGGCCGGCTCGGCCTGCTATGAAAAACTTTCGCTGCTCTACGTGGCGATGACGCGGGCCAAGCGTGCGCTCTACGTGGTGACGGAGTTGCCGAAGAAAAACGCCGGTTCGGCCAATTTCACCCGGTTGCTGCACGAATGTCTCGGCAAAGAGAGCGGGTCCGTGACGGTGGGCGGCCAGGGCTTCAACGGCGTGTGGGCGGAGGGCGATCCCGCCTGGCACCGTCAACTTCCCCGGTCCGAACAGGAGGCAAATGCGGCCCGGCCGCCCCGGATCGACCGACCGGGCGCAGTGGCTTCGCGCCGTTTGGTGGCACGGCGACCAAGCGAGGGGCCGGGCAGTGCGCTTGCCACCGCGGCGTTGTTTGCTTTCAGGCCGGGTGCCGGCCGGGCGCGCGATTTCGGCCGGCAGGTGCATGCGCTGCTGGCCGGGGTGGAGTGGCTGGATGGAACGGTGCCGGCCGCTTTGGTGGATAAACTGACCGAGGCAGGTGAAGCCGGGAATGTGGCGCTGGCCTGTCTGCGCTCGCCGGAGCTGACCGCGGTCTGGACGCGGCGCGAGGCGGCCGGACTTTGGCGCGAGCAGGCCTTTGAGGTGGTGATGGCCGGCACCTGGATCACCGGGGTCTTTGACCGGGTGATTGTCGAACGCGATGCAGCCGGCCGGCCCTTGGCGGCGGAGGTTTATGATTTCAAGACGGATGAGAAGGTCGAGGGGGCGGTTGACCGGCACGCCGGGCAGTTGCGGCTATACGGGGAGGCGGCGGCCCGGTTGCTGGGTTTGCCGGAGACGGCGGTAAGACGGTTTTTGGTCATGACCCGGCTGGGGCGGTGTCTGGAAGTCCCGGCCTCCGGGGGTGAAAAAGGGCCGTAACTTCATGCTTTACACCGAAAACACTGTTTCGCACGGTCTCCGGTTCAATTTCACCACCATGGGCAATCTGAAAAAGAAACGTCGTCTGAAGATGTCGAAGCACAAGCGCCGCAAGCGCCTCAAGGCCAATCGGCACAAGAAGCGCACCTGGCAGAAGTAAGCGCGCTTCCGCGACAGCGACCACTTGCATGTTTTTCTCAGCCCGCCGGATCATCCGGCGGGCTTTTTTCGTGCTGCCGACATCCGGCAGGCGTGCATAAAATTAGGGTAAATGACGCCTAGCTAGGGATTAGTGCCTGTATTTAGCCTTGTAATACCCCAAATAATCCAGCAAATCACTCGCCCTCCCAAGCAATCCTTGTCTGCCGCGGCGGGCTGAATTCCACGCTCAGTCTTTCCGAGGCACGCATTTACCGACCCCCTCAACCCACCCACGCATGCTTTTCTCAGCAAAGCCGAAAGGGTATTTTGTCGAAAAGACCGACCACGGGTTTTTGCTGGCCCGCACGTCTGGCTTGGAAGCACCGTTGACCATCGAGGAGGTGAGGGAGTGTCCGGCGGATAATCCGGAATCCTTGCTGGCCGCCATCAAGGAGTTGCAGCCGAAAAAATCCTCCAGCGGCTATCTGCATGCCGTGTGCGGCGTTTACGGAGCCCAGCGTTTCATCCGCAAGACCACGCTGGACCTGAAGCGGGTCAAGGACCCCAACTACTTTTCCGAAATTCTTTCCCAACAGTTCCGGGTCGAGGCGGAGAAGTGCGTCACCATCTCCCTCAACGCGACCGATGGCACGGACTACGATCTGGCCAAGGCCGCGGCGCAGAAGGAAGTGCTTTTCGCAGGCATTCCCGTGGATGAGGTCGTGACCATCCAAAACAAGCTGCTGGAGGCGGGCATCTATCCGGAGCGCTTGGAGTTCGGCTCGCTCGGCGGGCTGGGCGCCTTGGTCAACTACCTGAATTTCACCAAGACCAAGACCCCGACCCTGGTCTTGGAAATCGAGGCCGAGACCACGAATTCCTACATTGTGAGTGCCGACGGCGTCGAAGCCACCCGGCCGATTCCCCAAGGCTTGGAATCCATGGTCCCCGTCGTGCAGAAGGAGCTGGGGCTGAAGGACGAGGAGTCGGCCCGAAAGCTTTTTTATTCCAACACCTTCGATTTCACGGGCATGGGCCCCAACCTGATCAAGAAGCTCCTGAAGGAGCTGCAGTCGTCGATCGGGTTCTACGAAGTTCAGACCGGCCAGTCCGTCGGCCTGCTCATCACGACGCTGCTTTCGCCGAAGCTGGCCTGGCTCAACCAGACCATCGCCACGGCCCTCGGCGTGGCGCCGCTCAAGCTCGATTTGCAGCCGTGGCTCGATTCACGGCAAATCACGGTCGCCGACGCCGCCAAGGCCGTGCTTGACCCCCGCTGGTTCGGCCTGCTCGGCCTGATGGCCAACTACGACAACGCAACCCCTGCTGCCAATGCTGTCACTGCTGAAAAAAAAGACTGACGCGGCCGCGGCCAACCGGATGCCGGCCTGGCACCCGAATTTCCGCAACTATGAACAGTTGCCGGACATCAAGGCGGTGCGCACCAGCTTCTTCGTCAACGGCGGCGCGATCTTTGCGGTCCTCGCCCTCCTGGTGTATTTCGGCGTGCAGGAGCTTAAGCTTTATTCGGTCAACACCCAGATCGCGGACTGGGAGGCCCAGATTGCCCGTGACCAGCCGGCCAGCTCCCGGGCCGTGGCCCAGTTCAAGCAGTTCCAGGCCGAAGAGGCCAAGATCAACGATGTCCTTGCCTTCCAGGCGGCGCGCCCGGTCGTGTCGGATTTGGTCCTGCAGCTGGGCCAGACGCTGCCGGCGAACATCGCGCTGGACTCCTTCGAACTGCGCGAAGGCACCATCAATCTCCGCGCCACCGTGCGCGGGGCGCCGGACATGGCCAGCGGCTACGCTTCGCAATATGAAGCGCAGCTGAAGAACGACCCCGTCCTCGCCCAGGTCGTCGCCGATGTCACCCTTACCAACCTCAACCGCATCCCCAGCACCGGCCGGCTGGCGATCGAGTTGGTGCTGAAACTCAAGCCGGCGCCGGCTAAGAAGTAAAAACACCATGGCGATCACCAACGAACAGGTTGTGGCCCTGCTGAAAAAGAACCCGGTCGTGTCGGGCGCCGTGTTCGTGGGCATTCTGCTGCTGGTGGCCATTTACCTGCGCATGGATGCGATGCCCGCCGCCACCGCGGAGCTTGAGACCAAGTCCGCCGAAGGCCGCCGCCTCGCCGAGAACATCAAAAATTCCGCCCAGCTGCCCGAACAGCTCGCGGCCCTCACCCAGGCCGGCAAGGAGATCGAGGCCCGGCTCCTGCGGGCCAGCCAGCTCGCCAACAACCTCCAGTATTTTTACCGGTTGGAGTCCGACACCGGCATCAAGCTGCTCGACCTGCGCCAGTCCGCGACCCCGCGCGCACCGGCCAACGCGACCAAGGTGCCGGTCGGGTTTACGGTCAGCGTGCAGGGCAATTACCAGCAGGTCTTTGATTTTCTGCGCCGGCTCGAGAGCGGCACCCACTATTGCCGCGTCCAGAGCGCGTCCTTCTCCCCGTTGGCCGAGGCCGGCGAAGCCAGCCTCACCCGGCCCACCGGCGCCCGGCTCACGCTCAACCTCGAACTCCTCGGCACGCCATGAAGAAGCCCTGCCGCTCCCTGCTGACCCTGTTTGCCCTGCTGCTCGCGGCGGCGCCGGCGGTGCTGGCCCAACGGTCGGACCTCACCCCGCCTTCGCGCCGGGCCACGACCGTGGACGCGGCCGCCAAGCTGCTGCAGCCGCGGCAACTCGCCCCGCTGCCCGAGCAGCTGATCCCGCCTTTCAGCCCGCCGGCCTTCGAGCAACCCGACCCCGAGGAAATCAAGGCCCAGCAGGCCGCGGCCGCGGTGAGCAATGTGCCCGTTCGCCCTGTCGGCGACCGCGGAGTGCTGGAGGCCTTGGCCGCCCGGCTCGAACCCTCGGGCACCGCCATCCTCGGCGGCGAGGCCATCCTGCTCTTCGGTCAAAAAAGGCTCAAAGTCGGCGACCGGCTCACGATTACCTTTGAAGGCTTCGACTACAATCTGGATATTACCGACATCGGACGCACCACCTTTACCCTCCGCCTGAACCGCGAGGAAATCACCCGGCCAATCAAATCAGGAAAGTAAACATGAGAACACGTTCCCTCATCCCATCCGCGCTCCTCGCCCTGCTCGTTCCGGCCAGTGCCTGGTGCCAGTCCGATCCGGCGGCTCCTTCCTCCGAAGATCCCGTCGCGCCCGCCTCGGCCGATTTTGTCATCAAGGACGATCCGGCCGATGCCCCCGCCACTCTCACGAAGACCGGTGGGTCCGGCGGTGCGGACACCCTTTCGGTGGATTTCCCCGACGAGGACATCCGCAACATCCTGCGCAATGTCGCCGACCTCTTTGAGATCAACCTCGTTGTGCCCGACACCCTGCAGGGCCGCACCTCGATCAAGCTGCGCGACGTCACCTGGCGCCAGATCTTCCAGGTGGTCCTGTCGCCCGTCGGCTTCACCTACATCGAGGAGGGCAACATCATCAAGATCGTCAGCAACGAGAGCCTCGCCGCCGAGCCCCTCTCGACCGAGGTGTTCATCATCAACTACGCGCCGGCCGGCGAACTGAAGCCCGCCCTCGACCCGCTCGCCAATTCCCCCGGCGGCGGCATCCGCGTGGACACCCGCAGCAACGCCCTCATCATCACCGAACGCCCGACCCAGATTAACAAGATCCGCCCGATCATCGAGCAGCTCGACAAAGCCACCGCCCAGGTGATGATCGAGTCGAAGTTCGTCGAGGTCACCAATGCCGACGTGCGCAACATCGGCGTCAACTGGTCCTCACTCTCCGGCATGCAGCTGGGCGTTGGCGGCATCAACCAAGAGTGGAACCGCGAGCGCGGCCAGACCCGGACGGCTGGTCGTGATGGTTCATCCGGAACCTCTTCCACGCAGGGCAATACCGGCTCAAGCTCATCGAGCGTGAGTAACACCACCGGCACGAACAGCGGCACAACCAATTCCAGCAGCACGACCAATACCGGTGGAGTCACGACTTCGGACACCACCACGTCAGTGGGCGATCTCCTGACATTCAATCCGACGACCAACCTGCCCACGGTCACGCCGATCCCGCCGGTGTCCAACACCACGACAAATGTGGCTCAGCCAAGTTCGCAGACCACGAACACCACCGGCACCAACTCCGGAAATACCTTGTCGACCAGCAACACGGTCACCGACAGCTTGGGTTCGACCCTCTCCTCCTCGGCCACCAACGCGGTCAACAACCTGTTCGGCCTGACCAACACCGGCGGCACCAACCGGCTGGCCTCGGCGGTCTTCTCCGCCTCCGACTTCAACGTGATCCTGTCCGCGCTGAAGACGACCAACGACTCCAAACTCGTTTCCAACCCCACGGTGGTGACGCTCAACAACTCCGAGGCCACCATCAACATCGGCCAGGAATTCCCGATTCCCAACTACACCTACAACCAGGAGCGGGGCACCTACGAGGTCAGCGGCTTTGAATACAAGCCCCTCGGCATCATCCTGAAGGTCACCCCGCAGGTGAACGCGCAGGGCTTCATCAAGCTCAGCGTCGAGCCCGAGGTCAGCAGCTCCTCCGAGTCCGCCAGCTTCGGCGGCGCGCAGATTCCGATCGTGGTCACCCGCAAGACCAAGACCCAGGTGTCGCTGAAGGATGGATACACCATGGGCATCGGCGGCCTGATCGAAAACCGTGTCGGCAAGGGCCAGACCCGCGTGCCGGTGCTGGGCGACATCCCGGTGCTGGGCCGGCTCTTCCGTTCCGACAGCGTGAACGACACCATGCGCAACCTGATCATCTTCATCACGGCCAAAACCGTGAGCTCCGACGGCGCCCCGATCGAGGAAGTCTTCGATTCGCGTTCGGTCCGCCAGATGCAGATGCGCCGCGACGAGCTGCCCGGTTACCGGGATGGCTCGGATCCCTTCCTGCCGCCTCTGGCCAAGTAAGGCGACCCGCCTTTTTCTCCGGCCGCACCTTCACGGGTGCGGCCTCTTTTTTGCGCCGGTGCCGCTCACCACCAGCCGTCCACAAAGCCCTGCTGGGCCTTGATCGCGACGACGCCGAGGTTCTTGGCCAGGTGGGCAGCGAAACAGGGGAGCAGCGAGCGCGCCGGGTTCCAGCCCGCGAAGCGCACCGCGTAGAACCACAGGGAGCCGAGGAAGATCATCCCGGTGCTGAACCAGCCTTTGGGCGAAGGGGTGAATTGCAGCCCGCCCTCCCATTGCCAGAGGAACGGGTGCAGCAGTGCGAACAGCAGGGAGGCCGCGACGATGCCGGCCCGGCGCCGGGCCGCGCCGCCGCGTTCGAAAACCAGATAGCCCCGGAAGATCACTTCCTCGATGATCGCCGCGCTCAGCGTGTAGAGCCCGAAAAGCAGCGTGATGCGGGATTGCTCCGCGACGAGGCCCAGCCGGATTTCGCCCCACGTCTCCGCCGCGAGCAGGATCAGCGCACCGGCGACGGCCAGCAGGACGGCGCGTCGGGGCGCCGGGCTCGCGCCGGGCAGGGCCTGCGGGTTGGGCCGGCCGGCCTGCGCGGCCCGGCAGTCGCTGCGCCAGAGGTGGGCCAGATAAAGGCCGGCGCCGATCATCAGCAGGAGCAGGAGGGGCTGGTCGTTCATCTTATCCTTGCGAGTATTGATTAGCCATTTGGGGCGCGGTGGCTACCTTCGACTTCCGATGTCCAGTCAGACACAAACCCGGCCGGCCCACGCTTTCGGCCAAGTCTTTGACCGCCTGCGGCCCCATCAGGCCGCGCTCGATGAATTTCTGCGCGAACAGGTGGCCCGCTTCGAGCCCGAGATCCGCGGCATGGCGGATTACTGCATCGATACCTCCGGCAAGCGGATCCGCCCGGCCCTGGTTTTTCTCAGCGGTTGGCGCGATGGCGCCGCCCCTGCGCCGGATCTGGTGAAGGCGGCCGCCGTGGTCGAACTCGTGCACCTCGCGACGCTCGTGCATGACGACATCATGGACGGCGCGGACCTGCGCCGCAGCCGGCGCACCGCGGCGCGGGAATTTGGCCCCACGGCGGCCGTGCTGCTGGGCGACGCGCTCTTTTCCCACGCGCTGCACCTGGCCGCGCAGTTCCCCACCACCGAGGTCTGCCTGCAGGTGGCGGAGTCCACACGGCGCGTCTGTGCCGGCGAGATCGTGCAGACGATGCGCCGGGGTTCCACCGCCATCACCCGTGACGATTACTGGCGGATCATCGATTTGAAAACGGCCGAGCTGTTCCGCGTATCCTGCCACCTCGGTTCACGGCTCGCGGGCTCGCCGGCCGGCTACGTGGCGGCGGCGGCGGCGTTCGGCCGGCATCTGGGCATCGCCTATCAGGTTTACGACGACTTGGCGGACTTCTTTGGCGACGAGCAGCGCATCGGCAAAACCCTGGGGACCGATCTCGCCAGCGGCAAAATCACGCTGCCCCTGCTTGTGTTACAGGACCGTCTCCCCGCCGCAGACCGCGCGGCCCTGGCCGACGAGATCACCGGCCGCGTGCCGCCGCAGATGCAGCTGCGGCTGAGGCAGATGAACGAACTCGGGGTTTTTCCGGTCGTGGCCCAAGCTGTGCAGGACGAAATTTCTGCCGCGGTCGCGGCGTTGGCGGCATGGCCCGCCGAGGCGCCCACGCCGCTGTTGATGGGACTTTGCACGGTGCTGGATGCCCAGGTCTCCGCCCTCCGGCCGGGCGGCTGAAAAATCCGTTTGCGCTTTGCGTCGGCCGGCGCGAAGCTTCCCCCTGCCATGGACGTGATGAAAACACTCGGCCGCACCCTGGCCACATCACCCGAGCGGCAACAGGAAGCCGACTCCGACATGGCCGTGGTGCGCGCGGTCCAAGCCGGTGATGTCGCCGCTTTCGACCAGCTGATCGGCAAATACCGTGGACGCGTCTATGGCGTGATCTACAACATGACTTCCAACCGGGAGGACGCGGCGGATCTGACCCAGGACGCCTTCATCAAGGCATTTCAGTCCATCAACCGGTTTCAAGGGCAGTCCTCCTTCTTCACCTGGCTCTACCGCATCGCGATCAATTCCACGCTGACGCACCTCCGCAAAAACCGCCTCCGGTCCTTCTTTAGCTTGGAAAAGCTGGATGAGGACGACCGGCAGTCTTCAGAAATCATTGATGCTCTGACGGATAAATCAGACTCCGAGCGCGATGCCTACGTCCGTGAACTTCAGGAAAAATTGAACGAAGCGATGCAAAAATTGTCTATCAAGCATCGCACCGTGGTAACTTTATTCGAAATCGATGGCCTTGGACATCAGGAGATTGCCGAAGTCATGAACTGTTCGGTGGGCACCGTGCGCTCGCGTCTGCACTACGCGAAGCAACTGCTGCAAGCCGAACTGCAACCCTACATGCGCAAATGAACCACGAGTCACCCCGCCGTCCGTCCCCCGTAACCCTCGAGCAGCTGCTGCGCCTGAAGCGCGCCGAGCGGCCGCCCGCCGAGTTCTGGGCCGAGTTCGACCGGGCCATGCGAACCAAGCAGTTGGCTGCCATCGTTGAGCCCCGCCCGTGGTGGGCGCCATTCATCCGCGTCGGCTCCCGCGTCGCCCGCTATCAGCTCCCTGTGGGCGCCACGGCGGTTCTCGCGCTTTCCGTTTTTACCGTCAGCCAATATCAGCCGCCCGTGGGCGAGTCCGTCTACGTCCCGACGCTTGCCCAAAGCGTGCAGCAGACGGCGGAAACCGTGCCGACCGTTTCGGAGGTGCCGGCCGAGGTGGCGAATCTCCGGGCGGATGCAGCCCTGGCCAAGGCCGAGCCCGCGCCGTTGCCGGTCGATTCACCGGCCCGCACCGTCGCCGAGAGTCAGGCCCGCACCGGCGAACCGTCCATCAGCCAATTGGTTTCCATGGTCAGCGGCGCCCGCTCTCTGGGGGTGATGAACTCCGAGCTGTCGCCCTCGGCCCGCTCGATCGCGGCGAACCTGGCCGCGGTCAAGGCCAGTGAGCCGGAGCTGGCGCGCTGGATTGAGCAGGGCCCGGGTTTTGAGACCCGCACGTTGGCCGCGCAAAGCGCTCCGGTCGAGCCCTTGACCCAGGTCTCTTCGTCCGGTGACTCCACGCGGGTGCGCCGCCTGCTGGCTTCGGCCCTGCCGGCGTCGCTTTCTTCCTCCGAAACGGCCAACCGCCCGCCTGCTCGGCTCGGCCGCGGCCTTTCCGACGACCGCCTCTACGAGCGGGTCAGCCGTTTCGATGTCGAGAGCGAGCGGCTCGCCATCAACATCAAGCTCTGAGTCCTGCCGGATTCGTTTTCTCCGCGAGGCCCCGTGCAACGGGGCCTTTGCTTTTGGGTCGCGACGGGTTAACCTCCGGGCATGCGCATTGAAAAAGACACCATGGGGGAGATGGCGGTGCCCGACGAAGCGCTCTGGGGGGCCTCGACCCAGCGGGCGGTGCTGAATTTCCCCATCAGCGGCCGGTCTTTGCCGCCGGCCTTCATCCGGGGCCTGGGGTGGGTGAAGCTCGCCGCCGCGCAGGCCAACGCCGAGCTGGGGCGGCTCGCCCCGGCCAAAGGCCGCCTGATCATGCAGGCGGCGCGGGAAATCGCGGACGGGAAGCACACCGCCCAGTTTCCCGTTGATGTCTTCCAGACCGGCAGCGGCACCTCCACCAACATGAACGCCAACGAGGTGATCGCCCGCCGGGCCGCCCAGCTCGCCCCGGAGTCCGCGGTGCATCCCAACGACGACGTTAACCTGGGCCAGTCTTCCAACGACATCATCCCCACGGCCCTGCATTTCAGCGTCGCGGTGGCGCTCGACCGGGAACTGGTCCCGGCGCTCCGGCAGCTCGCCGGCCGGCTGGAGGCGAAGGCCGCGGACTTTGCCGCCATCGTGAAAATCGGCCGCACCCACCTGATGGATGCCACGCCACTCACGCTGGGCCAGGAGTTTTCCGGCTATGCCGCGCAGGTCCACAAGGCCGTCGAGCGGGCGCAGCGCGCCATCGCGGTCCTCGGCGAACTGGCGGTTGGCGGCACGGCCGTCGGCACGGGCCTGAACACACATCCGGAGTTCGCCGCCCGGGTCTGCCGGATCCTCAGTGCGGAAAGCGGGCTGGAGTTTCGCGAGGCGCGCAACCATTTCGAGGCCCAGGCGGCGCGCGACGATTGCGTCGAAGTTGCCGGACAGCTGGCCGCCGTGGCCGCGAGTCTGGGGAAGATCGCCGGCGACATCCGCCTGCTGGCCTCCGGGCCGCGGGCCGGTCTGGGCGAGATTTCGCTGCCGGCGACGCAGCCCGGCTCCTCCATCATGCCGGGCAAGGTCAATCCCGTGATGTGCGAAATGCTCGTGCAGGTCGGGCACTATGTGCAGGGGCTTGGCCAAACCGTGACGGCCTGCGGCCGCGACGGTCAGTTTGAGCTGAACGTGACGCTGCCGCTCATGGCGCACTGCCTGCACGAGGCGATCACCTGCCTGGCCAACGGCGCCAGGGTGTTTGCGGAAAAATGCGTGGCCGGCATCACGGCGGAGGCGGAGCGTTGCCGGGAGCTGATGGAACGTTCGCTGATGCTCGTGACCGCGCTCAATCCCCACATCGGCTACGATGCGGCCGCCAGCGTGGCGAAGGAGGCCTTTGCCACCGGCCGGTCGCTGCGCGAGGTGGTGCTGGCGCGTGGCCTGATGGATGCGGCCACGCTGGACCGGGCACTCGAGCCCTTGGCCATGACGCGGCCGGGTGACAGCGCGCTGGCGGGCGGCGGCTGAAAATTTCCGGCGCATGGCAGTCCATCAGGAAACTTTCGAATTACCCACCCGCGGCGCCGGTCTGGTCGAGATCACCACCGAGATCTCCCGGGTGGTGGCACGCAGCGGTCTCCGACAGGGAGCGGTCACGGTGTTTTGCCGTCACACCAGCTGCTCGCTGGTCATCATGGAAAACGCTGATCCCGGTGCCCGCCACGATCTGGAGGCCTGGCTCGACCGGCTGGTGCCGGCGGACGACCCGCATTTCACCCACACGCTGGAAGGGTCGGACGACATGCCCGCGCACATCAAGATGGCGCTCACCCGCACGAGCGAGACGGTGCCCTTGGCCGACGGCCGCATGCTCCTGGGCACCTGGCAGGGGATTTTTCTCTGGGAACACCGCCGCGCAGCCCACCGGCGCGAGGTCGTGGTGACCGTGCTCGGCTGAAGTCTACTTGCGGCCGGCCGGCCGGCAGGCGCCGCAGCCGTTGACGAAAAAGTCGTTGCCCTTGTCGTCCACGAGGATGAACGCGGGGAAATCCTGCACCTCGATTTTCCAGACCGCTTCCATGCCGAGCTCGGGATACTCCAGCACCTCCACCTTTTTGATGTTCTCCTTGGCCAGGATTGCGGCCGGGCCGCCGATGCTGCCGAGGTAGAAACCGCCGTGCTTTTTGCAGGCCTCGGTGACCGCCTGGCTGCGGTTGCCCTTGGCCAGCATGACCATCGAGCCGCCGAGGGATTGGAAAAGATCCACGTAGCTGTCCATCCGGCCGGCGGTGGTGGGGCCGAAGCTGCCGGAGGCGTAGCCCTTGGGCGTCTTGGCCGGGCCGGCGTAATACACGGGATGATTCTTGAAATAGTCGGGCAGGCCCTGGCCGGCGTCCACGCGTTCCTTCAGCTTGGCGTGCGCGATGTCGCGTGCCACGACCATCGGGCCGCTGAGCAATACGCGCGTGGTGACGGGATGCCGGGAGAGTTCCGCCAGGATGGCCGGCATCGGTTGGTTGAGATCGATGCGCACGGCCTGGTCGGTCTTGAGCGTGCGCTCCGCCGGCGGGATGAAACGCCCCGGGTCGGTCTCCAGTTTTTCCAGGAAGATGCCGTCGCGCGTGATCTTGGCCCGGATGTTGCGGTCGGCGCTGCACGAGACGCCCAGGCCCACGGGGCAGGAGGCGCCATGGCGCGGCAGGCGGATGATGCGCACGTCGAGCGCGAAATACTTGCCGCCGAACTGCGCGCCGATGCCGGTCTGCTGGGCCAGCGCGAGGACCTTCTGCTCAAGCTCCACGTCGCGGAAGGCGCGCCCGTGCTCGTTGCCGTTGGTCGGCAGGGCATCGTAGTATTTGGTGGAGGCGAGCTTGACGGTTTTGAGGCAGGCTTCCGCGCTGGTGCCGCCGATCACGAAGGTCAGGTGGTAGGGCGGGCACGCGGCGGTGCCGAGATAGCCCATCTTTTCCACAATGAACTTTTCCAGGCTCCGCGGGTTCAGCAGCGCCTTGGTTTCCTGAAAGAGGAAAGTCTTGTTGGCCGAGCCGCCGCCCTTGGCGACGAAGAGAAATTCATACTTTGCCCCTTCGGTGGCGAGCAGGTCGATCTGCGCGGGGAGGTTCGTGCCGGTGTTGACCTCGCGCCACATGTCGAGGGGCGCGGTCTGCGAGTAGCGGAGGTTCTCCTTCGTGTAGCATTCGTAAACGCCGCGCGCGAGCCACTCGGCGTCGTTGGCGCCGGTCCACACCTGCTGGCCTTTCTTGCCGAAGATGATGGCCGTGCCGGTGTCCTGGCAAAAGGGCAGGATGCCCTGCGCGGCGATCTCGGCGTTCTTCAGCAGCATGAGCGCGACATAGCGGTCGTTGGTGCTGGCCGCCGGATCTTCGAGGATGGCCGCGACCTGGGCGAGATGCCGCGGGCGCAGCATGAAGGAACAGTCGTGGAACGCCTCCCGGGCCAGGTAGGCCAGCGCCTCGGGCGCGACCTGCAGGATCTCCCGGCCGGCAAATTCCGCCGTGCTCAGGCCCTCGCGGGAGAGCAACCGGTATTCGGTGTCATCGGGACCGAGCGGGAAGGGTTCTTGGTAGAAAAATTCTGGCGCAGGCATGGCGGGCAGGATGGCACGGAAAAGCGAAAGTTCAACGCGCCGCCAGCATCGCCCGCACGGTGTCGCGGAAGCGCGGCAGATCCGCCGGGGTCGCCGTGGCGCCGGGGGCGCGGCCCCAGCCGGCCGGTCCGGGCCAGGCGCCCTGGGCGATGAACGCCTCGACGGCGCGCTGCATGCCGGCGACGTTGAAGTAATCCTTCTGCTCCTTTTCGTCGCGCAGGCCCGTGAGCAGCGCGGCGGGGAAAGGCGCGATGTGCTCGCCCGACACGTGCGCGAGGTCGTTGAGCACGACGAAAGGACGCGAATCCGCGAGCGTGGTGGCGGGCCGGTCGGTCTCGCCGCGCAGGTAGCGGTGGTATTCCAGATGGTTGTCGTGCAGGCCGTCGAAACCTTCCAGCGCGATGCGCTCGACGCGTCCGTCGCGCCAGCGCACCTCGGCCTGCTGGCCGACGATGTATTTGATCTGCGCCCGCTCGCATTCGACGGTTTCGCAGTGCTGCCCCTGGCCCGCGCAGGCGTGCGACAGCGCGAACCTCAGGGTGGCGCCGCCGGCGGTGTCCGCCTCGACGAAGAAGGTGTCCGCCCCTTCGATGGCGTGCGCCCGGTAGAGCTCGGCGCGGACGCCGGCGATCTGCGCCCAGCTGAACAGCTCCGTCCCGCCGAGCCAGAAGAGCATGTTGTGCACGAAGTGGGCGAGGGCGTTGCCCATGCAGCTGTCGAGCACCACGCGGCCGTCCATCATCAGCCGGCCGGCCCAGTTGTTGCGCCGGAAATAGTCGGCGGGCCGCGGCCACAGCGCCATCAGGCTGGCGCCGAGCGGCGCGCCGAACTCGCCCGCCAGGAGACGTTGTTTCAGCGCGAGCCGGGGCTTCTCGATGATGAAATTGAAACCGACCAGCGACGAACGCCGGGCCAGCCGGTCGCGGATGATCATCTCCTCGAGTTCGAGGTGGTCGAGGGTGGGGGGCTTTTCGAGATAGACGGGGATGCCGAGCTCAACCCCGGCCCGGTGCATCTCCGCGTGCAGGTTGATCGGGGTCGGCACCACCAGCAGGTCGAGGTCGCGGTGGCAGGCCGCGAGCATGGTCTTGTAATCCGGGAAAACGGCGACGCCGCGGTCGGCCAACCGCCAGGTTTGCTGCTCCGTGACAAAGCCGGCCGCCTGCGGATCACAGGTGCAGATCAGCCGGGCCAGGCCGCGCTCCTCCAGACGCGCGATCGTGTTGTGATGCCAGGCGGCGAAACCACCCATGCCGATGATGCCGGTGCGGATGGGGCTCATTACACGATCCGGAGTTTGGGCAGGTCCTGGCCGTCGATCAGCCCGACGGGACGACCTTGCCGGTTGACGACGATGAGGTCGTCGATCCGGTGGGTCTCAAACAGGCGGAGGGCGTCAACCGCGAGGGCGTCCTCGCGGATGACCTTCGGGGTGCGGGTCATGAAGGTGGACACGGGTTTGGATAGAAAATCGGGGCCGGTGAGGGCGCTGCGGCGGAAGTCCCCGTCGGTCAGGATGCCGGTGAGCTTCCCGCTTTTGGCGTGGACGAGCGCGATGCTGCCGCTCTTGGCCTTCGTCATGGCGAGGATGGTCTCCTGCGTGGTGCAGGTGTCGGGCCGGATCGGCAGGCGGCTGCCGGTGCGCATGATGTCCTGCACGCGCAGGAGCAGGATGCGCCCGAGGTTGCCGGCGGGATGGTAGCGGGCAAAATCGTCGCGGGTGAGTCCCCGCGCCTCCAGCAGCACCATCGCGAGCGCGTCGCCGAGGGCGATGGCGGCCGTGGTGCTGGCCGTCGGCGCGAGCTCCAGCGGGCAGGCTTCCCGCGGCACCTGGTAAAGCAGCCGGTGGTCGGCGTTCTTCGCGAGGTCGGAGTTCGGGTGGCTGGTGAAAGCGACGATGCCGACGTCAAAGCGCCGCAGCACCGGCACCAGCCGCAGCACCTCCTCGGTCTGGCCGCTGTTGCTCAGCAGGATGGCCAGGTCGCCCGCCGCGCAAAGGCCCAGATCGCCGTGCAGTGCCTGCGTCGCGTCGAGGAAACAGGAGGAAACCCCGGTGCTGTTGAAGGTGCCGGCCAGTTTCTGGGCCACATGGGCGGACTTGCCGACGCCGGTGAAGATCAACTTGCGCCCGGCCCGGGCCGCGGCTTCGACCGCCCGGGCGGTGCCCACGAACTCCGCCCCCAGGCCCTTTGCCGTCTGCGTCAGCGCCTCGGTTTCTATCCGGATGCAGGCACGGGCGCGGGCGAGGGCGGATTTCGGATTGAGGGCCATTTAGGGTTTGTGTCGCTGAAACAGGTTGCGGAATTTACCGCGAACCCACTCCCGTTCAATCCCTTTCCCGCTGTGACGCTGAAACGACTGAAAATTCCGGGCCTCTTCGCCGTGCTGGCCGTGCTCCTCATCGGCACGGGCTGCGAGCGGCACGACGGCCCGGGCCTGGGGGCGGAGTCCGACGATGCCGGTTACCGCCGCGGCCAGCAGCTCGTGAAACAGGGCCGCAAACAGGAAGCGCTCGCGGCTTTTCTCAAGGTCATCGCGCAGCGCGGAGACGCGGCGCCGGAATCCCACCTCGATGCCGGCCTGATTTACCTCAACGACATCAAGGATCCGATCGCGGCGATCTACCATTTTCGCAAATACCTGGAGCTTCAGCCCAACGCCGTGCAGGCCGCCTACGTGCGCGGGCTCGTGGACAGCGCCAAGCGCGAGTTTGCCCGCACCCTGCCCGGCAATCCGCTTGAGAGCCAGGCCCTGCGTCTCGACATGATGGACCAAGTCGGCCGGCTCCAGCGCGAGGTGGAGCAATTGAAGGCCGAGCTGACGGCGGCCCGCAGCGGCGCCCCGGCGCCCGTCAACCGGCTGCTGGTGCCCACCGATCAGACCGGCGCCTTCCAACCTCCCGTCAATCCGGTCGTGCGCGAGGTGGATGCGGCCTCGCCCATCACGATGGCACCGCTCTCGCCGCGGCCGGCCGCGGCCGAACCCGCGGCGCCGCCGCCGGCATCCCCGCCGCCGGCCGCCGAGACCGCGCGGCTGCATGTCGTCGTGAAGGGCGACACGCTCTTCAGCCTCGCGCAGCGCTACTACAACGACCGCAGCCGCTGGCGCGACATCTACGCGGCCAACCGCGACCAGATGCCCAATGAAAACGCTCTCCGGCTGGGCATGACGCTGAAGATTCCCTGAGCCATGCCGCAGACTTCGCGCCGCACCGCGGTTTTTACGGAGTCGCTCATCCGCGAAATGTCGCGCGTCGCCGCGCGGCACGGCGCGATCAACCTTTCCCAGGGCTTTCCCGACTGGGATCCGCCCGCCGCCCTGGTGACGGCGGCGAAGGCGGCGATGGACGCCTCCCGCCACCAATACGCGGTCACCTGGGGGTCGCCCGAGCTGCGTGCGGCGCTCGGGGCCAAAATCGGTCGCGGCACGGGCACGCCGGTGGACGCCGAGCGCGAACTGGTCGTCACCTGCGGCGCCACCGAGGCGATGATGGTGGCCATGATGACGGTGTGTGATCCGGGCGACAAAGTCGGGCTCTTCTCGCCCTTCTACGAAAACTACAACGCCGATGCCATCCTCACCGGCGCGCAGCCCGTCCATGTGCCGCTGCATCCGCCGCACTACCGGTTCGACCCGGCGGAGTTGCGTGCGGCATTTGCGCAGGGGCTGAAGGCCTTTGTGCTCTGCAATCCGTCCAATCCCTGCGGCCGGGTGTTCACGCGCGAGGAGTTGCTCCAGATTGCCGCGCTGGCCGAGGAGTTCGACACCTGGGTGCTGACCGACGAAGTTTACGAGCATATCGTCTTCGCCCCGCACCGGCACACGTATTTCAACACCCTGCCCGGCATGGCGGCACGCACGCTGATGTGTTCATCCCTTTCGAAGACCTTCGCCATCACCGGCTGGCGGCTGGGCTATGCTATCGCCCCCACCGCCCTGGCGGCATCCGTCCGTCCCGCCCATGATTTCATGACCATCTGCGCGCCCACCCCCCTCCAGGTTGCCGCCGTCACCGCCCTCGACTTCCCCGCTGCCTACTACCAACAGATGACGGAAGGCTATCACGAGCGCCGGTCACTTATGACCACCACCCTCGCCGAACTGGGCTTTGGCGTCCAACTGCCCGAAGGCGCCTACTACCTCCTGGCCGACTACAGCCGCCTGCCCATCCCCCAGGCCGAATGGGATTCCACCCGTTTCGCCCGCTGGCTGACGACCGATGTGGGGGTGGCGGTGGTGCCGGGGACGACCTTCTACGGACTCCCCGGCTACGGCGAACACAGCGTCCGCTTTGCCTTCCCCAAGCGTCTGGAAACCCTGCGCGAGGCCGGGAGGAGGTTGGAGAGAGCGATCAGGTAGGAAGGGGGAGGGTCGCAGGTGGCAGGTCGCAGGTGGCAGGGGGCAAGTCGCAAGTCGCAAGGGGCAGAGCATGTCCCTTCGCTCCGTTCAGGGCAGGCTCCGAGTGAAGCAAAGGATCGCAACTGCCAGGATGGCGGCTCAGCCGTTGATTGTTGATTGTTGATTGTTGATTGTTGACTGTTGATTGTTGACTGTTGATTGTTGACTGTTGATTGTTGACTGTTCTCCCCCTCTCCCCCAACCAGCGTCCCACCCACCCCCCAAACCCCCAAATAGTTAACCCCAACA
>JAHCLN010000120.1 GCA_026125215.1 Opitutaceae bacterium
CTTTGAGCGCTACCTCCGCCAACAGTCCGGCGAAGCCGAAGCCGATGAATCCGCCTGATACAGCATCGGCGCCCGTCCTTCCCGGCCTGCCGGCACCCTTGCTTCCCGGCCAGCCGCTGACCGCGCTCGCCCCGATGCAGGATGTCACCGACCTCGCGTTCATGCGGGTGATCACGCACTACGGCGCCCCCGACTATTTTTTCACGGAGTTTTTTCGCGTCCATGCGCAGTCCCGGCCCGAGGCGCATATCCTGCGGTCGATCGACGAAAACGCGACCGGCCGGCCGGTCTTTGCCCAGCTGATCGGCGAGGACATCGGGCATCTGACCCGCACGGTGACCGAACTGCTGCGCCACCCCGTGGCCGGCATCGATCTCAATCTCGGCTGCCCCGCGCCCAAGGTTTACAAGAAAAACGTCGGCGGCGGTCTGTTGCGTGACCCCGCGAAGATCGACGAGATTCTGGGCGCCCTCCGAGCCGCGGTGCCGGGCCTCTTCACGGTCAAGATGCGGATCGGCTTTGAGAATACCGCGGACTTCGGCCGGATCCTCGGACTAATCAACCGGCACCGGGTTGACCTGCTCAGCGTTCACGGACGGACCGTGAAGGAGATGTATCGCAGCGAAGTGCATTATGATTTTATCGCCGAAGCCGTGCGCACCGTGCGCTGCCCCGTGCTCGCGAACGGCAACGTGACCTCCGCCGTCCGCGCCGCCGCCATCGTGGCGGAAACCGGCACCGCCGGCGTGATGATCGGCCGGCATGCGATCCGCAATCCCTGGATCTTCCGGCAGTGCCGCGAACGGTTCGCGGGCCGGCCGGTCACCCCGGTATCGCTCGCCGAGGTGCGCGACTACATCGAGCGGCTTTTCGAGGCCACCTGCACGCCCGGCATTCCCGAACGCGCCCATGTGAACCGGATGAAGAAATACCTCAACTTCGTCGGCCAGAGCGTGGATGCCGCCGGCGATTTCCTGCACGACATGCGGCGGGCCGAGTCCGCGTCCGGGCTGTTCACGATCTGCGACCGCCACCTTCTCCGGGAGCCGGCGGCTCCTTTTGCGCCCGAGCCTTACCCCGGAGTGATTGCCCGGCCGAATTGCGAAACACCTGCCGGAGACGGGTGTTCGCTTGAAACCATCACGGCCTGAACCGGAGCACCCGCCCGGTCATTCCAAGCCCAGCGTCTTGCGCCCCGCCGCGGAGATCATCTGCGGCGTCCAGACCGGATCCCACACGATGTGCACCTTCGCCGATTCCACGGTGGGCAGCGCTGCGATTTTTTGCCGCGCATCCTCGGCAATCACCGGTCCCATGCCGCAGCCCGGGGCCGTGAGGGTCATCTTCACCTCGACCGCGTTGCCGCCGTTCGGCATTGCCTCGATTGAGAGATCGTAAACCAAACCGAGATCCACGATATTGACCGGGATTTCCGGATCGAAGCAGGTGCGCAGGGCCGACCAAACGGCTGCCTCGCTGAATTCTGTCGTCGTGGCCACCGCCTCGTCTCCGGCCACGTATCCCGAGATGGCCGGGGCATCTTCGCGGGCGATGCGGAAGAGCCCTTCCGCGGTGCGCACCGTCACATTGCCCCCGAGCGTCTGCATGATGCTGACGGGGGTGCCGGCGGGCAGCACCACCCGGTCACCGGCAGGAATGAGGGTGGCGGGGCAATCCCGTTGCAGTGTGGTTTCGGCGGCGCTCATTGCAGATTCAGTTCAAACGGCATGCGGGCATAGATTCCCCGGGGATCGTTGAAGGCGCCGATGGTTTTCAGCTCGCGCTCAAGGCGCTCGGTCAGCTGCCGGACAAGGCCGCCCCGGGCGCTCACCGGCTGCAATCCTTCCAACAACTCGGCAATGGCCTCGCCGAGCTCCTTCTTTCGCGGAAATTCGGTCACACGGTAACGGTCGCCGATCTCGGCGGCTTCGGCCGCATAAGCGATCGCCTCCTGCAGTCCGCCAAGTTCGTCCACCAACCCAAGCTCCAGCGCTTCCGTCCCGGACCAGACCCGCCCTTGGGCGATCTCCTCGACCAGGCCGCGGTCGAGTTTGCGCGCGTCGGCCACCTTGCCCACGAATTCATCGTAGATCCAGTCCACGGAGCGCTGGATCATCGCCATCTCGGCGTCGGTCTTCGGCCGGCTCAGCGTCATGGTGTCGGCGAAGCGGCCGGTTTTGACGCCATCAAAGGTCACACCGAAATCGTTCGCCAGCTTCTTGACGTCGAACAGCACGCCGAAAACGCCGATGGAACCGGTAATGGTGGTGGGCTCGGCAAAAATGTGGTCCGAGTAGGCTGCTATCCAGTAGCCACCCGAAGCCGCGTATGAACCCATGGAGACGATCACGGGCTTCTCTTCGGCCGCCAACCGCATCTCGCGTTGAATCGCTTCCGAGGCCGAGGCGCTGCCACCCGGGCTGTTCACGCGCAGCACGATGGCCTTGACAGAATCATCCTGCCTGAGCCGGCGCAGCTCGCGGGCAAAATTGCTCCCGCCCACCTGTCCGGGTTCGCCTTCACCGTCCACGATGTCGCCCTCGGCATAAACCACCGCGATCTGCCCGCGCCGCCCTTTGCCCGCGGCGGACTTTTCTCCCGCCGGGCCGCCGGTGCCGGCGATGCGGGCATACGCGGGCAGGTCGATCTGGCGGAAAGTGTCCGTCGGATCGCTCACGCCGGTCTCTTCTTTCAGCTTGGCGATGACCTCGTCCAGATACTCAACGTGGTCCACCAGGCCGGACCGCTGGGCCACGCCGGCCAGCAGATAGCCCTCCGCATCCACCACCGCCTGCAGGGCGGCGGGCTCCATGCCACGGTCCGCCGCGATGTCGTCGCGCATCTCCGTCCACAGGTCATCAAGCAGCTTCTGCAACTGCTCGCGGTTTTCCGGGCTCAGATCCTTGCGGATGAAAGGCTCAACCGCCGACTTGTATTTGCCCACCCGGGTGACCTGCACGCCGATGCCGTATTTTTCGAAGGTTCCCGCCAGGAACATCGGTTCGCTCGCCAGACCCGGCAGCGCCACTTCGCCATAGGGATCGAGGAACACTTCGTCGGCCGTGGCGGCGACGTAGTAATCGCGCATTCCGGCATAGGTCAGGTAGGCCTTCACCGGTTTGCCGGAAGCCTTGAACGCCGTGAGGGCCGCGCGCAGTTCCTGCAAGGCCGCCAAACCGGAGCCGTAGCCGGCCGCCTGCAGCGAACCCACGATGAGCAGACCTTGGATGCGCCCGTCCGCCCCGGCGGCCTTGATGGCCTGCGTGGCCGTGCGCAGCTGCAGGGTCGGCTGTTTGCGCCCCATCAGCGCGCCCAAGTCAACCAAGGGCGGGGAATCGGTGATGTTGGTGGACAAATCCACCACCAGGTAGGAGCCGGCCTCGACCGTCGGCTGCTTTTCCCCCAGCGCGCTGATGCCAGCCAGCAGCAACAAAAAGAGCACGCCCGCCGCACCGCAGAATATGACCAGGGCGGCCAGCGCGCCGAGCATCGAGGAAAGAAAATTTTTCATGCGGCTCCAACGTAGGCCATTTTGCCGTTTCCACCAGTAAAACCAGACCAGCGGTCGGAATCCCGCGCCGGGCGGCTTTGCAGTCCGGCTAATATCACCGGATCGTCACCGCACGGGGACACGAACGGGTTGCGGTCGGCCCGGCGCCTGCTAGGGTTGGCGACATGAGCGAAGACAAGGCCCTCCTGACCACCAACCGCAAGGCGCTGACCATCAATCTTGACGGCCAGATCTACGGCACCTTTGCCGAGATTGGCGCCGGTCAGGAGGTGGCGCGCGTGTTTTTCCAGGCCGGCGGCGCCTCCGGCACCATCGCCAAAACGATTTCCGCCTACGACATGGCCTTCAGCGACGCCATCTACGGCAAGGCCCCGCGCTACGTTTCCCGTGAGCGGCTCGGACTCATGCTGGACCACGAGTATCAGCTGCTCAACGAGCGCCTGGCCTCCGCCCGTGGATCGGCGACCACGTTCTTCGTTTTCGCCGACACTGTCGCCGCGAAGAGCTTTCGCGGCTCCAACGAGGCGCACGGCTGGATGGGCATCCGCTTTCAGAGCACGCCCGGCGGCGAACCCAGCGAAATCGTCCTGCATGTGCGCATGTGGGACAAGGAAAACATCCTCCAGCAGGAGGCCCTCGGCATCGTCGGCACCAACCTGATCTACGGCGCCTTCTACTACCGTGACGACCCCGCCAAGTTCATCCAGTCGCTGCTCGACAACGTCGGTGCCGACCGGATCGAGGTCGACATGCTGCGCTTCAGCGGTCCGGCCTTCCGCCACGTGGACAACCGCCTCATGTCGCTGCACCTGGTGCAGTTCGGGCTTACCAACGCCGTCATGTTCGGCACGCAGGGCGAGGTGCTGCAGCCCTCGGAGGTGCTCTACAAGAAGGCCATCCTCGTCGAGCGCGGCAGCTTCCGGCCGGTGACCCACGTGAACGTGGACATGCTCAACTGCGCCACCGCCCAGTTCGTGCAGGAGCCGCTCGTCAAGGGCAAGGAGGTGATCGTCCTCATGGAAATCACCATGAACAACCTGCTCGCCGCCGGCGAAATCGACGCGCAGGACTTTCTCTCCCGCGTGGACCTGCTCGCCGACATCGGGTTCACCGTGCTGATTTCCAATTATTCCGAATACTACCGGCTGACGTCCTATTTCCGCCGTTACACCAAGGAGATGATCGGCGTGGCGATGGGCATCAACAACCTCATCGAGATCTTCAACGAGAAATACTACGAAAACCTCGAGGGCGGCATCCTGGAATCTTTCGGCCGGCTGTTCCGCCACTCGGTGAAGCTCTACATCTACCCGATGCGGCAGGAGGCCTACGACCGCTACCTCACCACCGGACAGACCACTTCCGTGCCCACCGCCACCGGCAGCCACTCGTTTGCGGCCAGCGTCCTGATCAACGCCAAGAACGTCCAGGTCGTCGACCACCTGCGCAACCTCTACAATCACCTCCTGGAAAACCACTATCTGGAGTGCATCGTCGGCTTCGATCAAGGTATCCTGCACATCTTTTCCCGCGACGTGTTGCGGCGCATCAAGGAGCAGGATCCTTCCTGGGAGCAAATGGTCCCCGCCGCCGTGGTAACCGCCATCAAGAAACGCCGGCTGTTCGGTTACACGCCGCCGGCCGCCTGAACCAGCCCGGCATCCGCGGCATGCGCTTCCACAAGTATCACGCCCTCGGCAACGACTACATCGTGCTCGATCCGCGCGATTTCCCGGATTGGGCCGAACCATCCGGCGACCAGATTCGGGCCATTTGCCACCGCAATTTTGGCGTCGGATCCGATGGCATCCTGTGGGGGCCGCTGCCCTCCAAGACCAGCGCCTTCGGCCTGCGCATCTTCAACCCCGACGGCTCCGAAGCGGAAAAATCCGGCAACGGGCTTCGTATTTTCACCCGTTTCCTCTGGGATCAGGGACTGGTGCGCCAACCTGCATTCACCATCGAGACCCCCGGCGGCGAAGTGGAGTCCGTGATCCGCGGGGACGGCCGGCTGATCACCATCGCCATGGGCCGCGTGAGCTTCGACAGCCGGCAGATTCCGGTCACGGGTGCGCCGCGGGAGGTGATCGCCGAGCCCATCACCGTCCTCGACCGCACCTTCGTCTTCAGCGCCGCAACCATCGGCAATCCGCATTGCGTGATCCCGTTGCCCGCCATCACGGCGGAACTGGCCCGGCAATACGGTCCCGCGCTGGAAACCCACGCCCACTTTCCCCGCCGCACCAACGTGCAGTTCCTCCAGGTGCTCGATCGCGCCAACCTCCGCCTCGAAATCTGGGAGCGGGGCGCCGGCTACACGCTGGCCTCGGGCAGCAGCTCCAGCGCCGCGGCCGCCGTCGCCCGGCGCCTCGGTCTGGTGGACGACGAAGTCACGGTGCACATGCCCGGCGGCACGCTGGGCATCGCCATCGGCGCCGACTACTCCGTCCGGATGACCGGCACCGTCAACCGGGTTGCCACCGGAACGATCCACCCCGAGCTCTTTCTTCCGCCCGCCTGAGCATAAAAAAGGCGCCCGCGAGGGGCGCCTGTCTCCAGCCGGTGGTGCCGGCGTTTAATACTTTACCGTGCAGCCGTAGGCCTGCGTGGCGGGGGTCTTGACCGGCTCGCCGGCCTTCACGGCCGCCAACGCGGAAGTCACATAGTTCTCCGCCTTGGCGATATCCTTGGGATTAGCCGAACGGATGCTGTCAATGGCGCCGTTGTAAACCAGCGTGCCCTCGGGATTGATCACATACATGTGGGGCGTGGTCTTCGCATCATAGAGCCGGCCGACCTTGCCGTCCTGATCGCGAAAATAGGCCGTGTAGGAGGTGTTTTGCTGCTTCGACCACTCCCTTACCTTCTCGGGGCTGAAATCACCTTGCGCGCCGGGCCGGCCGGAATTGATCACCAGCCAGATCACGCCGTCGGCCGTGGCCGCGCGCTGCGTGGCCGGGATGTTGCCGCTCTTCTCGTAGTGCTTCACGACGAAGGGGCACTCCTGGTTCATCCATTCCAGCACCACCGTCTTGCCCTTGTAGTCGGACAACGTGTGGGTCTTGCCGTCGATGTCGGTAAGGGTGAAGTCCGGCGCCGGCTGGCCGACTTGGGCGGCAATGGCCAGGGCGGCCGAGGCAAGCAGGGCAAATATGCCCGCGGTTGATTTGGTCAGGCTTTTGAGGATTTGCATACGGCGGATATTGGTAACCGGTTTTTTTCCGCCGCGCCAGTGCGATCGGCAATTTCCGTTGCGGGTGCGGGTCGTGGCCGCAAGCTGGACGGACCGGTGTCATGCCTCCCGTTGTCTTTACCCGCCTGCCGTTGACCGTGCGCGCCAACCTTGGTCTGCTGGGTTTGATCGTGGCCGCGGTGACGGCGGTGCTGTGGCCGCACTGGCGCGGCAATCCCGACCTGTCGCACGGTTATTTTATGCCGGTGCTTTTTGTCCTGCTGTTGCACGAAAGCCGGCAGCGCGGCACCCCGCGATGGCTGCCGCCGGGGATCTGGCGCGGCTTCCTTTTGGCGGGTCTTCTGGCGACCGGATTGCTGTTCCTGGTCGCGGCCGGGCTCTACGCCACCTCGGTGGGCTGGAGTCATGCGATCGTGGCTTTTGCACTGACCGGTTCCCTGGTCATGTTCCTGGCCGCCGGACTGGTCGGACTGTCGGCCGTCGAAGTGCGGGCGGTGCCTTTCAACTGGATCGCGCTCGTGGCGATCGGTCTGTGGCTCCTTTGCGCGCCGATTCCTCCGGGCACTTATTCCCGCATTTCCCTCGGTCTGCAGCTGTGGATCTCGGAGCACGTGCTCTCCTCGCTGCACCTGCTCGGCATCGCGGCGACCCGCACCGGCAACATCATCGAGCTGGCCAATGTGTCGGTCGGTGTCGAGGAGGCCTGCAGCGGGGTGCGCAGCCTGATTTCCTGCGTTTTCGCCGGTCTGTTCTTCTCCGCCAGCATGGTGCGCCGCCCCTGGGCGCGTGCGCTTATCATCGCGCTCGCCGCCCCCCTTGCGCTGGGGATGAATTTTCTGCGTTCCCTGGCGCTAACCCTGCTCGCCAATCGCGGCGTGGACATTGCCGGGGCCTGGCATGATGTCACCGGTTTCGCCGTGCTCGGCCTCACCGCCGCCATCCTCGGGGGTATCGCCCTGTTGCTGGAAAATCCGGCCCTGCGGCCGGCCGGCGAGCCGGCCGCGGCCCCGGACCCCACACCTTCCCTGCCCCTGCAGCTGGGTTTGTCCGGTGCGCTCCTGTGCTCCCTGGCTCTGGCCTCGTTCTTTTACGTCAACACCCGGCCCACGCTGGATACCGAAACCCCGGTGCCCGACCTGCTGGCCATCCTGCCGGCCCGGCCGCCCGGTTGGGCCGTGAAGACCAGCGATGATCTCTTTCAATTTCGTGACACGCTGCAAACCGATCATCTCGCCCAGCGCACTTACCTGCGGCCCGCGGCGGACGGCTTCACCCAGGTGACCGTTTACCTGGCCTACTGGCGCCCCGGACAGACCGCGGTCAGCCAGGTGGCTTCGCATACGCCGGATGCCTGCTGGCCGGGAGCCGGCTGGACGCTCGCCCCGCTGGCCGAACCGCGCACCGCACTGACGGTGGACAACCGGACGCTGGCTCCGGCGGAGACGCGCTTCTTCCGCAGCGGCGACTTCCCCCAATACGTCTGGTTCTGGCATCTGTTCGCCGGCCGGCCGATCGCCTACTCCGACCCCTATTCCTGGCAGGAACTGCTGCGAATCGCCTGGCGCTATGGTTTTCAGCACGATGGCGACCAGCTGTTCGTCCGCATCTCCAGCAACCGTCCATGGACGGAACTGGCCGGGGACCCGCTCATGAGTGAGATCTTTGCCCGGTTGCAGCCTCTCGGACTCTGATGCCCCTGCGAATCACCAAATTGGAGCGCACCGTGCTCGCCGTCATCGCGGTTCTCATCGTGCTCGGCCTCATTGGTTTCGCGGTGCTTTGAGCAGCTCCTTTCCTGTTGCCATGCCGCAACGAGTCGCGAGCATCCCGTGCACCCTTTCGTGCGTATGATAGGCAAATGTCCTCCGCCATGCTCAGTTTGTCCGCCGCCTGCGCCGCCGCGTCGGCGCTTGGGGACAGCCGTGTCCGCATGAATCCGGACGATCCAGCCCCGCCCGAACCGCGGCAGATCGAGGACGCCCGGCTGATGCGACGCATCGCCGAGGGCGACCGCGAGGCGTTTGGGGCGCTTTACGACCGCTTTTCCCGTCCACTTTACGCCACGGCGCTGCGGATTCTGAACGATGCCAGCGAGGCCGAGGACCTGTTGCAGGATGTCTTCCTCGCCCTTTGGGAAAAGGCCGGCGATTTCGAGCCCGGCCGGGGCACCGCTTTCTCCTGGGCCGTCACATTCACCCGGAACCGGGCGATCGATCGCATCCGCATGCGGCGGCGACGGGCGGAACTGCTCGACCAGTCCGCGCCCGCCGACATCGGGTATGCCGATGACTCAGGTCCGGATTCGGCCGATCAGGCCGCCAGTTCGGAGCAATCTTCCCTCGTGCGCTCGGCGATGGCCAGCCTGCCCCCCGAACAACGGGCCGCTCTGGAACTCGCCTTCTTCTCCGGTCTTACCCAGCAGGAAATTGCCGCCCGGCTGAGCGAGCCCCTCGGCACCGTCAAGGCCCGCATCCGGCGCGGCCTGATCAGACTCCGCGACCTTGTCGCGTTCCGCCCATGAGCACGCCCACGGAACAACAGGAAGAGCTCGCAACGCTCTACGCCCTGCGGCTGCTCGAAGGCACCGAGTTGGAACAGTTCGAGGCCGAGCTTGCCCATAACCCGGAACTTCGGCGGTTGGTGGAGGAATTTCATGCCTCGGGCGCGCTGCTGGCTCATATGGCGCCACCGGCGGCGCCGTCCGCCGCCCTCAAATCCCGCATCATGGCCCGGATTCCGGAGAAACGGTCCGCCAAAGTTGTGCCCTTCAGACTGACCGGCTGGCTGCCGCTCGCGGCCGCCGCCGGCTTTGCCCTCGTCGCCGCTTGGATGGCTCAGCTTTACTTCGTCACTCGCACGGAAAACTCCCTGCTGCGCGACCAGCAGGCCTTGGCCGACACGATGGTTCGGAGTCTGCGCAGCCAGCTTGAGACCGAGCGTCTGCTGACCGTCGCCGAGCGCGAGGCTTCCGCCGGCCGTATCGCGGCGTTGACCCGGCAGATGCAGGAGCAGGGCGATCTCGCGCAGTTCAAGATCGCGACCCTCGCCTCCTTGCTGGCCGATTCGCCGCAAGCCCAGGCCGTTGCCGTGTGGAACCCCACCCTGCAGGAAGGCGTGCTCACGGTGGAAAACCTGCCTGCGCTCGAAGCCGACAAGGATTACCAGCTGTGGGTCATCGACCCCCAATACCCCATTCCGGTGGACGGCGGTGTCTTCCGGGTTGACCCCCGGACGGGCCAAGCGCGTTACCAGTTCAAGGCCGACAAGCCCGTGGCCACCGTGGCCAAATTTGCCGTCAGTCTGGAGCGCAAGGGCGGCGTGCCGAAGGCCGAGGGCCCGATGGTGCTTATCGGTCCCTGACAGCGGTTTGCACCGGCTGAAATCTGTTCTCGACGCTGCAATCCGGCCCGCCGAAGCTCGGGCCATATGATCATCAAACCCAAGGTTCGTGGCTTTGTATGCGTCACCGCCCACCCCGAAGGTTGCGCGGCCCATGTGCAGGAGTGGATCGACTATGTGAAGGCCAAGGGCCCGATCGCGGGCGGCCCGAAGAAGGTCCTCGTGATCGGTGCTTCCACCGGCTACGGCCTCGCCTCCCGCATCACCGCCGCCTTCGGTTCCGGCGCCGCCACGATGGGAATCTTTTTCGAACGCCCCTCGGAAGAAGGACGCCCCGCCACTCCGGGCTGGTATAACAGCATCGCCTTCACCCGCGCCGCGCGCGCCGCCGGCCTCTACGCCCGCAACTTCATGGGCGACGCCTTCACCCACGAAATGAAGGCCCAGGTCGTCGCCGCCATCAAGGCCGACCTCGGTCAGGTAGACCTGGTGG
>JAHCLN010000121.1 GCA_026125215.1 Opitutaceae bacterium
CTCGAGAATTGGCTGCTGCGAGCCTGAGCGCAGCCCATCATTGTAACGTGCGGCGTGGAGGGCCGGATTTGGGCTGAAACATTCAGTCTGTTTCTGAAATTCAACTACGTAAATTTCCGTAATCGCAGTTCTGGACAGTGCGTTGACGAGTAGTTGGTTCGAGGCGTTCCGCAGGCCGGATTTTGGCCGGGACATGACCCATCTGATGTCCACCATGAAACACTGTCGATTTCTGACCTTGGGTTTGTTGGTTCTAAGTGCGGCTTGGGCGACCGAAGCGCCGCAACCGGAACTGACGGCGATGCAAACCGCCCTGAAGTGGCGCGAGGAGTTGGTGCAAGCGGTAGTGGCCGGCGAGGAAAAGCCCGAGGCCGCGCTGGAGCACTTGGAGGCCAGACGCGGAGCGTCGGGTCTGCCGTTGGGGCCGGAGGCAGATATGGGCTTCGCCGCGATGGACCTCGGGCACCGGTTTTTGGCGCATCGGCGGCCGGCGGAGGCGGAGATTTTCTTCCGCGCGGCGGAGCAGGCGCTGGCCCGGGCGGTGGCGATTACGTCCGATACCGAGGCGCGGGAAAAGGCGCAGTATTTGCAGAAGCTGGCGCTGATCCGCGGAAATTATCTGAATCAGGCCGGGCAGGCGCGGCAGGATATCGAGGCGGCGATCAAATTGCAGCCGGAGGACGAGTATCTGGCCCGGGTGAAATCCGCGCTGGCGCGGCGGCACCCCGCGGGATTTCGGGCGGAAGTGAAACCGGAAGGAGATCGGCCATGAACCGCCATCGGTGCATTGCATTCGGCCTGCTGCTGGCGACGGCCACCGGATTGCGCGCCGATCCCGACACCGATCCTTTGGAGGGGTGGTCGGTGTTTGGAACGGAAAAGTCCGCGTTGACGACGACGGCAGGGCTCAGTTTGCCGTCCGGAGCCCAGCTCTATCGTCCGGTAGGGGCTGCGAACGTGACGGTGCGCATGAAATCGAGTCCGGCCTTCGCCGCGACAGCCGACGACATTCCGTTGCTGGAAGCAGGGCCTGCCGCGCTGGCCTTTGTGAGCCGGGAAGGGGTCGGCCGGTTGGTGCTGGTGCTGGAGTCGAGCGCACCCTTGGCGCTGCCGTTTGCCTTTGCGCTCGATGCGAATGGCCGCAGTGCGGAACCGCTGGCCGTGACCTTGGGTTGGCGGGGGACGAGCGTGGTGGTTGCGGTGGATTGGCAAACGCTGCATTTTCCGGCCGGTCCACATGTTGGCGCCCGGGAGATCATGATATCGGCCGGGGCCGGGGCGGCTTGGCCCATCGCGGGACTTGAAGTGGAGGAGATACCGGCGACCGGCACGGTGCCGCCGGATTTGGACGGTCATTCCCCGGCGCCAACAGCGGAGGAAAAGCCGGTGATGCCAAGCGCGCCAAGTGCAAGGAGTCCATCCGCGCAGCTTGTCGCCGAGGCCGCGGTGGGTGCCCCACAGGTGGAATCAACCTACCGCGGCGGAGCGTCGGCCAAGCCGGTTCGGCAGCGGAAAAGAGGTCTGGAGCTTTACAGCCCATCCGCGGTGCGTCGGGGACGAACCGCGGAGGTGCGGGCGGCAGTGGCTGAGCAGGTGTCTCGTCCGGAGAGGGCCGAGGTCCCATGAGAAAACTGGGATTGTTGCTCCTTGGATTGGTGTTGCTGGGTGGACGTCTGGCTGCGGTCGTCCCGGTGCCCTACACAGAAGGAGTGAGTTTTGCCTTTCAGCTCGCAGGCGTGGGCAACGGGATCATGACAATTTACGATGAGGCCACGACCCCGGCGCTCCATCACACCGAGTTGGGCGGAGTTTCGGAGTCCGCGATTGCGACAGCGTGGTTGCGGCCGGGCCGGGGTTATACGTTAAATTTCCAAGCCAGCGGTCCCGAACAGTATTGGCTGAGCTTCATCGCGCCGACGGGCTACCGGGTTTACATTGATGGCCAGCCGAGGGACATGATTTACCGCTACATGGGCGGCGGTTCGTATAGCCACTATTATCAAATCGAGCTGCGGCCGGTGGCGGATCCCGCGCCGGCGGGACTGGGGGAATTTAGCGGCATCAGTCTGGGCAAGGCGGTGAATTGGTCGGTGGGGCTGGGCGGCGAGCGCAACGGCCGTTCCGCCGGGCGGCTTGTTTTCCGTGAGACCGATCTGACGGGCAGCCCGGTAAGCCGCGCCCGGCTCTACTACAGCGAGGAACCGCACACTGACCAGCACTTGCTCGTGAAGGACGGGCCGTCTCAATCGATGTTGCGGCAGATTTTGGTGGCGCAGGGGGTGGTGGATCTGGTGGACGAAAGCAACGGCTACGAACTGCGGCTTTATGACTGGCATGCCAACAATCCCCAGTGGGACAACGGCCTGGGGCGTTGGACCTTCACGGGCTCACCGTGGAAAACGATCCGGGTGGAATCTCCCGGCACCGACCAGCTCAAGATCACGGAGACGGAAGGCAGCAAGAGCCGGGTATCGCATCTGGCGCTGACCAACGGCCCGGTTGTCAGTGGCACCTACACCTGGCGGCTGCAGGAGGGCGATGGCACCACCTGGCTGCGCACGCTCACCCAAAACAGCGCCACCGCTCCGCCAACGGTGGCGACGGGCGGCACGGTGACGACAGACGGCAGCTACACCCGGCATACCTTTACCAGTGGAGGCACTTTTTCCGTTTCGGAGGCCATTGAAGATTTGGAAGCCGTGATTGTTGCGGGCGGAGGTGGCGGCGGCATGCAGCATGCGGGCGGCGGCGGCGCGGGCGGGTTGCTTTCGCTCAATGGCCTGAACGTGGCTGCGGGCTCCCACACCATCGTGGTGGGCGACGGTGGGGTCGGTGCGGTCGGCTATCCGACCACGGGCACGAATGGCGGCAACTCTTCCGCGTTGGGCCACACCGCCATCGGCGGGGGTGGCGGCACGGGTATGGATCAATATGGCAATGCCGGCGGCTCCGGTGGTGGCGATGGCTATCCCTCCGGCGGCGTGCGGGGTGGCGACGGCACTTCGGGTCAGGGCCATCATGGCAGCCGGGGCAACAGCCTCAGCATTTATGATGGTGGTGGCGGCGGCGGTTCTGGCGGCGTGGGCAACGGTTTGACCGGCGGTCCGGCCACCGCGACCTGGGCCGGCACATTCGCCGGCGGCGGCGGCGGAGGCTATGGCGGCGGAGCGGGCGGAGGAGGCGGCGCCGGTGCTGGCGGGGTCTGGCATTATTCCGGGGCCAATGCCGTGGCGAACAGCGGTTCCGGCGGCGGCGGTGGCGGCAATTTTGGCGCGGTCGGCGGCAACGGTGGTTCCGGCATTGTGGTCCTGCGTTATACCACTCCGAACTTCCGCACGGTCGTTGAAACCGTCCGCACCGGCGATGAAAACGGCCCGGTCGTGGCCAAGACCAACCATGTCTTTGCGCCCACGGGCGGTTGGGGCGAGGAACTCGTCAAGGTCGTGGTCGATCCCGATGGCGCCGCGCTGGCTACCACCTACACCTACCACACCAACAGCGCGCAACGTGGCAACTATCGCAAACTGCGCTCCACTACCCATGCGACCGGCGGTTGGACCGCTTGGGAATACTATGACGATTGGGATCGACGGGGTCAGTTGAAGCATGAGTTTCGCCCTCATCTCGACACACCGGCCACGGTGAGTCTCAACCCTGCCCAAGGCCGGGTGGTCACTTTCGACTACACCCCGGATTGGACTTGGCGGCACTCCCGGCCGACCGTCCGCGAGGAGCGGGTCAACAACGTCGTGACCGGCAAGACGACCTGGAGCCACGGTGACATAGCCGGAAGCCACGGCATGATCGCGATTGCCACGATTACCGCCTACCGCGACGCCACCAACGTCCAGACCACCTACACCCAGGCCTACCGCGCCGACGCCCAGGCGGACTGGGCGGGCCAGTTGGATGTGATCAAGCATCCCGACCAGCGGCAGACCTCGTATCTGCGCGTCCGCGGCACCTTCAACCACACGACCCGGCAGTTTGCGATCAGTCCCACGGGGCACGACTGGATGGTGCTCGCCTTCAACGGCTCGACGAACAGCAGCGGGGGCACCCTGGTCAGCAGCTTTGCGGGCGAGAATTTTACGCCGGTCTATCTGCTCCCGAGCCAATCGACGCTGGAGGTAACCGTGCTCAGCAATTCCGGCCTGCTCTTGCGGCAGGAGACGCTGGTTTACACCGGGAGCAGCAATTTCAGCATGCTGCGGTTCGAGGACTTCGCCCACGACCAAGCCGGTCGGCCGACCTCGCGGGTGGCCAGCAACGGTGCCGCCGTCACGCACACTTACGCCCACGGCCTGCTCGCGAGCACGGTGGGCGCGGATGGCACCGAGACCCAGTTTACCGTCTATGATGCGTTATGGCGGCTCGTTACCAGCGTCAAGAAAGGCGTCGCCGCCTCCGGTTCCTACGCCAGCCAGAGCGACATCGCCACCACCAACACCTATGACGGGGCGAACCGCGTCACCCAGCAGGTGGTCTCCGGCGACTCATTGTCCCTTGTGTCCGCGCAGGCCTATGACCTTGCCGGACGGGCAACCAGCGGCACGGCCCCCGGCGGCTACACCACGACCCACGCTTACAGTGCCGGCGGCCGGATCGTGACGACCACCCTGCCCGGCGGTGGCACCCGGATCACCGAGCATCACCCGGACGGGCAGTTCAAGAGCGTGACCGGCACCGCCGTCGTGGCCCGTCATGCCGCTTATGCGGTGATTTCCGGTGGTGTCCGCGAGGTGACGCACCGGGAGGTTTCTGCTTCCGGTCCCGTGACCGAAATCCTCCGGCATGACTGGCTGGGTCGCCAGACCCTGCGGCAGGTGCCTTCACCAAGCGGCTCGGGTTATGCCGAGCAAGCCTGGCACTTCAACCCGCAGGGCCAGCTGTGGAAGCACACCCGGACGGGCGCGGCCGCACTCCTCCATGAATACGACACCATGGGACGCGCGGTCCGCGAAGGTCTCGATGTCAACGGAAACAACACCCTCGACCTGGCCTCCAACGACCGGATCACCACCACCGCGGTGGACTTCATCCACAATGGCTCGGCTTGGTGGCAGCGCACCATCCGCGGCACCTACGCGAGCGCCGACAGCGCGGCTCATACCACGACCGGCACGACTTACGACCGGCTGAACAACTTCGGCACCAATGTCCGGCGTGAGACCCATACCTACGACCTCCACGGCAACCTGACCATGGATTGGAGCGTGGTCGAGGCCGGGGCCAAACTCATCACGCGCCACATCTTGAAGTCCGACTCCAACATCGGCGCGCAGCAGGTCACCCGCAACGGCCTGCTGATGTCCGCCCGCGACACCGCCGGCATCACCTTGACCTACGGCTACGACGCCCTCGGCCGGCAAAACACGGTAACCGATCCGCGCACCGGCGACATCACCACGGCTTATGTCGCCGGCACCAGTCTGGTCCATACCGTCACCGATCCGGCTGATGTCGTGCAGGCCACCTACACCTACGACAGCGCCGGCCGCGTCAGCGGCGTGCAGAATGCCTTGGGCAAATCCGCCTACTACAGCTACAACCATCGCGGGCAAAAGACCCGCGAGTGGGGCCAGACCGTCTATCCCGTGGAGTATGTGTATGACGACCAGGGCCGGTTGCACCAGCAGAAGACCTATGCCAGCTCGGCCGCGGATTTCACCGGCGCCACCTGGCCTTCCTCGCCCGGCACCGCCCAGACCACCACCTGGCACCACCACGCCTCCACCGGCCTGGTGACTTCCAAGGTCGACGCCGCCAGCCAGAGCGTCGGTTACACCTACACCGCGGCCGGGCAGCTCAAGACCCGCACCTGGGCGCGCGGCACCGTTACCACCTATGACTACGATCCCGCCACCGGGGAGTTGACGGATGTGACCTATTCCGACAGCACTCCCGCACTGGCCTACACCTACAACCGTCTCGGGCAGACGGCCACGGTGGCCGATTACACCGGCACGCGCACCTTTACCTACAACCTCGGCGGCACGCTCGAACTCCAGCGCGAGGACCTGCCGGCCTTCTTCGGTTCGCGCCGGCTTACCTATGAATACGACACGGCCGCAGGCACCAAGGGCCGGCCCACCGCCTTCAAGCTCGGCCACTCGGGCGATCCCGCCCACGACCAGCATGTGACCTACGGCTATCAGGCCGACGGCCGGCTCACCACCATCGCCGCCGCCGGCCAGAGCTTCAGCTACGGCTACGTGGCGAATTCCCACCTTGTTGGCACCATCACCAACAGTGCCGCCGGCTACAGCGACACCCGCGTTTACGATCCCAAGCACCCCTGGGTGGACAGCCGCGCCACGATGATCGGCACGGTGACGAAGGCTGCGTTCGCCTATACCCAGGACACGCTCGGCCGGGTGACGCAGGCCGAGCGCACCGGCGAGTTGTTCGAGCGTTATGGGGACGGCACGCAGGGCCTGAAAGCCAGCTTTGGCTACAACGACCGCAGCGAATTGACCTCCGAGACCATCTACCTCGGCGGCACTTCCACCGTGCTGACCGGCCGCGACGACGCCTACACCTACGACCTGCTGGGCAACCGCAAGACCGCGACCCACAACGGGGAGGTGGCCACCTACACCCCCAACAGCCTCAACCAATACACCCATCGCACCGTGCCGCGGGTGCACGATGTGAGCGGGGCGGCGGATGTCGGCTACAACGTGACCGTCACCACGGACCCCGGGGTGAGCGCATCCACCCAGCCGCCGGTCACCCGGCACGGGGAGTATTTTTTCCAGAGCCGGGCGCTCGTGCCCACGGGCGCGGTGCACAGCGCGCTGCTGATCGAGGACGACGGCGCCCCGCCGTTCACCTCCGCGGGCAACTTCTACCTGGCGGGCACCCCCGAGGCGTTTACCTACGATGCCGACGGCAACCTCAAGTCGGACGGCCGGTGGACCTACGGCTACGATGCGGAGAACCGGTTGGGCTGGATCCAGGCGAGCAGCGCGGCCGTGGCGGCCGGTTATCCGAACGAAGCCTACCACATTTTGCACGACTACCTCGGCCGGCGGGTGATCAAGCAGCCCTACCTGTGGAACGGCACGGGCTGGGCGGGCAACGGCGCGCAGGAGCGCTACCTATACAACGGCTGGAACCTCATCGCGCGCTTGGACGACATGACGCTCACCAAGAGCATCTGCTGGGGGCTGGACCTGTCGGGCAGCATGGCCGGCGCCGGCGGCATCGGCGGGCTGCTGCTGGTGCGGGAGGGCGGCGAGTCTTACTTGCCGGCGTATGATGCGTTGGGCAACATCCACGCCATGATCCAGGCCAGTGATGGCTCGATTGCGGCCGGCTACGAGTATGACGCGTATGGGAAAACCCTGCGCGAGAGCGGCCCCTACGCCGAGGCCAATCCCTTCCGCTTTGCCACCAAATATACCGACCTCGATACCGAGCTGGTCTATCACGATACCCGGTATTATTCGCCGAGCTTGGGCCGGTTCATCAACCGCGACTCCATCGGCGAACAGGGCGGGCTCAACCTCTACGCCTACGTCAGCAATCGTGTCCCCAATGCGTGGGATTATCTGGGGATGTTCAATGCAGAGGATATGCCTTCCGGGCGCCCGGAGGTCCTGTTGGATGGTGGCGGTGGCTCACTGCCTGCATCGTCGAGTTTGGGCGCATTGATGCAGGCCTTCGCCGACCATAAAGCGAAGGAGGAGCAAGCGCGCCAAGAGGCAATTAAGCGTGGCTTGGTTGAGATGGGATATACTTATGCCGAAGCGAGCGAAGCCGTAGCTGCATATTTTAATGGAACCTTATTTCAAGGGAGTGGGGGCGACGGTAAAGATTTGCAGAAACTCAAAACTGCGCAGGAAAAGCTGGACTCGGGAGAAACTGTCACGATCACCGACGCCAACGGTAACAGCATGACGTTTCAGCCCGGCCAAGTCATCGCTTTGAATGGCAGTGGTGGAGTGATGGGTTTCGCCCCAAACAACACAGCAGTGGCGTCCGGAGGTTCGGCGCTCGGCAACGCGCTGAGAAATGTTCCGCTGATCGGCGGCATCCTTGGCGGCGTTGGCGACGTGGTGGCCGGTGTCGGCAACACGGCGTTCGGCATCGCGACGTTCGGCCAATCGGGGACGTTCGGCCGAGGTATCGGGCAGATTGGCTACGGCATCGGCGGAACAGCAAACATCCTTGCTAGGGATGTGGCGGCTACTGTTGTTGGAGCATACGGGACGGTTGTGACAACAGCCACTGCCGTGGCCGATGTTGTCACGTTCGGAAACGTTGTCAGCGGTGGAAATCCTCTAAAGGCGATTGGTAATCTGATCGCAAATGTAGCAATCCCTGAATACGGAATGTTTGGTGGTCTGGGATGGGGGACAACGCAAGGCAGAGGGCCAGGTTCGATTTTGAATCAAGGTGATCTGGCCTCGTATCACCACGACAGAAATCTCAACGAGATTGAGTGGATAAAGAGAAACTACACCACGCGACCAGATGCAACTTGGGTTGGTCCGGTCGGAGCGGCATACGCTTTAGTTGGGACGATTCCATTCGGTATCAAAGGACTAATTGATGGGGAGCGTTATCCATGAAACGGGCGCTCCTGCTTCTAGGCTCAGTTTTTATGTTCTCTGCGTGTGCATGGGAGTCTGGCCGAGTGATCGAATTTAAGCTGTCACCTCCTGCGGATCGCTCCGCAATGGGAGATGCGCTTCACATTGTAGCCCGCGAAATGGGATTGGTCGTTGAAGGCCCAGAGACCGGTCCCGGTGGGATCGTTGAGTATCGCGCAAAGTATCCGAGCAAATCATCAACGGTTGATTTTTTTATCAGCGTCGAGATGGGTGATCGGCCAAGCATTGTCATCAGGACCATGAACACACAGGCCATTGATCCTGCTCTAGCCGAACGAGCCTTCGATCTGTTTCGTGCTGAGCTCGACAAACGCGGGATAAAATACGAATTGCGCCGTAGTTGATTGTTCGCAACCGAACGCAGAGCCGAGCGGCACGCTGCGCGCCAGCAGAGCTGACACGCATCCTGCTTCCTCCCTCCGCTCCTTCGTCGCTCCAGTCCGGTGGAGTGTAAGCGACAAGCCGGGTGCCCTATTGACGGATGCGTAGTGGTAACCAATCCAACGTAGCTACGATGCAGGGCTATGTCGTAGGAGTGACCAATCTGACCGGACCTACGACGTCGGCGGTTGCCAGTGGGTGGGCAGCAGCGGGGTGAGGTCATCCTTGGTGGTCAACGTAGGCAGACGGGTGAGGACGTCCTGCAAGTAAGCGTGAGGCAATCGAACGGGGTCAGGTCTTGGGGTTTGGGGTTGACGGCGGGCGTTGAAGCGGTGAACTGGCGGGCATGGCGCGACCGCTGCGAATGGAGTCGGAGGACGGGGTGTATCACGTCCTGAACCGGGGCAATTACCGGGCGGCCATCTTCCGGACGGAGAAGGCGAAGACGGCGTTCCTGAAGTGTCTGGGCGAGGCCTGTGGGAGGACAGGCTGGCGGGTGCATGCGTGGTGCGTGATGTCGAACCATTACCACCTGGCGGTCTCGACACCGCGCGCGAATCTGGTGGAGGGGATGCGGTGGTTGCAGGGCACTTTTTCGGTCCGGTTCAACCGGCTGCGCAACGAACAGGGCCACCTTTTCCAAGGCCGCTACAAGAGCCTGATCGTGGATCCCGGGGAGGGCCTGGGGCCGCTCTGCCACTATATCCACCTCAATCCGGTCCGGGCGCGGCTGTGCCAGCCTGCGGAACTGCCGGCGCACCGCTGGACCAGCGTCGGCTGGCTTTTGGAGCCCAAACAGCGGCCGGCGTGGTTTGATCCGCAGCCGGCCTTGGCGCATGCCGGTGGGTTGCCAGACACCCGGGCCGGGCACCGGCAATACCTCGCCTACCTGGCCTGGCTCTCCGAGGACGAGCCGGCCCGCAAAAAACAGCGCTTTGCGGAGATGTCCCGGGGCTGGGTGATTGGCGGCGGGGAGTTTACCCGGGAGATTATGCGGGAGAACCGGGAACTGATCGGGCAGGGCCGGCGGCTGGCCGCCGAAATGCAGGAGGCGTGTGAAGCCGTATGGCGGGAGGAACTGGCCGTGCTGCTGAAAAAGTTGCGCCGCAAACCGGAGGAACTGGCCCCGGCCGGCAAATCGGCCGACTGGAAGCTGGCGATCGCCGCGGCACTGAAGGCCCGCACCACGGTGACCAACCGCTGGCTCGCCACGACCCTGCACATGGGCAACCTGCACGAAGTCAGCCGCAAGGTATGCGCTTGGACGCGCCAGCCCGATGCGGCCTTGCAAAGAAAACTCCAATGAACCCCAAACCCCAAGGCCTGACCCCGTTTGCTACCCGCAGCGCACCGTGCGGCGCGGTTGGTAGCCGAGGGCGCGGAAG
>JAHCLN010000122.1 GCA_026125215.1 Opitutaceae bacterium
GAGATCCGGGCCGCCCTCGGCCGCGGCCAGGGCCTTTCCACCGACGTGGTCCATTACTCGAAGTCCGGCCGCAAGTATCACCTGCACCTCGAAATCCAGCCCGTGCTCAACGAGACCGGCCGGGTCGAAAACTTCATCGTCATCGAGACCGACATCACCTCCCGCGTCGAGACCGAGAGCCACCTGCGCCGGGCCAAGACCGAGGCCGATGCCGCCTCGCGCGCCAAGAGCGAGTTCCTCGCCTCCATGTCGCACGAGATCCGCACGCCGATGAACGGCGTCATCGGCATGACCAGCCTGCTGATGGAGACGCCGCTCACGCCCGAGCAGCGCGACTTCGTCAACACCATCCACACCTCGGGCGAGGCCCTGCTCGCCATCATCAACGACATCCTCGACTTCTCCAAGATCGAGTCCGGCAAGCTGGAGTTGGAGAACATTCCCTTCGACCTCAACGCCACCTTCGAGGAGGTGCTCGACCTCTTCGCCCTCCAGACCTCCAGCAAGAAACTCGAGCTCGCCTACACGCTCGGACCCGGCGTGCCGTCGTGGATCAACGGCGACGTCGTCCGGCTCCGCCAGATTCTCGTCAACCTCGTCAACAACGCCGTCAAGTTCACCCCCAGCGGCAGCATCATCATCGAGGTCAAAACCCTGCCGGATGCACCGGCCGGCATGCTTGGCCTCGAATTCGCGGTGCGCGACACCGGCATCGGCATCCCGCCCGACCGGGTAAACCGGCTGTTCAAGGCCTTCTCGCAGGTGGACTCCTCCACCACGCGCAAGTTCGGCGGCACCGGCCTCGGCCTGGCCATCTGCCAACGCCTGAGCCAGCTCATGGGCGGCGACATCCGGGTTGAGAGCACCGTCGGCAAGGGCTCCAGTTTCATCTTCAGCATCCTCACCACGCCCGCCGCGGCCCCCGCGCCCGCGCCGCTGCCGGAGATCCCCTCCAAGCTGCTCGACGGCCTCGTCCTCGTCATCGAGGACAACCTCGCGATCCAAAACCAGCTGCGCACCCTGCTCGAATCATGGGGGCTATTCGTCGCCTTCACCCGCACCCCCGCCGTCGCCCGCGACTTCTGCACCAAACTGCTGCAACCGCCCGTCCTGCTCATGATTGACGGCGACGAGACGGACGCGGGCACCTCGCCGCTCGACGAACTGCTCGACATCCGCGCAGCGCGCCTGCTCATGCTGCCCTTCGGCCAGACCGCGCCCGCCGCGCCGACGGACGGCCGTCCCTTCGGCACCATCTACAAGCCGATCAAGGGCCATACCCTGCTGCAGACCCTGATCGACCTGTTCAACCCGGCCGCCCAGGCCGCCGCCGCGGTCGCAAAGGACAAACCCAGGCTGCTCGCCGAGGACATCTCGCTGAACGTCCTCCTCGTCGAGGACAACGCCGTGAACCAAAAGGTCGCGCTGCGTTTCCTCGAGCGGCTGGGCTACGAGGCCGATGCCGCCAACAACGGCCTGGAGGCCCTCCGCGCCATCGAGGCCCGCCACTACGACCTCATCCTGATGGATCTCCAGATGCCCGAAATGGACGGTTTCGAGGCCACGCGGCAGATCCGCCGGCACGTGCCCGCCGACTTCCAGCCAAAGATCATCGCCCTCACCGCCAACGCCATGGCGGGCGACCGCGAGCTCTGTCTCGCCGCCGGGATGGACGACTACATCAGCAAACCGGTGAAGATGCCCGAACTGGTGGAAGCCATCAAACGGCAGTTCGCCGCGGACTACACCCCCGAGGAAACCGCCGGCACCGCCGCGCTGCCGCCCACGGCGGCCGAACCCTGATTCAACCGAGCCGCGCCCGCCACGCGGCCAGCTCCACCGCCCGCGCCGGGTCGGCCGCGAGGTTGTGCAGCTCCAGCGGATCGCGCTCGAGATCGAAATACAGCCACGGACTGCCGTCCGGGCCGAGCACCAGCTTGCGCACCGCCGAGCGCAGGCCGCGCCATTCGCGGTCGCACTGCCGTGCCAGCCGCACCACGCTGGGCATGGAGATTTCGGCCGCATCCCGCGGACAACGCCAGACCTTGCCGTCGGCCAGGGCGCAGGTCAGGGCGGGCAGATCGGTCAGGCTGACGGGGCTCCCGTCCTTGGCCGCCGCGCCGCCGGGCCGGCGCACGAGCAGCGGCACCCGCACGCTTTCCTCGTGCGGCCAGCCTTTGCGGAACAATCCATGCGCGCCATGCATGTCGCCGTGCACGCTGGTAAAAATCACCGCCGTCGCCTCGCCCACCGCGGCGAGCAGCCGGCCGATGGCCCGGTCTGTCGCCCCGATATGGGCGTAATAGCCCGCCAGTTCGCGCCGCGCCTGCGCTTGCGCCGCCGGCGGCACATTGGCCCGCAGCGCCGGCTCGCGCGGCACCATGCCGGCGGCGGGCGCATCGTAGGGCGGATGCGGTGCTTCCAGGCTCACGACCGCAAACCACGGTTTCCGCCAATCTGCCAGCACCGCCGCGGCCCGCTCCGCCAGCACGTCGCTCTGGTAGCCCGGAAAACACACCGGCTCCGGCAGCCGCGTGCCGTGCAGCCAGGGATCGTTCAGCAGAAATCCGCTCTCAAACCCTTCCCAAAATTCGAAGCCGCCGCGGGCCTCTGGCGGCACGACCGTGCGGGCATGCGCCTCGCCGACCAGCGGCGCCGCGGGATCGCGCCGGCCGAGATGCCATTTGCCGAAAAATGCCGGCGCATAACCGCGCGCCCGCAGGGTGTGCGCGATGGTGCGCGCATCCGCGGGCAGCGGGTCGAAATAGTCGCGCACGCCGTTCTGCGGCGAAGGCACCCCCGTCAGCAACGCCGCCCGGGCAAACGGCCCGAACGGATGCGGCGTCACCGCCTGGGTGTAGTCCACGCTCCGCGCGGCCAGCGCATCGATCACGGGCGTCCGCACCTCGCGGTCGCCCGCATAGCCGCAGGCCTGCGCCCGCCACTGCGTGGTCAGGATCCAGAGGATGTTCGGCGGCGCGGACATGCGGCGGCTTACTGCAGGCGCGGCGGCAACGCGCGGTAGCGGGCCGCCATCTCGTCCAGAATGCGGCCGGTGGCCTGTCCCTTGAGGTCGTCACCCGTGAGGATGCTCCGTGCCGGCAGCACGTTGTTCACCAGCACGCAGTAGTCGCCCGACACCATGATGCCGAGGAGCTCACCCGACTTGCTGAAGACCAGATCGCCGCGCGACGGGGCAAAGTCGCCGAAAAGCCGCGTGAGCAGCCGGTTGTCCACCCGCACGTAGCCGGGCATCGCGGCATCGAGCCGGAAGGCGACCTCGCCGTAGCCCGCGCCGCCGCCGCTGATCAGCACGGCCTCGGGAAACTTGAACGGTTCCAAAGCCGTGTCGTAAACCTTCACCCCCAGCGCCGCCACCTGCTCCGCCGCCACGGGCAGCACCACCACGCGCGGGTCCAGCGACAGGAAATCCACCCGCGCGACGCTGCTGCGATAGGCACCCTTGGTGAACTCGACCCGCAGCTGCTCCCAGTCCGCGCCGCTCTCGCGCAAGGAAAAGGGCGTGTCATCCAGGTGCAGCAGCGCGTAGACCTGCGTGCCGTCGGTGATGAAGACGGTGCGCGCCTCGCGCGTCCGGGTGACCGGCCCCAGCATCGACCGGCGGAAGGCCGTGAACGTGGTGCTCACCCGGTTGGCCAGAAAATCGCCGAACAGCACGTTGACGTTGATGGGGCGGTGGTCGCGCAGCTCCCGCGTGAGTTCGCCGGATCTTTCGGCCAGCTGACCGACCCCCTGCGCAAGCTGCACGGTCGTGGCCTGCACCTTTTCCCGTTCCACCCGCTCGGCCTCGGCCTGCTGTTTGAACACTTCGGCGGTCTCGCGCAACATGAGCTTTTCCTGCTCGGCCACCTTCACCGCCACGCTCAACCCTTCGATGCGCTCACGGGCCGCGGCCTGCTCGGCTTCGAGCGCGACGATCGCCTCCTGCTGGCGGCGGGCCTCGGCCCGCTTCTCCTCCAGCTCGCGCTGCAGACGGGCCAGTTCCTCCTTGGACATCGCGGCCGCCTCGGTTGCGACCGCCACCTGCTGCGTCAGCTGCTCGGCGGTCGCCCGCGTGGCGGCGAGCGTGCCGCCCAGGCGGGCGGCTTCCGCTTCCAGCCGGGCGAGGTTTTGTTCGCGCTCGGCAAGGGCGGCAGCGGTGGATTCCAAACGCTCCCCCAGCGCGCTGCGGGCAGCGCGCTCGTCAGCCAGAGCCAGTTGCATGGCGGCCACGAGGTCGTCGTCCCGGCTGGCCGCGTTGGCCGCCACCTCCGGCACGGGCGGCCGCCGGCCCTGCGCCGGCTCCGCCTTTTCCCACCGCGTCAGGGCGAGCAGGTTGAGGAGCAGGAAGTCGCAGAGGATGAGCAGCAGCGTGCGGTTCATGGCTGGGCGGCCTGGCTTTCGGCCTGACTGGCGAGGATGAGCTGGCGCTTGTAGGGCCGCACATGGCGGATCTTCACCAGCGCCACGCAGGTGATGCCGAAGAGGTTGGAGGAATACGCCGCCAGCAGGTTCGGCTCGATGAGGCCGAGCACCTGCAGGACCAGCGCGGCGGCGGTGCCGCCGATGCCGACGTAGAGGCCGCTGTCGAAGAGATTCTCCTCATTCTCCATGAGCCGGAGTTTCAGCAGCGAGGGTGCGGCCTGGTGGGCGACTTCGCGGATCTTTGCCAGACAGACGAGATAGACGGCGATTTGCAGGGCGGCAAAAAAGCCGACGGAGATGAGGGTGGAAGCATCCATGGTCGTGAGGTTTTGGTCGGTTGCGGAGACGGGAACTTCGGAAATGGTCACCAGGACGGGCAAGGTCGGGCGGGCCAGAAATTCGGACGGCGGGGCGGCCTGGAGCAGGAACGGCTCGGTGACGACCACCAGCAGCGCGGCGAAGAGCAGCGCCAACACGCCGCTCTTCGCCCGGGGCAGCGCAAGCGTGGTGCGATCCAGCGGCGGAAAGAGCCAGCGATCGGCGCCACGCAGCAGGAGAAACGCCCCCAGAACGTAGCCGAAATACTTCAACCCGAGGGTGAGCGTCGGGTTCAGCAACGCGAGTGCGGCGGCCACGCCGAGCGTCGGGCCGGCGGCGTGGTTGACGGGCACCTGCCGCCGCAGCAATTGCCGCACCGCCCCCTGCCCGTGACCGAGCGCGAGCCGCAGATCGGCCACACCGGCGCGACCGTATTGGATCAGATAGCTCGCCACCTGGTCGGCGGAGTCGGCCAAAAGCGCGGCGGCATAAATCAGGGCGAGCTCCTCCGGAGCAGCCCGGGCCAGGTGCGCGTATTCGCCGACGGTCTTCACGTCCTTGGTGCGGCGAAGCAGCTCGCAAAGCTGCACCCAGTTCAGCCGCTGGCTGAGCGAAAGCAGGTCGATGAAAAACGGTTCGAGCCCGGCCAACGCGCCGTCCGCCGCGGCCACCTCCGCGGCGGCCCGCAGTTCGCGCTGCAACGGCGAGGAAAGGTTCTCCCCCTGGTAGAGCAGGGCCGTCAGCAGGATGACGGCATCAAGCGGCTGGCCGCCCGGTTCCCCGGCCGGCGTGAACCGGCCGGTCCCGGTAACCCCGCGCACGCGAAGCAACGCCTGCACGCCAAGCGAACGCGATCCCTGCAAAAATGCGCGCAGGTTCTCGCGTGATTTTTCCGTGATCAAAAACGTGAGCACGGGCGTGCTCACCTGCGGCGCGGCCCCTTCGCGCAGCCTGAACAGGGGTTCGAGAAAGGGATCCCATCCGCCCCAGGCCACGAGCCCGGCCTGCTGGCCCGCCAAATGCGTGACCGCCTCCGCCAACGCCGGCGCACCCGGGGTTTCGACGGCGCGGGCGGCGGCCAGCACCAGCTCGGCCGGACCGATTTTCTCGGCTTCGACCAGCTGCCGCCCCAGATCGGTCAGCGACACCGTGCCCCGGCCTGCCTCCGCGAGCAACGCCGGCGTCACGGACTTGAGATTGACCGGCAGCAACCACGCCGCCACCGCCACCAGCACCCCCGCCGCCACGCTCACGGGCGCGGCCAGCCACCACCGGGCGGAAATTGCGGGTCTGAACATGCGGGGGAGTATTGAATTGCGGGCGCCGGTTGGCAAATCCACGCTTGCGCCACCCATCGACCGATGTCCCTGCGAATTGTTCACTACAACGATCCCGTTTTGCGCCAGAAAGGCGTTCCGGTCGCCGAATTTGACGGAGCGCTCGCCCGGCTGGCCGCCGACATGATCGCGACCATGCACACCGCGCGGGGCATCGGACTCGCCGCGCAGCAGGTGGGCCGGCCCCTGCAGCTCTTTGTGGTGGACCTGCGGGAAAGCGACCGCGACTTCACCTGGACCCTCGACGGCGCGCAGCCACCGCTGGAACTCTTCATGCCGCTGGTTGCGGTCAACCCCGCCATCAAGGTCCGCCCGGGCACCGACGACTACGTGCTGGAGGAGGGCTGCCTGTCCTTCCCCGAAATCCGCGGCGACGTCATCCGGCCCGACGCGATCGTGCTCAGCTACCGGGACGAGCGCGGCACGCCGCACGAACTCGCCTGCGACGGCCTGTTGGCGCGTTGCATCCAGCACGAATACGACCACTGCCAGGGCACGCTCTTCATCGACCGGATGGAAAAGAAAGTCCGCAGCGCGCTCGACCGCGCGATCCGGGAGCTGGCCCGCGAAACCCGCGCCGCCGCCGGGCCATGAGCATCGCCACCCGCACCGGCGACGACGGCACCACGAGCCTGCTCTACGGCCGGCGTGTGCCCAAGGATCATCCCCAGATCGAGGCGGTGGGCGCCTTCGACGAACTCAACGTCGCGCTAGGCACGGCCAAAGCGCTGCTGCCGTCCGCCGCCGCAGCGACCCGCGACCTGCTCACCGCCATCCAGCAAAACCTCGTCGCCCTCATGGGCGAGCTCGCCTGCGCCGAGGCGGATCTGGCGCGCCACGCGGACTCCCGGTTCGCCAAACTCGTCCCCGCCGATCTCGCGCGGCTCGACGCCGCCATCGCCTCGCTCGAAGGCCAAGGGCTGAAGTTCGACGGTTGGGCCACGCCGGGCGCCAATCCGCTGGCCGTGGCCTTTGACACGGCGCGGGTGACCGCCCGCCGGGCCGAACGCCGGCTCACTTCCCTCCCCGCCCACGGCCGCAGCGTGCGCCCGGAACTCCGGGCCTACGCCAACCGGCTCGCCGACCTGCTCTGGCTTCTCGCCCGCGAGGCCGAAAATTGAACGGGAGCCGGCGGACTTTGGCGGCTACACCCTCAGCCAGCCCCGGAAGCCGCGTCCGCTGAAGTAAGAATCGGCCCCGTTGTGATAGATGAAGACCCGGCCGAAACGGCGGTCGCCGAAGAGGGCGCCGCCCAGTTTTCGAATCTCCGGCGGTGTCTTCAGCCAGCTCGACGACTTGGTGTCGAACTCACCCAGCCGCTGCAGTTCGCCATACTCCGCCTCCGTCAGCAGCTCGATGCCGATCGCCGCGGCCAACTCGGTGGCGCAGCCCTGCGGGGGAAATTTTTTGCGGCCGTCCAACGCCGCACGGTCGTAGCACAGGCTCTGCCGGCCGGCGGGGCTCTGCGGCGAGCAGTCCATGAAAACGTATTCGCCGGTCTTCCCGTCCTGTCCGACGACATCGGGCTCGTCGCCGGTGCGCTCCATTTCCCGGAGCGACCAAAGTTTCTCCGGCCGGGCCGTGAGCTTGGCCTCCACCTTCGCCCAGGTTAGCGCCGGATGCCGGCTCCGGTGATGTTCAAAACGAACGCGCAAGACATCCAGCAGGGCTGCACGCTCATCCGATGGCAGAGTCTTGCCGCGCGGGGCTTTGGTCATGACCTTTCCACCGTAGGACCGGGCCGCCAAATGACGAGCCCGAAGGCCGCACCGGCCGTGTGCGCTCAGACCCGGTCGCGGTTGCGCGGGTGATACTTCGCGTGCTGGCCGAGCAGGCGTTTGGTCTCGACCGCGGTGTAGATCTGCGTGGTGCCGATGTTGGCGTGCCCAAGCATCTCCTGAATGGCGCGCAGGTCCGCCCCGCCGTTGAGCAGGTGGGTGGCGAACGAATGGCGCAGAAGGTGGGGTTTGACGTTCTTGGTGATGCCGGCACGCCGGGCGTATTTTTTAACCAGCAGCCACAGCGTCACGCGGGACAGACCGGTGCCGCGTTTGCTGAGGAAGAGCTGGCTGCCGGTCCGCTGCTTCACGAAATGCGGCCGGCCAGAGGCCAGCCAGGCGCCAACGGCCTCGGCGGCCTTGCGGCCGACGGGCACCACCCGCTCCTTCGCGCCTTTGCCGAAGACGCGCAGATAACCCTGCTCGAGATCGATCTGCTGCAGGGTCAGCCCGGCGAGTTCGGAGACGCGCAGGCCGCTGGAGTAGAAAAGCTCAAGAAAGGCGCGGTCGCGGAGCGCCTGGGCGTCGCCGCCAACGGGAGCGGCAAGCAGGCGCGCGACCTCCTCCGCGGTCAGCGTGCCGGGGATGCGGCGCGTGAGCTTGGGGCCGCCCAGCAGGTCGGTAAAAACATCGTCGCGGATTTCCTCCCGCACCAGGTGCCGCGCCAGGCCGCGCAACGCGGCCAGTTTGCGCGCGAGGCTGGCGGCGGTGTAGCGACCGCCGCCCAGCGAGTGCAGCCACGCCGCGGCCTGCGCACCGGTCACCGTCGCCCAGCCGCGCACGCCCTGTCCGGCCAGATGGGCGGCGCATTGGTGGAGATCGCTCTGGTAGCCGGCGCAGGTCGGCCGCGAAAGGCCGCGCTCGAGTTCAAGAAACGCAATGAAAGCGTCGATTTCCGGCAGAAATGCCCCGATCCGGGCTTCGTCGCCGGAGGCGGTTTGTTGGCGGCCTGGCATGGCCGGGAGAGCGCGGTGCTCAGTAGCGCCGCCGGAAGGCGGTCGGCGGCGGCGCGGAGCTTTCCTTCATGCGGAAGGTGATGCGCGCCTTTTCCAGATCGTATGGGCTCATTTCCATCTTCACGGTATCGCCTGCGGCGATCTTGATGAAATTCTTGCGGAGCTTGCCCGAGATGTGGGCGAGCACGACGTGCCCGTTGGACAACTGCACCTTGAACATCGTCCCGGGAAGGACGGCCACCACTTTGCCCTCTACTTCAATCGAATTGCCATCAGCCATGGAGGGGAAAGGTAGGATAAACGGAGGTGCGGTTCATGCGGTAATCGGTGTATAAAAGTCACTTGTAAGCCGGAAAGCCCCCCGGTAAGTCAAGGCTTTAGCTTGCGCATGACCCAGCCCCCTCCACCGCCCTGTCCCTTTGAAAAGCGCTTCCCGTCGCAATTGGTGCGCGACGACGTCTTTTTCATGAGCCTGGCCTACAACCAGGCGATCGACGCTTGGCGGGCCGACGAAGTGCCCATTGGCGCCGTGATCGCCCGTGACGGAGAAGTCATTGCCGCGGCCCACAATACCGTCGAAGCCGCCCATGATCCGACCGCCCACGCCGAGATGCTCGCCCTGACCCAGGCCGCGGCCGCGCTGGGCGACTGGCGGTTGGAAGGTTGCACGCTCTACGTGACCAAGGAGCCGTGCCCGATGTGCGCTGGCGCCACGTTAATGTCTCGCCTGCAACGGGTTTGCTACGCCGTGCCCGACCCCAAGATGGGCTGCCTGGGCGGCGCGACCGACCTCAACGCCCTGCCCCGGGTAAACCATCACCTGACGGTCACCGCGGGCGGCGTGCTTGAAGAAGAGTGCCGGGATCTGCTTCAGGCGTTTTTTCGCGCCAGACGTCGCGAAGAAGACACACCTGAAAGTTGACGCCCCGACGGGGCGGTGTAGGTTGGCCCTTCCCTCGAACGAGGTTAATCCCAACCCATCATCCACATGGCCTACGAACTCCCGAAACTTGCCTACGCCTATGACGCCCTCGTCCCGCATATCGATGCGAAGACGATGGAGATCCATCACTCCAAGCACCATCAGGCATATATCACCAACGCCAACAACCTCCTCAAGGACCACGCCGCCCTCGCCGCGCTGGACGTCAACGCTCTCATCGCCGACCTTTCAAAGGTGCCCGAGACCATCCGTGGCGGTGTGCGCAACAATGCCGGCGGGCACAGCAACCACGCCTTCTTTTGGACCGTAATCGGCCCCGCCAAGGGTGGCGCCCCCAAGGGATCCCTCGCCGCCGCGATCGACGCCGCCTTCGGTTCCTTCGACAAGTTCAAGGAGGAGTTCGCCAAGGCCGGCGCCACCCGTTTTGGCTCCGGCTGGGCTTGGCTCTATGTCACCGCCGACAAGAAGCTGGCCGTCGGCTCGACGGCCAACCAGGACAGCCCGCTCATGGGCAAGGCCGTCGCGGGCATCGAGGGCAAACCCGTCCTCGCCCTCGACGTCTGGGAACACGCCTACTACCT
>JAHCLN010000123.1 GCA_026125215.1 Opitutaceae bacterium
TCGGTCGGTCCGAGGCCGAAAATGGCCGCGAGAATGGCGGGCGAAGTTTCCATGGTTTGAAGCTAGACCGGCGACCGGGACTGTAAAGCGGGAAAGCGGTTCAGGGCCGCGGGCGCAGGGCCGGCGGCAGCCCGGGAAAACCGGGCGGCAGACCGGCGCCGGGCAGACCGCCCGGACGCGGCATGGTGGTGGCGGCGACCTTCATGAGGTTCTGCGCGTTGTCGATCTGCTCGGCGTCGAAGAAACCGTGCAGCTGGCGGATGCGCGTCGGGTGGCGCATCTTGCGGAGCGCCTTGGCCTCGATCTGGCGGATGCGCTCGCGGGTGACCTTGAACTGCTTGCCGACCTCCTCGAGCGTGCGGCTGTAGCCGTCCACGAGGCCGAAGCGCAGGGAGAGCACGCGGCGCTCGCGCTCGGTGAGCGAGTCGAGCACGTCGATGATCTTTTCGCGGAGGAGCGAGAAGGCCGTCATGTCGTAGGGATTCTCGGCACTCTTGTCCTCGATGAAATCGCCGAAGCTCGTGTCGTCGCCGTCGCCGACGGGGGACTGGAGGGAGATGGGCTGCTGCGCCATCTTCATGATCTGCTGCACGCGCTCGACGGGCAGGTTCATCTCGTCGGCTACCTCCTCGGGGGTGGGCTCGTGGCCGAATTCCTGGAGGAGCTGTTTCTGCACCTGCATGACCTTGTTGAGCGTCTCGATCATGTGGACCGGGATGCGGATGGTGCGGGCCTGGTCGGCGATGGAGCGGGTGATGGCCTGGCGGATCCACCACGTGGCGTAGGTGGAAAATTTGTAGCCGCGGCGGTATTCGAATTTCTCGACGGCCTTCATGAGGCCCATGTTGCCTTCCTGGATGAGGTCGAGGAAGGAGAGGCCGCGGTTGGTGTATTTCTTGGCAATGGAGATGACGAGGCGGAGGTTGGCCTCGACCATCTCGGTCTTGGCCTTGTGGGCCTCGCGGACGTGGACCATCGTCTGGTTGACGACGGCCAGCAGCTGGGCCGGCGCGATGCGCTGGGCGGCCTCGATCTGCTTCAGGCGGTGGTTGACGGCCTTGGTGTCGATGGCCGCGTCTTTCTTGGTCTTGGGGTGCTTGGCGCGCTCCAGCTGGTGCTGCAGGTGCTCGATCTCCTCGAGCACGGGTTTCAGCTGCTCGAGGTATTCCTCATAGACCTTCAGCTTGAAGAAAAATTTGCCGAAGTTGGCCCGGAGGAGGTTCTCGCGTTTGCGGAACTTGGCGAGGATGCGTTTGCGGTCGGCCTCGGTGCGCGCCTTCAGATATTCCGCCCAGGCCTCGGCGACGCCGGCCTCGGCCTTCTGGGTGTTCTCGACGAGCTTGGGCAGCGATTTGAAGTAGGCCTCGCGGCTGTCGATCTTCTTGTCGATGACGATGCGGTCGAAACGCTCCTCGCGGGTGAGGAGCTTGGCGCCGAGGCTGCCGATGTAGGCACCGATCGCGGCGGCCTCGAAGAGGGCGGTTTGCGCCTTCAGCTCGGCGGTCTCGATGCGCTTGGAGATCTCCACTTCCTGTTCGCGGGTGAGCAGCGGGACCTGGCCCATCTGCTTGAGATACATGCGGACCGGGTCGTCGAGGATGTCGTGCTGTGAGGAACGGGTTTCCTCCTCCTCGGCCTCTTCCATGCGCTGCTTGAAATCGTCGACCTGGTCGGGCTCGAGGATCTCGATCTCGAGGTTCTGCAGAATGGAGAGGACGTTGTCGATTTCCTCCTGGTTCTCGACGGATTCGGGCAGGGCTTCGTTGATGTCGTCGAAGGTGAGGTAGCCCTGTTCCTTGGAGTGGCGGATCAGCTGACGGATCTTCTCGTTGATACCGCCGGCATTTTCGGCTCCGGCGGCCTGGGTTTTGTCGATGACTTCCTCAACGGCTTGGGCTTGGGAATCGGAATGGGAGGACTTGGCTTTGCGCGACATGATGTAAGTGGCTGGTCCGGGGCTCAGTTTGGCAGCGGGAGGCTGATCGGCTGGCGCAACAGACGTTGGATTTCGGAGCGTTCTTTTAAGAGTGAAATTGGGTCAGATTTACTGTCCGCACCGTTGGTGGCCAAAGCAAGTTCTATTTGCCGCAGGCGCGGCTCCAAGGCGCGCGCGCGCAGTTGCCGCAGGCCTTCCTGGGCGACCTTCTGCGGATCGTCGAAATTGGGGGTATCAAACAGGAGTGATGCGACAAGTGATTTTTCCTCAGGGGTTTCCAAGAGCCCGTCGAGGTGGTCGCGCCCGGGCCAGTTGCCCTGTTCGAATTCGCTGAGCAAACGGTTGAGCAACCGGCCGGCCGTGTGGCCGGTATCGATCCAATCATGGGGGAGCGCGTGGCTGAGCGGCTGGCCGACGGACTCAAAATGGAGGCAAAGCAGAAGGAGGTGCAGTTCCGGCGTGATGCCGGCCGGGGTCGGCGGCCCGCCTTTGCCGGGCTCCCCGACAGGCTCGGGCCGGTGGGCTTGCTGACGGGAGGCACGCGCAGACAGGGCCTGGTAGTCCCGTTGCAAGGCGGACAGGGGCAAGCCGAGATGACGGGCGGTCTCCGCGAGAAAGCCCGCGCGGGTGACCTCGGATTCCGCCGCCAGAATCAATTCCAGCACGGCCTGGGCGGCCCGTGATTTTTGTTCCGGTCCGGCGAACTCGGGCTCGGGCAGGGTGGAGCGGCAGGCAAAGGCCATGGCCGACAGCGCGCCTTGTTTCAGCTCCTCGTAAACCGGCAGTCCGCGCTCGAGAAAAAGCAGGTCGGGATCGACCTTTTCCGCGCCCGCCAGCCGGAGAAAACGCACCTCCAGGCCCGCTTTCAGCGCCATCGGCAGGAAACGGAGCGCGGCTTTCTGGCCGGCACTGTCGCTGTCGAAGAAGCACTCGACCTGCGTGTGGTAGCGGCGCAGGAGCACGAGCTGTGTTTCCGTGATCGAAGTTCCCTGCGGGGCGATGGCGGTCTTCAGGCCGACACTCCAGCAGCGCAGCGCGTCGAGCTGACCTTCCACGAGGACAAACGGACGGCCTTCGCCGGCGTGGCTGCGGGCGCGGTCGAGATTGAAGAGCAGGTTGCCCTTGGTGAAGACGGGCGTCTCCGGTGAGTTGACGTATTTCGCCTCCCGCGCGGGGTCGTCGGCCGGCGTTAGGTCGGTCTGGCGGGCGGTGAACGCCACCACGCGGCCCTGGTGGTCGCGGATGGGGACCATGAGCCGCCCGCGGAAACGCGGCTTGAGCGATCCAAGCGTGGGCAGGGTGCCCTCGCGCAGGAAAAACAGGCCGCATTGGCGCAGCGCCTCCTCGGAAAACTTGCGGCGCAGGAGCAGCGCGCCGAGGCCGTCGTCGGCCGGCGCAGCTGCCCCGATCTTGAATTCCTCGGCGAGTTCCGGTGCAAACCGTCGGCGCGTCGTCCAGTAATCGCGCATGTAGTCACCCGTGGCACCGGCGGCCTTGAAGGCCTGGTGGTAGTGGTCCGCGGCCAGCTCGTGGATTTCGTAAATCTCCTGGCGCAGCGAGCGTTCCTCGCGGCTGGGTCCGCCGGAACCTTCCTCGTATTCGATGACGATGCCGAAGCGCTGGCCGATCGCCTCCACGGCTTCGGTGAAACCCAGTTGTTCGGTCTCGCGCACGAAGGTGATCAGGTCGCCGGCTTTGCCGCACCCGAAACATTTGTAGAAGCCCTTGTCGGGATCCACGTGGAACGAGGGCGTCTTTTCCTGATGGAACGGACAGAGGCCTTTGAGCCGCGTGCCGCCGGCCTTGCGCAACGTGACCACCCGGGACACGACGTCGCCGAGATTGACCCGCAGCTTGAGGTCACGGACACAGGTGGGCTTGATGGCGGGCATGAACGGCGCGGCGATGCGGAAAGAATGCACTTTCATCCCGGCGGAGGGGCTGTCAAGTTTCGCGGCTCGTGCAGGAAACATCAGCGGCTTTTAGGCGACATATATCCCATGCGTTTTTGCAAAATTCCGGTCCTCTTGCTCCTCGGGTTGGTCTGCGCCCAGGCGGCGCCCGCGCCGTCCGCGGCCGAGCCGGTCTGGGAAGCCCGGCTGCCCGGCTTCGGTGAGGATGACTACCGGGGCAAGGTCGAGCAGCTGATCGCCGCCTACGAGTCTGCCACCGGCCACCGCCTGGTCCCGGGGGCCAAGGGCAAGGTCGGGCTCAAGATCTATGCCGATTCCGGTCCGGGCCTGGCCACGCCGATCCCGCTGGTCAAGGCGGTCATCAGCGCGCTGGTGGCCCGCGGGTTCGAGTCGCAGAACATCTTTCTTGTCGGCCTCAACCAGCTGCGGCTGCGCATGACGGGCTACCTGCCGTCGCTGGTGTCGGGCGATTCACCCTTCAAGGGTCATCCCATCTATGTGCTCGAGTCGGGCAAGTTCTACGATCCCGTGTGGTTTTACGACAGCCCGTTGCCCGAGCGCTTCAATCCCATCTTCGCCGAGGCGCCGGCCGGTCCGGATGCCGGGGGCGCCGTCACCAAGGACGAGGACCGCAAGAGCTTCCTCGCCACACCGCTGTTTCTCGACGCCGATTTCTGGATCAACCTGCCCGTTTACACCGACCACCCGACGCTCGGCGTCAACGGCGCGCTGGTGAACGCCACGCTGTGGAACGCCTCCAACACCTCGCGTTTCTTCCGCAGCCCGGCCTCGGCCCCGGCGGCCGTGGCGGAGATGAGCGCCATCCCGGAGTTGCGGGAAACCTGGGTCTTCTCCCTCGTCAGCCTGCAGCAATACCAGTATGTCGGCGGGCCCTATTTCAACTCCCTCTATGCCGTGTCGGAGCCGCTGCTCTGGTTGAGCCGCGACCCCGTGATGCTGGATGCCCTCATGCTCGAGCGCATCAACCGCCAGCGGAAGCTCACGGGCTTCAAGCCGGTCTCCGAGGAGATCCGCACGCTGGAGTTCGCCGAGATGCTGGGCGTGGGTTCCACGCATACCGCCGGCGTGCGGAAGCTGCGCGTGGACCGATAAAACCGCTTGCGGCCCGGCCGTCTCTTCCCGCAAGTTTTCCCCGATGCCTTCCGACTACCTGCCATTCCTCATCCAGGCCGTGCTGGCCGCGGGGATTGCCGCCGTGATCATCGGCGCGAGCCACCTGATCGGCCAGCGCACGCGGCGCAACGCCATCAAGGACACCGCCTACGAATGCGGGGTCGCCGCCGAGGGCCTCGTGCATGCGCGCTTTTCGGTGAAGTTTTACGTCACGGTGATGCTCTTCATCCTGTTCGACATCGAGGTGGTCTTCCTCATCCCCTGGGTTTTCATTCACCGCGAGTTCCTCGCCAACCACATCCCGATCCTCGGCCCGGTGCTCTTCTTTATCGGGGTCATCGTCCTCGGGCTTTTCTACGAGGTCCGCAAGGGCGCGCTCGAGTGGGAAAAGTGAGCCTGGGCTGATCCGGGCCGGACCTCCACCCCGCCGACTCCGACCCCATGCGCCTCGACAAGATCATCGCGCGCAGCCGCGTCCTCGACCTGCACAGCGTTACCCTGCAGGGCGCACTGGAGGAGCTGCTGGCGGCCTGCGTGGACAATTTCCCCGATCTCAAGCCCGAGGCGCTGCTGCGCGGCCTGCTGGCCCGCGAGAGCACGATGACGACCTATCTGGGTCTGGGTGTCGCGCTGCCGCACGTGCGGGTGAAAATGAACCGCCGCTATGTGCTCGCCATCGGCCGCAGCCGCGCCGGCATCCGGCACGACGGCGCGAAGGACGACGAGCGCGTGCATCTGATCTTCATGCTCATCGCCGGGCAGAAGGCCCGCGACTACCTGCAGGTGCTCGCCTCCATCGCGCGGCAGGTGCGGGAACAGGAGCTGGTGGACAACCTGGTCGGCGCGCCGGACCTCGACGCGCTGCATGAGCGGCTGCTGGGCGGTTTCGGCGGCATCCGGCCGGTGCAGGCCCAGCAAAACCGGATCAACCGGCTCATGCTCAACGAGGCCGTGCGCGTGGCCCGCGGCGCGGATTGCGGCGCCATCATGGTTTTCGGCGACACCTTTGTCGGCGGCATCCAGGCGGGTGTGCTCCCGGGGCGGTTCAAGACCATCCTCGTCACCCGCAATCCCATCGAACCCAGCGATGACCACCGGGAGTTTGCCGAGACGATCCAGGTGCGGTCTTTCTCCGCGCAGCGCATGGCCCAGTTGCGCAGCGCCATCCTCGTGGCTCTCACCCGCGGCATCGTTTCCTTTTCCGACCGGCTGTGCTGCCTGGGCGGCGTGACGGGCAGCAATCAGTTCGACACCCTGGCGGTGGTGGAAATCGAACGGGAATTTCAATCGCTGCTTAAAGGCGACAACGAGCTGCTGCCGCCCGATGTGAAACCCGAGGTGCTCGAGCGCGTCATCGCCGTGGCCACCGAGCTGGCGGTGGAGGGACGGGAAGGCCGGCCGGTGGGCTGCTTCTTTGTGGTGGGTGACAGCGAGCGCGTGGCCAAGCTCAGCAAGCCGCTCGTGTTGAATCCTTTCCATGGCTACAAGGAAGAGGATCGCAACATCCTCAACCCCTTCATGGATGAGACGGTGAAGGAGTTCTCCTCGATCGACGGCGCCTTTGTCATCCGGGGTGACGGCGTCGTGGAATCTGCGGGGAGCCTGATTCAGGCGGTCGACACCGAGCACACCCTGCCCAGCGGGCTGGGCAGCCGGCACGCGGCCGCGGCCGCCGTGAGCGTGGTGGCCGAGTGCATTGCGATCGTCGTTTCTTCCAGCACGAGCCAGGTGATGCTTTTCCGCCGCGGCGTGATGCTGCAGTTGACGGAGAAGCGGCGCTGAAAGGCGCAAATTTGTGGTTGCTCCGCCCCGGCCGGCGGCTTTGCTCTGTCCCTTCAACCACCTACCATCATGCAAGAAGTCGTCACTTTGGAATGCACCGAAGCCCGCAAAGAGGGCAAACCCGCCTCGCGCTACCTCACCAAGCGCAACAAGAAGACGGTTACGGAACGCATTGAGAAGAAGAAGTATAACCCCTTCCTCAAGCGCCATACCCTCCACAAGGAGATCAAGTAAAGCTGCGTCTTCGGGGCGGCATTTCCGCCAAAATCGCAAAGCCGGGCATCTCGCCCGGCTTTTTATTTGCGCTCGAAGGGGATGGCCGTGGAGCCGACCGCGCCGCCCTGTTGGTTGCGGCGTGCCGCCCGCCAGCCTTCCCGGTGCTTGCGGATCCAGTCCAGCAACGCGCGTTCAAAGCCGATGTCGTAGCCGAGACGCTCGGATTCCAGCCATTTGTGTTTCAGGATTTCCTCCCGCTCCGCCAGAAACTCCTGATAAAGGCTCGACTGCTTGACGAAGTCGCGGGATGCCTCGGGTTCTGGTGCGGGTGATGTCATGCCGGAGTCGAAAAGATGAGAGCGGACGACCGGCTGCTGTCAATGCCTGCAATGTTGCAAAAAATTCACGCGCCGGGCGTGTGCGGGCGGGCGAGCCGGGCGAGCAATGCTTCCGCGATTTCGCGGAAAACACGGGCGGCGGGGTCTTGCGGGGAGCCCACCACGAGCGGCCGGCCGAGATCGCCGCCCTCGCGGATGGCCGGCACCAAGGGCACCTGCCCCAGCAACCCGGTGCCGAGCTTTTCCGCCAGCGCGATGCCGCCGCCGGCTCCGAAGAGCTCGTGGCGGCCGCCCGCCGGGTCGGTGAAGTAGCTCATGTTTTCCGCCACGCCGAGCAGGGGCACGTTGACCTTCTGGAACATCAGTCCGCCCTTGCGCGCCACGTTCGTGGCGGCCGGTTGCGGTGTGGTCACGAGCACCGCGCCGTCGAGCGGCAACGTCTGCACGAGGGAGAGCTGGGCGTCGCCCGTGCCGGGGGGCAGGTCGATGAGCAGCACGTCGAGCTCCCCCCACCGCACGTTCTGCACGAACTGCTGCACGGTCTTCATGATCATCGGGCCGCGCCAGACCACGGGGGTGTTGTCGTCCACCAGAAAGCCCATGCTCATCACCTTCACTCCGTGGTGCTCCATCGGGATGAGCATGGCGGCGGGGCCGTCGCCCTCCACCTCGGGCCGGCCGGACAGGCCCATCATCAGCGGCACGCTCGGTCCGTAAATGTCGCAGTCCATCAGGCCGACCCGGCCGGGCCGGCCCCGGGTCGAAAGCACTTGGGCGAGGGCACAGGCGAGGTTGACCGCAAAGGTGCTCTTGCCCACGCCGCCCTTGCCGGAGGCGATCGCCACCGCGTGGCTTATGCCCTTCGGTGCACCGGAGGGCCCGCCGGCGCCGCCGGCCGCCGGCGTTGCGGCCTTGGGCGGTGTCACGGCCACATCCACGATGATGTCCCGCACCCCGGGCAGGGTGCGCAGGCATTTCTCCACCTCGGTCTTGAGGTGCAGCGGGATTTTCGGGTCGCTGGTGGTGAGGGCCAGCGATACCTTGGCGGTGCCGTCCGCCAGCGCGGCCGAACGCACGAGGCCGAACGACACGATGTCGCGGCTGAAACCGGGATATTTCACCTGCCGGAGGTGCTCTTTGATGGCGTCGGAGGTCACGTTGATGGAAAAATTTGGAACCGAAGGGGAAATAAAGTTGTTATGCCATGGCGGGGTGTAAATAGAAATGCCCCTGCGTTCTCACCTTAAAGCTTCGCTGAATTTCATGCATAAATTTTCGCGCTGGTTTCTCGTTCTGTCCCTCGTCGTCGTTCCGGCCTTTGCCCAGCGGACGATCGGTCCGGTGGAGGTCACGGCCGACACCCAGGCCATTCCCGTCCGGGTTTCTTCGGACTCGCCCGAACTCAACGCCCTCGCGCTGCAGGCCTTCGGTGTTCACGGCCGTTACCGGCTGGTGGCGAGCGGCTTCAGTCACGACATCCGTTTCGCTCCGGCCGGCGCCACCGCCGTGCGTGTGGACATCACGCGCAGCAACGGCACGCCGGTGCACAGCGAGACGGTCAACGGCACGACTTTGCGCCACGCGCTGCTCCGCGCCGCGGATGTTGCGGTCGAGCGCACCAACGGCCTCGGGTTGCGCGGCTTTTTTGCGGCCAAGCTCGCCTTCATCGGCGAGCGCACCGGCCGCAAGGAGGTTTACACCTCCGACCTTTTCTTCGGTGAAGTCCGCCAGATCACCCGCGACAACGCCCATGCGTTCGGCCCGCGCTGGTCACCGGATGGCACGCGCCTGCTCTACACCAGCTATTACAAGTCGGGCTTCCCCGACATCTTTCAGATCGACCTCAACACCTACCAGCGCACGACCTTCGTGAGCTTCCGCGGCACCAACAGCGGCGCCACCTTCAGTCCGGACGGCCAGCGGGTGGCCATGGTGCTCAGCGGCGAGGGCAATCCCGAGATCTATGTGAGTGACGCGCAGGGCCGCAATGTCTCGCGCCGCACCCGCACCGATGCGGTGGAGGCCTCGCCGAGTTTTTCGCCGGACGGGGCGCGGCTCGTCTTCACCTCCGATGCCGCGGGCGGCCCGCAGCTTTACATCATGGCGACGGCGGGCGGCAGCATGCAGCGGGTGCCCACCAATATCAGCCGCTACTGCACGGAGCCGGACTGGAGCCGGGCCAATCCCAACAAGATCGCCTTCACGGCCCGGATTGGCAGCGGTTTTCAGATCGCCGTGCACGACTTCGGCAAGGGTGCGAGCGCGCAGGTCTCCCGCGCGCCCTTTGACGGGGTCGAGCCCGCCTGGCTGGCCGACGGCCGCCACCTGGTCTTCACGGTGCGCGACCGCAGCAGCAGCCGTCTCCATATCCTCGATACCGAGACGGGGCGGAGTGTGCCCATCAGTCCGGCCAACTTCGGCAGCGTGATGCAGGCCGCCATCTGGCAGCCCTGAGCGGTCGCCGACCGGCAGCAAAAAGCGCCGCACCCGGAGGGTGCGACGCTTCGTTGGAGCATCCGGATGGCCCGGAAATTCTCAGGCGACGGCCGCGGCGTAGTTTTTGCCGGCCGCGTCCCAGTCCACCACGTTCCAGAATGCCTCGACGTACTTCGCCCGCGCGTTGCGGTAGTCGATGTAGTAGGCGTGCTCCCACACGTCGCAGGTCAGCAGCGGCCGGGCATCGCCGGTCAGCGGCGTGGCCGCGTTCGAGGTGCTCGCCAGCGCCAGCGCACCGTCCGTGCGCTGCACCAGCCACGCCCAGCCGGCGCCGAAGGTCTTCAGCGCGACGTCGCTGAACTGCTGCTTGAACCCGTCGAAGCTGCCGAAGGTGCGCTCGATCGCCTCGGCCAGTTCGCCCGACGGTTCGCCGCCGCCACCGCCGGCGGCCGGCTTCAGGCCGTTCCAGTAGAACGCATGGTTCCAGGCCTGGGCGGCGTTGTTGAACAT
>JAHCLN010000124.1 GCA_026125215.1 Opitutaceae bacterium
TGCCGCCAGTCGCAGTCATAGCTGAGCCAGCTGCCGATGCCGTAGCCGAGGCCGAAACTGATGAACGGTCCGGGATGATAGGTCCGCACCCGCGTGACCCGCAGGACCTCGGGATCGTAGCGCGGCACATGGATCACGGTGGCGCGGGCGGGCACGATGCGGATCAGACCGTCCTCCACGATCACGGAGTGTTCGGGGGTGTCGGCCAGCAGGCCGTTTTTCAGGGCCCGGTCGCGCAGGGCTTGGATGGCGTCCATCACGGCGTCGGGCCGGGCGAGAAAAAGTTCACCCAGTTCCTGGGTCCAGGCGAGGTCCTCGTCGAGCAGTGCGAGCACCTCGGGGTAGTGCACGAGGGCTTTCACGCTGTCCTGCCAGATTTCGGTGGCGGCCACGGCCGGCCGGCCGCCGCGTTCGAGAAAACGCGCGGCAAGCACGATGTCCGAAGGGCGCGTGGACGCGGGCAGGATCAGGGCGACCAGGGCATCGGGATAGAGCGCGATCGGGCTCACGAGTTTCTCGAGGTGGGCCGCATCCGCCTCCGCGGGCGGGATCGCGCCGGCGTTGGTCCCGGCGGTGAGGAGGGCGGCGAGGCAGAAGGCGGGGAGCAATTTGGTTTTCATGGGTGCAGGTGGGGTGGTTGCCCATGTGACGCAGGCCGGGGGGCGTTTATTCACTCCCGGGTGAGAAACGCCCAAGCCCGGCGGGTTCCCTGTTTCGGCCGGCGCCCGGCCGCGAACTCAGGATGCCGGCGCGGCCCCGGGCGGCGGCCCGGATTTCTCATCCACGATGGCGGTGGTCACGAGATCGCAGCCGACGTTTACCGTGGTGCGGGCCATGTCGAGGATGCGGTCGGCCCCGAGGATGATGCCGATGCCCTCGGGCGGGATGCCGAAGGTGGCCAGCAGGCCGGCGATCAGCGGCAGGGAACCGCCGGGGATGGCCGCCACCGCCACGGCGCTCAGCACCGCCAGCACCAGCAGCGTGAGCTGCTGCCCGATGCCGAGGTCCACGCCGAAGACCTGCGCCACGAACAGCACCACGCAGCCTTCGTATAGGGCGGTCCCGCTCATGTTCATGGTAGCCCCGAGGGGAATGACAAAGCCCGTCGTGCTCGGCGAGGCCTTGAGCGTGTCGCGGGCGCAGGCGATGGCGGTGGGCATCGTGGCGCTGCTTGAGCTCGTGGAAAAGGCGGTGATAAGCACGGGTCGGATGTCACGGAAGAATTGCAGCGGCGAGCGGCGGGTGAAGAGCTTGAGCCAAACGCTCATCACGCCGAATAGGTGCAGCGCCATCACCGCGAGGCAGCCCAGCACGAAGACGCCCAGCGCGAGGATGATTTCCACGCCGGTCTTCACCACCACGCTGTAGATCATCGCGGGCACCGCATAGGGCGCCAGGCGCAGCGCGAAATTCACGATGCCGGTCATCAGCTCGGTGACGGTTTCCAGTCCGTCCTGCAGCCGGCGGCGGCGCTCGGCGGCGAGCTGCGTGCCCACGGCGCCGACGAGCAGCGCGAAGAGGATGAGCGGCAGCACCTCGCCGAGCGTGGTCCGGCTGGTGCCGGTCACGGCGCCGAAGAGATTTCGCGGCATGAACATGTCCACCAACGAGGCGAGGGTGATGCCCTGCTGCGCGGCGCTGGTGGCCACGTGCCGCTGGGCGTCGCCGCCGAACTCGGCCATCAGCTGGTCCTTGGTCTCCACCCCGAGCTGGCTGCCCGGGTTGAGCAAGGTCATCATCAGCAGGCCCAGCGCCACGGCGATCGCCATGTTGGCGAAGAACAGCGAGAAAGTCCGCGCCGACAGCGGGCCGAGGCGTTCCACCCGGTCGAGCTGCAGGACGCCGCTGGCGAGCGAGGCGAAAACCAGCGGGATGACGACGAAGAACAGCATCCGGAGGAACACCTGCCCGAAGGGATCGAGCACCTGGGTGGAGACGGACTGCATGAACGGCACCACGGCCGGCACGAACCGGCCGAGGCCGAGGGTGAGCACGCCGGCGACCGCGCCGATGAGCAGACCGAGCAGGATGCGGTTGGCGAGTTTGGGATCGGGACTGGCCATATGCGGGTGAGCCTAGGCTTCTGCGGGAGGATGTGTCGAACGGTAAGTTCCCGTTGCCAACTCCGGTGCGCAGGAAAAACTGCACGCATGTCCGTCCCATTGTCTTTCAGCGCCGTCCTGCTTGCCGGTGGCCGCTCGTCGCGCATGGGCGCGGACAAGGCTCTGCTCCCAACGCAGGGTCGGCCGCTCTGGCAGCGGCAGGTGGAAGTGTTGCGGGCCGCCGGTGCCCGGGAGATTTTTTTCTCCGTCCGGCCGGAACAGGCCTGGATCCCGGCCGGGGTGCAGGTGGTGCAAGATGCCGTCGCGGGCGCCGGTCCGCTGGCGGGGATCGCGGCGGCGCTGGCGGCATGCGGTGACGGACATCTCGCGGTGCTGGCCGTGGATCTGCCGCGGATGGAGCCGGCGTGGTTTGCACGTTTGCTGGAGCGGTGCGGGCCGGGAGCCGGCGCCGTGGGCCGGCGCGGGAATTTTTACGAGCCGCTGGCGGCGATTTACCCGCGGGAGTTGCTAGCGGCAGCCACCGAAGCTCTCGCGCGGGGTGAACTGAGCCTGCAAGCGTTCATCGCCGGGGCCGGAACGCGGATGCGCTCGGTGGAGATCGGGAGCAATGAGTCGGAATGGTTTCTGAACTGGAATGAACCGTCCGCCGCGCCCCGTTCCCCGGGGGCGTGAAGGCTGCGGGCGGCGGCCGGAAAATTTCTGCAACTTTTGCGGACCGACCGGGTTTTCAGGGCATCAACACCTTCATCTCCATGAAAACCTTCATCTCCTGCAAATTCGCCCTGGCCGCCGGTCTTACCGTGGTCGTCGGGCTCCTCAATCCGCTGGCTGCCGTCGCCATTTTGACCGGCGCCGGCATCGTGACCATCACGCTCACGGATTACGCGGCCCGGCGCCCCGGGTTCGCGCGGTTGGCGGTCTGATCCCCGCAAGCCAACGAACTGGCGCAACGGTCGCGGCACGATTGTGCCGGGGCCGTTTTTTTCAGCGGGCCGCGGCGAGCGGCGAAAGATCGAGCCGGCCGTTGGCGACGTTGCGCACCCGGAGGCGTTCCTCGCCGCGCTGCGACTGCAGCTCGCTTTCAATCCGGTAGCTCACCGTGCGGTCGCCGCCCTCGGCCAACACCTGGCGGAGCAGGGCGGGATTTTCGACCTGCAGCGTCACCTCGCGGGTGATGGTGCTCGTCGGCGCCAGACCGAAGGGGGACTCGTTCATGATGCGGCCGACGGGCGTGCCGTTGAACTGCACGCGGTGGGTGCTGCGGGAGAACCCGAAAGGCATGATGTTTTCGTTGATGAAGCGGAGCGTGAGCCCGACCTCGCTGAGGTCGGCGGCGCCAGGCCGGACTTCAAGGATGGTCACGCCGATTTCGCCGACGCGGGCGTCGCGGGTGTTGCAGCCGACGAACAGCAGGCAGGTGGCGGCGAGGAGGGCGGGGAGGAACCGTTTCAAGTGCATGCGCGGAGCCAAAGCCGCACGGCGGCAAACCGCAAGACCGGGCTCCATTATCGGGCGAGGAAAAGCGGGGCGTCGGGCCCCATGGGGAGGCCCAGCACGATCCAGCCGATGAGGAGCAGGATCCAGCCGATCGTGAACGCGATGGAGTAGGGCAGCATCGTGGCAATGAGCGTGCCGATGCCGGCCTTGGGATCGTATTTGTTGATGAAGGTGAGGATGAGCGGGAAATAGCTCATCAGCGGCGTGATGATGTTCGTCACGCTGTCGCCCACGCGGAAGGCGCCCTGCACCAGCTCGGGCGAGAAACCCAGCAGCATGAACATGGGGATGAAGACGGGCGCCAGCAGGGCCCATTTGGCGGAGGCGCTGGAGATGAGGATGTTCACGAGGCCGGCGAAGAGCACCACGGCGATCATCAGGAGCACCGGCATCTCCTGCAGGCCGAGGCGCTGGATGAGTTCCGCGCCGCTCACCGCGGTGATGATGCCGAGGTTGGTCCAGTTGAAGTAGGCGATGAACTGCGCAGCGAAGAAGGCGAGCACGATGAAGGAGGCCATGGACTTCATCGTGGCCGTCATCCCGCCCATGATGTCGTGGTCGTTTTTGATCGTGCCGGCCGCCACACCGTAGGCGATGCCGGGGAGCAACCCGTAGAGGAAAATGAAGGTCACGAGTCCGACCATGAACGCTGAGTCCTTCAGTTCGGGGCTGCGGGGGTTGACCAGGAAGCCGTCGGCGGGAAGCAGGCCCCACAGGACGATGCCGGTGAGCGCGAGCCCCGTGAGGGCGGCGGCCCACAGGCCGCGTTTCTCGGCGGCGGCGAGCGGGCGCAGTTCCTCGCGCGGGGCGGTGCCGCGGTATTCGCCGAGCCGCGGGGCGGCGATTTTCTCGGTGACGAAGGTGCCGGCCGCGGTCACGACCACCACAGAGGTGGCCATGAAGTAATAGTTGCCGTAGGTGGCCACGCTGTAGGTTGGGTCCACGATCTGCGCGGCGGCGGTGGACAGGCCGGCGAGAAGCGCGTCGATCGAACCGACGAGCAGGTTGGCGCTGTAACCGCCGGACACACCGGCAAAGGCGGCGGCGAGCCCGAGCAGCGGATGGCGACCGAGGGTGTGGTAAAGCGCGGCGGCGAGGGGCGTGAGCAACACGTAGCCGACTTCGCTGCCGGCGTTGGACATCACACCGGCGAAGACGACCATCGGTGTGATGAGCTTCGCGGGCGAGGCCAGCACCACGAGCCGCAGGCAGGCGCCGATGAGCCCCGAGTGCTCCGCGATGCCGATGCCCATGAGGCAGGCCAGCGAGATGCCCAGCGGCGGGTAGGCGAGGAAGTTGCGCGTCAGCTCCGTGAGCATCCGCTGCACGCCCTCGACGGTCATCAGGTTAACCGCCCCCACGACCTGGCCGGTGGAGGGATGCGTGACGGCGACGCCGAGTCCGCTGAAGACACCGGAGGCGAGGACGACGATCGCGGCGAGCGCGACAAAGAGCGTGGCGGGATGGGGCAGGGCGTTGCCGGCGCGCTCGACGAGGGTGAGAAACCGCTGGAAGGCCGACGCTGGGGCGGCCGCGGGGACGTTGCTCATGCGGGGAGCAAGCGCGAGCGCCCGGCCGACCGCAAGTCTGGGCTCGACCGGACGTTTACGGCGTCAGGGTCAGGCCGGCGCCGGGGCCGACCGGCAGGCCGAGCAGGATCCAGCCGATGAGCATGAGCGTCCAAGCGATCATGAAAGCGATGGAGTAGGGCAGCATGAGGGCGACCAGCGTGCCGATGCCGGTCTTGGGCGCATAACGCACGGCGTAGGTGAGGATGAGCGGGAAGTAGGGCATCAGTGGCGTGATGATGTTGGTGCAACTGTCGCCCACGCGGTAGCTGGCCTGCACGAGCTCCGGGGTGTAGCCGAGCAGCATGAACATCGGCACGAAGATGGGTGCGAGCAGCGTCCATTTCGCGGAGGCGCTGCCGATGACGAGGTTCACCACGGCGGTGAAACCCACGAGCGCAACCATCAGGAGCACGGGCTGGTTTTGCAGGTTGAGGCTCTGGATGAGGCCCGCGCCTTTCACCGCCATGATGGTGCCGAGGTTGGTCCAGTTGAAGTAGGCGAGGAACTGCGCGGCGAAGAACGCCATCACGATGTAGGAGGCCATCGTGGCGATGGAGCTGTCCATGCCGCGGACGACGTCGTTGTCGTTGCGCAGCGTCCGGGCGCCGATGCCGTAGGCGAGGCCGGCCGCGAGCCCGTAGAGGAAGATGAAGAAGATGAGCCCGCGGATGAAGTAGGATGCGAGGAAGGTGGGGTTCTTCGGGTCTAGCAGAAAACCGTCCGCGGGGAGGGTGCCCCAGAGAATCACGCCGGTGAGGGCGAGGGTGGCGAGGACGGACGCCCACAATCCGCGCTTCTCCGCGGCGTCGAGCGGTTTGATCTCCTCGGGCTTGGCCTCGCCGTTGTAGGCGCCGAGCCGGGGCTCGATGATCTTTTCCGTTACCCAGGTGCCGACGACGGTGATGAGCACGGAGGCGGCGATAAGGAAATACCAGTTGGCCGTGGCGTGCACCTCGACGCCGGGCTGCACCACCGCGGCGGCCGCCTGCGTGATGCCGGCGAGCAGCACGTCAATCGTGCCGAGCACGATGTTGGCGCTGAAGCCGCCCGAAACGCCCGCGAAGGCGGCGGCGAGCCCGGCCAGCGGATGCCGGCCCGCGGCGTGGAACATCGCCGCGCCGAGCGGGATGAAGAGCACGTAGCCCACGTCGGCCCCCGAGTGCGAGAGGATGCCGCCGAAAATGACGACGGAGCACAGCCAGCGGCGCGGCGTGGCCAGCACGATCAGCCGCAGCGCGGCGGTGATGAGCCCGGAGCGCTCTGCCACGGCGATGCCGACCAGGCAGGCCAGCACGGTGCCGAGCGGCGGAAAGCCCACGAAATTGGGCACCACGCTGATGATCATCCGGTGCAGACCCTCGACATTGAGCAGGTTGATCACCGCGATCTCCTGCTGGGTGACGGGGTGGATCGCGGTCACGCCCATTTTGCTGAAGACCCATGAGAGCAGAACGATGAGCCCGGCGAGCAGGGCGAAGAGCGTGGAGGGGTTCGGCAGGGTGTTGCCGATGCGCTCGATGACGGTGAGAAACCGCTGGAACAACGACCGGCCGGCGGCGGCAGTGGGGGAACTCATCCGCCCGAGCATGGGGCCGGCGGCCCCGGGTGCAATCCCGCGTGCGGCGGGCTCAGAACATCGTCAGCGCCCGGGCGCTCTCGAGCACGACCCAGGCGCAGCCCAGGCCGACCAGCACGTAGAGCCCCTGCCGGGCGAGCCGGCGGCCGCGCAGCACGGTGTCGTGGAAATTGGTGTCGAGCGTCTTGCGGTTGCTCTGGGCCAGAAAGCTCACGAACCGCGGGTTGCGGAGCTGGCCGCGGCCGTCCCGGGACAGGCCCGAGCGGATCGCCGGGCGGTGCAGGAGGTTGGCCAGAAAGCGCAGCATGGGACGGGCATAACGTCGGTTGGGGCCGGATTTTTCAAGGTGAAACTCGCCTTCCGCGGGATTTGACGCCTTTTTTCCAACCAACCCATGCACCGTTTTCACTACGCCGGCGCCGATCTGCACTGCGAGTCCGTGGATCTCGCGGCGATTGCGCGGCTCTACGGCACGCCGACCTATGTTTACAGCGCGGGCACGATGGCGGACAATTACCGGCGGCTGCTGGCGGCCTTTGGCGCGCTCGACGTGCGGATCTGCTACGCGGCCAAGGCGAATTCCAACCTCGCCGTGTTGCGGCATTTTGCGAACCTCGGCGCCGGCTTCGATCTCGTGAGCGGCGGCGAAATCCGTCGTGTGCTTGCGGCCGGCGCCAACGTGGAGACGAGCGTCTTCGCCGGCGTCGGCAAGACCGAGGACGAGATCGCCCTCGCGCTCGAAAACGGCATCCACGCCTTCCACGTGGAGAGCGAGCCCGAGCTGGCGCGCATCAACCACGTGGCCGGCAAGCGCGGCGTGGCGGCACCGGTGGCCTTCCGCATCAATCCCGATGTGGATGCCCTCACGCACGCCAAGATCACGACGGGCAAAAGCGACAGCAAGTTTGGCATCCCGCTGCGGCAGGCCGTGGCCGCCTACGAGGCGGCGGCCAAGCTGAAGCACATCCGCCTCCGCGGCGTGCAGATGCACATCGGCTCGCAGCTGACCGCCGCCGCACCGTTTGCGGCCGCGGTGGAAAAACTACTGCCGCTGGTGGCGCGCCTGCAGGCCGACCACGGCATCGAGTATTTTTCCATCGGGGGCGGGCTGGGCATCGTCTATGAGGATGCGCTGGCCAGCGGCGCGGCCGATTGGTGGGAGAGCCGCCCCGAGGACCGCCGGCCGCTCACACCCGAGGCCTACGGCGCGGCCCTCGGGCCGCTGCTGGAACCGCTGGGGCTGAAGATTCTGCTGGAACCGGGCCGGTTTCTCACGGGCAACGCCGGCGTGCTGCTCACCCGTGTCGAGCATTTGAAGCGCGGCGCCGGCCGGAACTTCCTCGTTGTGGATGCGGCGATGAACGATCTGGTGCGGCCCGCGATGTATGGCAGCCACCACGAATGCGTGCCGTTGCACCGCGACTCCTCGCGCCGGGCGCTCGTGGCCGACATTGTCGGCCCGGTCTGCGAGACCGGCGACTGCTTCGGCCGGGACCGGCGGCTGCAGGAGGTGGGCGAGGGCGAGCTCTTGGCGTTCATGAGCGCCGGGGCCTACGGGTTTGCGATGGCCGGCCGCTACAACAGCCGGCCGCTGCCGGCCGAGGTGCTCGTGCAGGGCAGCGCGTTTGAGCAGGTGAACGCGCGCGAAACGTTCGAACAGATGACGGCCGGTGAGAAGATCCCGGCGTTTCTACAGTAGCGTCCGGGTGAAAAAAATCCGTGCCCGCGGCGGGAAACCCTGTAACACTGCGCGCATGAATTTCACGGTCATCGGTGCAGGAGCCTGGGGCACGGCGTTTGCCGTGCATCTGGCCCGCATCGGGCGCGACGTTACGCTGGCGCCGCGCCGCGCGGAGCAGGCGACCGCGTTGCAGGCCGGCCGCGAAAATGCGGAATACCTGCCCGGGGTCGTGTTGCCGCCGGCCCTGCGGATTGAGCCGGACCTGGATCGCGCGCTCGCCGAGGCCGAGGTCGTGCTGCTGGCCTGTCCCTCGCAGGCGTTGCGCGAGACCTGCGGCCGCGTGCGGGCGGCGCTGCCCGCCGAGCCGCGGGTGCGGCTGGTGGCGAGTTTGGCGAAAGGCCTGGAGCTTGGCACCCATCTCCGTCCGTCGGAGGTCATGGCGGCGCTGCTGCCGTCGCTGCTGGTCGGTTCGCTCACCGGCCCGACCAATGCCGGCGAGGTGGCCCGGGGCCTGCCCGCCGCGATGGTGCTGGCCGCGGAACGTGCCAGCGCCTGCGTGCAGGACGTGCAGGCGGCGCTCAGCGCGGCCACGCTGCGGGTTTACACGAGCGACGATCTGGCGGGCGTCGAGTTCGGCGGCTGCCTCAAGAACATCTACGCGATTGCGGCCGGCTGCTGCGACGGCCTGAAGCTGGGCGACAACTCCAAGGCGGCGCTGCTCACCCGCGCGCTCACCGAGATGGTGCGCGTGGGCACGGCGCTCGGCGCCAAGGCGGAGACTTTTTACGGCCTCAGCGGGTTCGGCGATCTCGTGGCGACCTGCCACGGCGGGTGGAGCCGCAACCGCGAGTTCGGCCAGCGCATCGGCGAGGGAGCCAGGCCGGCCGATCTCGTCGCCGGCCGCAAGACCGTGGTCGAGGGATACAAGACGACACAGGCCTTTGCCGGTCTCTGTGCCGACCGTGGCATCGACGCGCCCATCCTGCGGGAGATGCAGGCCATCCTCTTCGAGGACAAGCCGCCGGCGGCGGCCCTCGCCGCGCTGATGACCCGCGGGCTCAAGAGCGAGAGCCCGGGGCCGCGGCGTTGAGCCTCACTCGGCAAAAGTGCCGCGCCGCTTCTCCTTGATCCAGATGAAGCCGATGACGGCGGTGAGCAGCGCGATGCAGATGGGGTAGATGAGCCCGGCGTAGATGTTGCCCGTGCGCGCGACCAGGGCCGTGGCGATGAAGGGCACGAGGCCGCCGAACACGCCGTTGCCCACATGGTAGGGCAGCGACATCGAGGTGTAGCGGATGCGCGTCGGGAACAGCTCCACCAGGAACGCCGCGATCGGGCCGTAAACCATCGTCACGAACAGCACCTGCACCAGCACGAGGATGACGAGCATCGCCTCGTTGAGCGGGTTGGAGAAATACATCATCCCCTGGTAAATCGGGTAATACAGCAGGGCCGCGAGCACGCAGCCGGTGAGGATGATGGGTTTGCGGCCGAGGCGATCCGACAGGCTGCCGAAGAAAATGAAGAACGGCGTGCCGAGCAGCAGCGCGATGGCGATGATGACGTTGGCGGTTACGAATTCCACCCCGCCCGCGCGCTGGAGAAAGAAAAGCGCGTAGAACTGGCCCGTATACCACACCACGCCCTGGCCCATCGTCGCGCCGAACAGCGCCAGAATAACCCAGCGGCGATTGTAGGGGTTGCCAAAGCTTTCCTTGAGCGGATTCTTGGATGCGCCGCCGCTCTTCTTCAGCTTGGCGAACATCGGCGA
>JAHCLN010000125.1 GCA_026125215.1 Opitutaceae bacterium
TCCCGGCTGTACTGGGGGTTCTCCTGCGTCACCATGCGGGCGCGCAGCGCGTCTATACGCGGGTCGGCGGCGACGTCGTCCTCGTAGTCGTCGGCGGTGAGGCGACCCAGGATGAGCGGGACGGCGACCATGTATTGGAGGCAGTGGTCGCGGTCGGCCGGGTTGGTGAGCGGGCCGACCTTGTCAATGATGCGGATGGCCGACTCGTGGGTCTGAATCACGATGTGGTCAATCTCGTCCAGGCGGTCGCGCACCTGGGGGTGCAGGGCCAGGGCACACTCGACGGCGGTCTGGGCGTGGAACTCGGCCGGGTAGGACACCTTGAACAGGATGTTCTCCATCACGTAGGAGCCAAAGGGCTGGGCGATCCTCACGGGCAGGCCCTTGAATAGCGCGTCCTGGAAGCCCCACTGAGGCGCGGTGAGAGCCGACGGGTAGCCCATCTCGCCGGTCAGCGCGATCAGCGCCAGCCGGACGGCGCGGCTGGTGGCGTCGCCGGCGGCCCAGGACTTGCGCGAGCCGGTGTTGGGCGCATGGCGGTAGGTGCGCAGCGCGTGGCCGTCGAGCCAGGCGTTGGAGAGGGCGTTGATGATGTCGGCGCGGCTGCCGCCCAGCAGGTGGGTGGCGACGGCGGTGGAGGCGACATTGACCAGCAGGACGTGGTCGAGGCCGACGCGGTTGAAGGAGTTTTCGAGCGCGAGGACGCCTTGGATTTCGTGGGCCTTCACCATGGCGACGAGGACGTCGCGCATCGTGAGTGCGGAAGGCGGAAGGCGGAGTGCGGATTGGAAGGCGGCGGGGGTGGTGCCGGCGGCCTGGTGGCGCGAGAGCCAGTCGGAGACGGCGAGGATCGCGCCGAGGTTGTCGGAAGGGTGGCCCCACTCGGCGGCGAGCCAGGTGTCGTTGAAGTCGAGCCAGCGGACGATGGTGCCGATGTTGAACGCGCCTTGCACGGGATCGAGTTCGTAGGCGGTGCCGGGAACACGCGCGCCGTTGGCGATGGTGGTGCCGGGGACGACGGGGCCGAGGAGCTTGGTGCAGGCCGGGTAGGCAAGCGCCATGATGCCGCAGGCGAGCGTGTCGGCGAGGCACCAGCGGGCGGTGTCGAGCGCCTCGTCGCTCGTGATCTGCGCGTTGAGCGCGTAGTCGGCGAGGTCGGCGAGGAGCTGGTCGGCGGGCGGGCGGACGTTGGAGATGGGGGAGGACATGATTAAATCGTTCTCGTTCTCTTGCTCGTAATCGTTCTCCCGAGATTGGAGGGCACGAGAAAGATTACGAGAATGAGAACGATCAGGCGCGCTGAGTGAGCGGCACGAAGGGGCGGTCGGCGGGGCCGGTGTAGTTGGCGGAGGGGCGGATGATCTTGCCGTCGGTGCGCTGCTCGATGACGTGCGCGGCCCAGCCGGCGGTGCGGGCCATCACGAAGAGCGGCGTGAACATGAGCATTGGCACCCCGAGCCGGTGGTAGGCCACGGCGCTGAACCAGTCGAGGTTCGGGAACATCTTCTTTTCGTTCCACAGGAGGGTCTCGATGCGTTCGGCGACGTTGAACAGTTTCATGTCGCCCTGTGTGGCGCTCAGTTCGCGGGCGATGGTCTTGATGATGGGATTGCGCGGGTCGCCGATGGTGTAAACCGGGTGGCCGAAGCCGATGATGATCTCCTTGCGGGCCATGCGGGCGCGGATGTCGGCCTCGGCCTCATCGGGGGTGGTGTAGCGCTGTTGGATTTCCAGGGCGACCTCGTTGGCGCCGCCATGCTTGGGTCCGCGCAGCGCGCCGATGCCGCCGGTGAGGCAGGAATAAATGTCGGAGCCCGTGCCCGCAATGACCCGGCAGGTGAAGGTGGAGGCGTTGAACTCGTGCTCGGCGTAGAGGATGAGGGAGCGGTCGAGCGCGCGCACGTGCTCGTCGGTCGGCGCCCGCTGGTGCAGCAGGTGCAGGAAATGCGCCGCAATGGAATCATCGTCGGTTTCGACCGCAATGCGTCGGCCCGTCGTGGCGAAATGGTGCCAGTAGAGCAGCATCGAGGGGAAGCAGGCGAGGAGGCGGTCGGCAATGGCGCGGGCCCCGGGCGTGCCGGCGGTGTTCCCGCCGGAGGAGGGGAGTTTTTCCGGTTCGAGATGTCCCAGCATCGAGCAGCCGGTGCGGAGGACATCCATCGGGTGCGCGGTCGCGGGAATCTGTTCGAGCACGTTGCGCAGCGCCGGCGGCAGCCCGCGGAGTTTCTGCAGGCGGGCGCGGTAGGCCGAGAGTTCGACGGCGTTGGGCAGGTGCTCATGGACGAGCAGGTGCGCGATTTCCTCGTAGGTGGCGTGGTTGGCGAGATCGGCGATGTCGTAGCCGCGGTAGTGCAGGTCGTTGCCCGAGTGGCCGACGGTGCAGAGCGCGGTGTTGCCGGCGGGCACGCCCGAGAGCGCGACGGATTTTTTGGCCTTGGGGGCGGGTGAGTCGGACATGGTGGCGGGATTACTTGGTTTCCTGGGGCGGGCTGTAGCCGAGCGTGGCGTAGAGGTCGGCGCGGGTTTGCATCTTCGGCACGACGGCCCGCTGGGTGCCGTCGCGCCGGAGCGTGGTGTAGAATTCGAGCGAGGCGGCGGCGGCCATCCGCGAGGCGCCGAGCGGATACAACGCCATCGCCACGCCGGCGGCGTGCAGCTCCGGCAGCGTGAGGAGCGGTGTCCGGCCGAATTCGGTCAGGTTTGCGAGGACGGGGACCTTGAGCGCGGCGGTGAAAGCGCGGTAGTCGTCCGGCGTGTGCAGGGCCTCGGCGAAGATCATGTCGGCGCCCGCGGCGACGTAGGCCTCGGCGCGCGCGATGGCGCCGCGCACGCCCTCGTTGGCGGCCGCGTCGGTGCGCGCCATGACGACGAAGGCCGGGTCGGGTTTGCCGGAGACGGCGGCGCGGACGCGTGCGACCATTTCTCCGGTCGGCACGAGGTGCTTGCCCGGCAGGTGGCCGCAGAGCTTGGCGGGCACTTGGTCCTCGATGTGCACGGAGGCCGCGCCGGCCCGGCCCATTTCGCGGACAGCGTGGGCGGGATCGTCCCAGCCGGTGTCAATGTCCACGAGCAGCGGCAGCTCGACGCAACGGGTGATGCGGCGCACGTCGGTGAGGACGTCTTCCAGCGTTGTCAGACCGGTGTCGGGCAGCCCGCAGGAGTGGTTGGCGACACCGGCGCCGGAGAGGTAGAGCGCGCGAAACCCGGCGCGCCGGGCGAGCAGCGCGGCGTAGGCGTTGATGGCGCCGGCGATCTGGAGGGGTTGTTCGGCGGCGAGGGCGGTGCGGAAACGGAGCCCGGGGTTCATGCCGGCGGTTATGACACGGCCAGGCCGCTTGGCCAACAAAAGGCGCGCGCCCGGGCGGAAAGCAGGGTTTGTTTTGACCCCTATTTGTGTATTTTGAGGCTCTTCCCCCGTCATGCTTGAGATCACCGGCCTCAAAAAATCCTTCCGCCGCCCCGATGGCGGTGCGGTCGAGGTCGTCCATGTTGAGCAATTCAACCTCGCGGCGGGCGCGCCGGCGGCGCTGCGAGGTGAGAGCGGCTCGGGCAAGACGACGCTGCTCAACCTCGTCGCCGGCATCGTGCCGGCCGACAGCGGCACCGTGCGGATCGACGGCGTGGAAATGACGGCCCTGCCGGAGGCGGGCCGCGACCGGCTGCGGGCGGAAAAAATCGGCTACATTTTCCAAACCTTCAACCTGCTGCAGGGCCACACCGTGCTGGAGAACGTGCTCCTCGGCATGGGCTTTGGTCCGCGGGGCGCGGACCGGGCGCGCGCTCAACAGCTGCTCGAACGCGTGGGGCTCGGTCACCGGCTCGATCACTTTCCCCGGCAGCTGTCCACCGGCCAGCAGCAGCGCGTGGCGGTGGCCCGCGCGCTGGCGCACCGGCCGGCCTTGGTGCTGGCCGACGAGCCCACCGGCAATCTCGACCGCCGCCATGCGGCCGAGGCGCTGGCGCTCATCCGCGAGGTTTGCCGCGAGCACGGCGCGGCGCTGTTGCTGGTGAGCCACGACGAGGCGGTGCTGGCCGAGTTTGGGCAGGTCGAGGATTTTGCCGCGCTCAACCGCGCGGCCCGGGAGGGCGGCGCATGACCCTCTGGCTCATCATCCGCCGTTCGCTTCGGCAGCATGCCCTGTCCACGTTGGTCAGCGTCGGCAGCATCGCCCTGGCTGCCGGGCTGATGATGTGCGTCTGGATGGTGAAGACGCAGGCGCACGCGGTCTTCACCGCGACCAACACCGGCTTCGACGCCGTGCTGGGCGCGCGCGGCTCGAAACTGCAGCTCGTGCTCAACGCCATTTTCCACCTCGAAGCCTCGCCGGGCAACCTGAGCGCGGCGGATTACGAGGCGATCAAGCGCCACCCGGCCGTGCGCACCGCCATTCCCATCGCGGTGGGCGACAATCTCCGCGGCTACCGCATTGTGGGCACGGTGCCGGAGTTCTTCGCCGTCGAATACGTCCCGGGCAAATCCTTCGCCGTGCAGCCGGGCGGCCGCCTTTTCACCGACGGCGAGCGCGAGGCCGTCGTCGGCAGCTTTGCCGCGCGCCGGCTCGGGCTGAAACCGGGCGACACCTTCCAGCCCTATCACGGGCTGAACTTCGACCCCAAGGCCCTGCACGAGGAGGTTTACACCGTCACGGGCATCCTCGCGCCGACCAACACCCCGGCCGACCGGGTGCTGTGGATTCCGCTCAGCGGCGTGCAGACCATGAGCGGCCATGATCCGCGGGCGGCGACCGATGTGAGTGCCGTGCTCATCCAGCTGCGCGCGCCGGCCGCGGGCTTCATGCTGGACATGATGTATAACCGGCAGGGCAACCGGCTGACCTTGGCGTTTCCCGTGGGCACGATCATTGCGGAACTCTTCAACAAAATCGCCTGGTTCGACCGCGTGCTGGCGCTGGTGGCCGGACTGGTGGCGCTGGTGGCGACGGGCAGCGTGCTGGCGAGCAGCTACGGTTCCCTGAGCGCCCGGCGGCGCGACCTCGCCATTCTGCGCGCCCTCGGCGCCCGGCGGCGCACGGTTTTCAGCGCCGTGCTCGGCGAGGCGGCGGTCATCGGCGGGCTCGGTGCCGTGGCGGGCTACGCCGTTTACTTTGTGCTCTACGCCGGCGTCGCGGAGGTCATTCGGGCGCAAACCGGCGTTGTGCTGCCGGTGGCGGTGTGGCACCCGGTGCTCGCCCTTGCCCCGCTCGGCATGGTCGGTCTGTGCCTGCTGGGCGGATTGATCCCGGCGGTGCAGGCCTATCGCCTGCCGGTGGCCGACACGCTCGCGCCGACATCCTGAACCCCGAGCAACCCGGGCTTGCCTGCGTCCCGGCGCCGGTGTCGAATGGCCGCACTTTGGCCGAGGACACCGCCGAACCCCAACCGGACCGCTGGCTCGCGGAGGAAGTGCTGCCGCACGAAGCCGCGTTGCGCGCCTACCTGCGCGGCCAGTTCCCCGGTTTGCGGGACGTGGACGACCTCGTGCAGGAGAGTTACCTGCGGCTGCTGGAGACCAAGCGGCACCACGAGATCGTATCTCCCCGCGCCTATCTTTTCACCACCGCCCGCAACGCCGCGCTCGCGCAGCTGCGCCGGCCCAAAATTTTTTCCGACGAGCGCGCGGCCGATTTGAACGGCCCGGAGGCGGTCGAGTCCGGTCCGGGCGCGGCCGAGATGCTCAACCTCAGGCAGGAGATCGACGTCCTGATGGAGGCGATCGATGCGCTGCCGCCGCGTTGCCGCGAGATCTTCATTTTGCGCAAGCTGGAGGGGCTGCCCCAGAAGCAGATTGCGGCCCGGCTCGGGCTTTCCGAGCAGACCGTGCAGGTGCAGCTCGCCCGGGGCGCCGCCAAATGCGCCGCCTATTTTCACCAGCGCGGGATTGCCCGGCCCTGATCCCGAACCAGCATGCAACCGATGCCTTCCAATGCCGTCCTGGAAACCGCCGCCCGCTGGCTGGCGCGGAGCGATGCCGGCCTCGACCCGGCCGCACAGGCGGAATTGCAGGCCTGGATCGAGGCTGATCCAGCCCATGCCGCGGCGTGGGCCGCGGTGCAGGCGCCCTGGAGCAAGCTCGACGCGGTGCGGTCCGCCGGCTTGGCCGAGGATATGATCGACGGCTTGGCGGCCCGCGCCCGCCGCCGCCGGCGGCAATGGACCTGGTTCTGGGCGGCTGCGGCCGTGGTGACCCTCGGCTTGGCCGTCATGCATTTTGGCGGTTCCCCGGAAACGCCGCAACTGGCCGGCAACCCGCCCGAACGTGCCGGGGCGGCGGCCGGGGAGTTCGTGCTCCCGGATCCTGCGCCGGCCGCGGCGGCAATTATGATTCATCGCCCGAGCCAGCGGTTGCTGGAGGACGGATCGGTGGTGGAGTTCGACGACCAGACCCTGCTGGAGGTGGACTTTTCCGCCGACCGCCGGGAGGTGCGGCTCATCCACGGCGTGGCACATTTCACCGTCCGGCCGGATGCGGCGCGGCCCTTTGTGGTGCTGGCCGGGCCGGTGCAGATCCGGGCCGTGGGCACGGCCTTTGCGGTGGAGCGCGCAACCCAGGCGGCGGAGGTCGTGGTGACCGAAGGCCGCGTGGAAGTGCTCAACCAGGCCGATGCGGCAGCGGTGCCGCGGCCGCTGCCGGTGCGCGGCCGCGTGGTGATGCCGTATGCCGCCGACGCGGACCTGCCCCCGGTGGAGATACTCAGCGAGGAAATGCTGGCGCAGCGGCTGCACTGGCGGGCGCCCCGGTTGCAACTCCGGGCGGCCCCGCTGGGGGAGATCGCCGTCGTGCTGGGCGAGCTCAACGGGCTGCGATTTGTGATTGAGGACGGGACCCTGGCCGCGCTCACGCTCAGCGGCCGGTTCCGGGCGGACAACGTCGAGGGCTTTGTCCGCATGCTTGAGACCAACTACGGCGTAAAGGCCGAAAAAACCGCCACCGATGTCGTCTTGCTGCGCCGCCGCTGAGCCTCCGCGTCCGCCGATCCGCTGCCGGCCCTGCCTGGTCGGGTTGCTCGGCCTGGTTTTGGCCGCGTGGCCGGTTTCCCAGGCGGCGGTGCTCACGGATTTCACCCGGCAGGCGGGCACGGTGAGCCTGGCGGATTTCGAACTGCCGGGTGGCGCGGCAGACCGGATGCTGGACCGCTTTGCACAGCAAAGCGGCATCCAGGTGCTTTTCCCCACCGAAGAGGTGCGCGACGTGCAGACGAATCCGGTGCACGGCCGTTTCACGCCCCGCGAGGCGCTGGAGCAGATGCTGGCCGGCACGGCGCTGGTGGCGGAGTTCGACGGTTTCAACGGCCTGGCCGCGATCGCCCGCGCCCGCGGCACCGGCACGGAGATCGTCCGGCTGCCGCCCTTCGTCGTGGATTCACGGCCCTTGGTCTGGCATTACGCCAAGCTGGAGAAATTCGAGATGCTTTCGGCCTGCACCGCCGAGGCCACAAACCGGGCGATCGAGCAAATCTACCGGCTGCACGAGGCGCTCGGCCTCCTGCTGCCGCCCGACCGGCAGGTCGCGGCCGCCATGCCCGAGCTTTACATCGTGCATTCGGATCGCAGCCAGGTGTCGGTGTCCGACGAACTCATGGTCGAATTCCGGCGGCTGGAAACCCTGCAGGCCGGGGTGCCGGCCACCGAGTCGGCCGGGGGCTGGCTCAAGCGCAACCACGGCTTCTGGGATCACGACGGCTATGTGGTTTACCTGAAACTCAACGAGGAGGGGTTTTTCACCGGCAGTCTCGGGCTGACCGCGGACTACGTGCGGTATGTGCTGGAGCATCGCCTGCCCGGTTCGCCGCCCTGGTTGGTCGAGGGCATGATGGAGCTCTACCGTTCGGTGCAGCTGGATCCCTACGGGGTGCGGGTTTCGGCCTTCAGTGCGAATCCCCAGGCCTTGAAACGGCCGGGTGGCGTGGTCCGGCTGGCGAAGGCCGATGCCCTGGCCGAGGCTTTGGGGGCAACGGGCGTGGGACGGCGGCAGGATCTCATCCTCCGGCCGCTGGCGGAGATGTTCGAGCAGGATCCGCCGCCCCATGGTGATCCGCGGCGGGAGCAATGGCGGGCGCAGGCGGCCCTGTTTTTGCGCTGGGCGCTCGACAGCGGAGCGCGCCATACCCGCTGGCCGCGGTTGTGGGATTTGGTGGCGCAGGCCGGACGTGAGCCGCTGAAAGAGGCGGATTTTCGCCGGGCATTCCGCATGGGTTATGCGCAGGCGGAAAACGAGCTGCGCCGGTATCTGCCGAAAGCCCAACGCCACGCGGTCGAATTGCGGCCGGTCCGGTTTGCGCCCGATTTGCGCCCGGAGCTGCATCGGGCGAGCGATCTGGAAATCGGCTGGGTCAAGGGCGACCTCGACCGGCTCAAGATGCGGTATGTGCGCCGGCATTTCCCGACCCTGACCGACCATTACCTCAAACTAACCCGCGAGGCGCTGGACCGGGCGCAGGCGCAATCACCCGAGGATCCCCGTGTGCTGGGCTTGCTCGGGCTGCTGGCCTGCGACCACGGCGATGATGCGACGGCGGCGCCCCTGCTCGCGGCCGCCGTGGCCGGCCGGGACAACCGCCCGCGGGTTTACTGGGAGCTGGCCCGCATCCGCGCCCAGGAACTGCGCACCCGGGCGGCCGAGACGCTGGCCGACCCGGCCGCGGTCGCGGCGGTGGTTGACCTGCTGGAGCAGGCCCGCGCCCGGTCGCCGGCCCAGCCGGCGGTCTATGAATTGCTGGCGGAGGTCTGGCAGTGGCATGCCATCACCCTGAGCCGCAGCCAGCTGGCCGTGCTGCAGGACGGGTTGCGCTACTTTCCGCGCCGGCTCAGCCTGATTGCTCCGGTCGCCCGGCTGCACGCGCGGCACGGCTATCAGGTCGAGGCGCAGGCGATTCTGGTCCGCGCGCTGCAGATGGCCACCGACCGGGCCAGCCGTGAGCAGCTGTTGAGCCTGCGCGAGGAAATCCACCTCTACGCGGGAAGGATGGACCGCGCGCGGCTGGCTTCCGGCGCGGCCCCGTAGCTGGGTTTGATTCAGATGGTCGGGTCAGCGCGCTATACGGGGGATGTCTGGTTGGCCCGGTATAGGCGCATGGGGTGCATCGTGTTCATTCTGCCACCATAGATTGTTGTCCGGTTTATTGGCGGTGGAGAAGTCGACGGTGACAGTGGTTCGCACATAGGCGGCCCGGTCCCCCCGGTCCGGGGGATGGAAGCGAATTGCGGCCACCGACAGCAGGGCGGGCCCGGCCAATTCCGCGGTTTTGGGCATCTCCTCCAGCTCGGGATTGATGACCGAGCCGTCGGGCGCGACCAGGCAGCGCACCGTGATCACATCTTCGAATTCCCGCCCCTGGAGGGACCGGGGCAGGACGGGTGGCACATAGCGGATGGAGTTCAGCTGCGCCAGGTTCGCCTGCGTCAGCGCCACGCCCGGCTTAAGCAGGCCGGAGTGGTCTTGGCGCAGCCGCCGCTTCAATTGCGCTTCATCGATGATTTCCGTGTCCGGCGGCAGGTGTTGAAAAACCTTGCGGCCCATCATCGCGTTGAACCGCTGGTCCAGCGGCGCGCGAAACTGGAAGGGCAGGACGACCTTGCGGGCGATGGGCTCGCCGTCGCGGCGGGCGGGCTCGAAGCGCCATTGTTCCAGCACCGCGAGGGCGGCGCGGCCGAAGGCGGGATGATCCGCCGACTCCACCCGGGTCTGGCCCACCCGTCCGTCCGCGGTGATCGTCATTTCGATCACGGCCTGGCCGCTTTGGCCGGTGTCTTCGAGTTCCTGGGGATAGGCGGGGGCGGGAGTCTCCACCGGACGCGGCGGGGTCACCTTCGCCGTGGCGACGAGGGTGGTGCCCGCCAAGAGGGCGAGGATGATTGCCCTAACGGGATGGGGGATTTTCATGGTCATGAGGAATTACTGATGGGAAACCGGGTCGGGCGGGATGTTGCGTGGAAAGAGATCATAAATCTCCCGGAAACGCGACGCTGGAAATGAAGACGGTCCCTCTGCGCGACGACCATGCTCCGGACCCGATCCAACCCGCAGACACCGGGATGTGCAGTTCGGCGGCAGACAGGCTGCGGTAGGGGTGGCATGGCATGAGGTCGGGGGGCCTTGACCAATACGATGCGCCAGCCCTTGGAATCAGCTACACAGCAGGCAAAGATAA
>JAHCLN010000126.1 GCA_026125215.1 Opitutaceae bacterium
CTGGCGCTGGCAATCCCCCGGCATCCCGTGGTCGGTGCGCAACGCCATTCCTTTCGGCCACTCCAACTACACCGCCGGGGCGATGCTGCTCGTGCTCCCGTGGCTCGCCCTCGCCGGATGGCAGGCGGCGGGATTGCCGCGGCTCGCGTGGGCGCTGGCCGCGCTCACCGGCCTCGCGGTGCTGCTGACCACCAGCAGCCGCGCCGGCGTGCTGGCCCTGGGCGCGGTCGCGGCCGGCGGCGTGATCTTCGCCCTCGTGCGCGCCCCGTGGTCTCCACGCCGCAAACTCGCGCTCGGGCTCGCCGCCGTGGCGCTGTTGTGCCTGACGGTGCTGGCCAATCCGCGGCTGCGCGAACTGGCGCTCGGCGGCGGCTGGAGTGACATTGCCCGCGAAAGCAACACCCAGCGCAGCGCCATGCTCCAAGCGGGCGCCCTGCTCGGCTCGCAGCGACCGCTCCTCGGCTGGGGCCCCGGCACCGTTCCGCTCAGCTATCCCAAGGTGCGCGCGCAACTCGCCGGCGGCGTGGACAACGTCCTGCAGCTGCATTGCACACCGGTGCAGCTCTGGGCCACGCTCGGCACCGCCGGGCTCGCCGCACTCGGGCTGCTCTTGCTTGCCACGGCGCAACGCATCCGGGCCGTCCTGCGCGCGCCCGGGCCGGTGCCGCTGACCGCCGCCGCCGCCCTGCTGGCCTACGGTTTGTTCGCTCTGACCGATCACCAGCTCGACCTGCCCGCACTCAACGCCCTGCTCGTGCTGAATCTCGCGCTGCTTTTCACCACCCCCAATCCCGCCACGCCCCCAAACCAAAGTAACCTATTAGGTTACTTTGGCGGGAGCGCGTTCCGGGGCGTTTTCGGGGGATTGGCGGCGTTGCTGTTGGCGATTCCGTTGTGGCGGACCACCCAGGACCTGCATGCCCGGCATGCTTACGAACAGGCGCTCGCCGCGCTGGGCGGCGGACAGACGGAGTCAGCGCTGGCATACTTGGAAACTGCAGCGCAACGCGCCCCCCACGATCCCTATTACCGTCACCAGCTCGCCGGCCGGCTGCTCGCGTTGCGTGCAGCGGAAAGTGACGCGGCGCGGCGCGAAGAACTGGCCGCCACGGCGGCAGAGCATCTCCGGCTCTCGCTGGCCGCCGGTTGCTTCGAGGAATACGCCCATCTCAACCTTGCCTGGCTCGCGCTTGAGGCCGGCTCGGCCCAGCTCGCCAACCGGCACTTCCGCAGCGCACTGGCGCTGGCGCCGCATCGCGGCGGCGCTTATTTCGGGCTCGGACTCGCCCTCCGCGAAACCGGCGAACTGCACGCCGCCATCCGCGCCTTCGCGCTCGAGTGGATCAACGATCCGATTGTGGCAACCCACCCGATCTGGACCCACCCGGACTTCACCCACTACCGGCCCGCAATTGTCCGCGAAGCCGGCGCCCTCCTCGACGAACTCGCCTCCGCCCATGGCGCCGCCGTTTACACCGGCGAACTCTGGACTTGGTGGAATGAAGCCGGCCCGCCGCCCGCCACGGGCTTCAACCTTGAGACCGACCGCTTCGCCGCGTCGCTCGCCAGGGTCACACACGGGGAGCCCTTGCCCCCCGGCGCGCAGGACCATGCCTGGGGCCGTTTGCTCGACACTTGGCTGCGCACCCCGGACGATTTCTCCGCGCTCAGTCCGCGCGACCCGGCCTTTGCCGCCACGCTCGCGCGTCGCGCCGCGCGTCACCCTGCGCCCGCGGTCCATGCTTTCCTCACCGCCGGCCCGGAAGACGAAACGAATCTCCTGCTTGCCATGCGCGCGGTCCGCACCGGCTACGGCGTCCTCGCCCTGCATCCCGACGGGCCGCCGCTCGCGGATGTTCCGGTGCGCCAGATCCCACGGCTCGTTTCCACGTTTGCCCCGGACGTGTTTCCCGCACGAGGCTGGCTCCCGGCGCGCGAATTGCTCCGGCGTCTTCCCGCCGCCGCCAACCCATGAACGGAAACTCCCCGCAACGCCTGCGCAAGGTCCTGCTGCCGGCCGCCCTGGTGGCGGGTGACACCGTGTTCGCCTTCGGCGCGCTCGCGCTGGGCTACTGGCTGCGCTACGCTTCGCCCGTCGGTCGCCTCGGTCTCGAGGTGCCCGACGCCACCTTCGGCATTTACCTGCCGCTGCTGCTCGTCGGCGTCGCGTTTCTCATCGCGGCCTACGCCCAGCTGAACCTCTACACGGAGCGGCTCCTGCTGCGAAAATACCAAAGCATCGCGCTCATCATCAAGGGCACCAGCCTCTGGTTTGCCGCCTACCTCGGCCTGTCGCTCGTGCTGAAGTTCGAGCCGCCGATCTCACGGCTTTTTGTCGTCATCGGCTTTGTCTGCGTGATCGTCGTCATGGCGGTGTGGCGCTCGCTGTTCTATTTTGCCGTTACCCGGCCCGCCTGGCGCGATCGGCTGCGTCAGCGCGTGGCCCTCCTCGGCTGGAACGATGAAGCGCGCAACCTCACGGAGGCCCTGGCCGCCGATCCCGCCCACCCCTACCGCTTCTGCGGCGTCATCCCGCTGCCCGACGAAACCGCCCCGTCGCAGGCACTCGGCACCCTCGGCGATCTCGAAACCCTCCTGCGCGCGCACCAGATCGACGTGCTCATCGCCGCCCGGTCCGACCTGCCCCGCGACATCATGATCCGCGCGGTGGAAACCTGCGAGCGCACCTACACCGAGTGGAAGGTCATCCCGTCGTCGTTCCAGATCCTGCTGAGCGGCCTGCGCCTGCAGACCATCGGCCGGCTGCCCGTGCTCGGGATCGAGGAACTCTCGATCAACCAGCTGTTCAACCGCGCCCTCAAGCGCGCCGTCGATGTCGCCGGTGCGCTCACCGGCCTGATTCTCGGCGCGCCCATTGCTCTCGTGCTCGCGATCCTCATCAAACTCGAATCGCCCGGCGGACCGATCCTCTTCCGCCAGACCCGCATCGGCGCCGGCCACCGCCCGTTTACGCTCTGGAAACTCCGCAGCATGACACCTGACGCCGCGGCCACCGACCACGCCCGCCAGAGCACCGCGCGGCAGGATCCGCGCCTGCTGCGGCTCGGCGCCTGGATGCGGCGCTGGAATCTCGACGAGATCCCGCAGTTCTGGAACGTCCTCCGCGGCGACATGAGTCTCGTCGGCCCGCGCCCCGAACGCCCCGTCCACGTGGACCGGCTCGCGCACGAAATCCCCCACTACCTCCCGCGCCACCTCGTGAAACCCGGCATGACCGGCTGGGCGCAGATCAACGGCCTGCGCGGCGAGACCGACCTCGCCCGCCGCATCCAGCACGACATCTATTACATCGAGAACTGGTCCCTCTGGCTCGACCTGCAAATCCTCGCCCTGACCTTCGTGCGCTGGCGCAACGCCTACTGAGGCCGCACCCGCCGCGACCCGCTGCGGGCGGCACGCAGCCGGGCGAGCTGCTTCCACGCACCGAACGTGAGCCGCCATTTCCAACGCGAGAGCCAATTTGTGCCGAAATGCTTGAGATAAACGTCGCGGTTGGCGTCAAAAATCGCCGGGGCCATCGCCGCATACTCCTTCGCCACGCTCACGCCCTTCAGGTGCGTGATACGGACGCGTCCATCATAGACAATTCGGTGCCCGGCACGGCCCACCCGGATGCACAGGTCAATGTCGTCGCCATACATGAAGAACCGCTCGTCAAACACCGCACCACCCGGTTCCGCAACCGCAGCCAGCAGATCGCGCCGCCCGAGCATGAAGGCACCGTTGATCATGCCCACGTCGTAAGTGCCTTCGGCGGGCAGGTGCGTGAGGTTGTAGCCGCTGAAGAGCGCCGTGCGCGGGAACGCCGCCGCCAATCCCGTCGCGCGGCAAAACCCATCCCACACCGACGGCACCGAGCGCCGACAGGCGAGGTCCATGCTGCCGTCGGCCAGTTCTAGCCGCGGCGAGATCAGTCCGATGCCGGGTTCGTCCCGCACCCGCTGCACGCAATGCGCCAGCGCCGCGGTGTTCACGACGGTATCGGGATTGAGGAAGAGCACGCATTCGCCGGTCGTGCGCCGGAAGCCGAGGTTGTTCGCCCGACCGAAACCGAGGTTCGCCTCCGGCACCACGCAGTCCACCCAGGGAAAATCGCGCCGCATCCAGTCCGCGGTGCCGTCCGCATTCCGCGAATTGTCCACCACCGCCACCTCAACCGCCCGGCCGGCCACCTCCCGCGGAATCGACCCCAGGCACGCCGGCAACTCCTCGCGCGACCGGTAGGCGACGATGATGATGGAAAGGGCGGGCAGCATCGAAACCCAGCCTTGTGGCTTTGCCGCCCGCCCGCAACCATCCCGATGTGCCGTTGATCAGCATCATCGTGGTCTGCCGAAATCCGGGCGAACAACTGCGCACCACCATCGCCAGCGTCCGCGCCCAGCGCGACGCCGACTGCGAGCTCGTCATCGTGGACGGCGGCTCGACCGACGGCACCCGCGCATGGCTGGAGGCGGAACACCCTGCAATTGGCACCCTGATCACCGAACCCGACCACGGCATCTACGATGCCATGAACAAGGGCATCGCCGCCGCCCGTGGCGACTGGGTGCTGTTTCTCGGTGCAGACGACCAGCTGGCCGCGTCGGACACGCTCGCCCAGGCGGCACAGCAGTTGGTGAAACACTCCGACGGCGTCCTCGCCGGCACCGCGCGTTTTGACGACGGGCGGATCTATTCGCCGTCACCCACAACAGCCGTGCGCCGGAACTTCGTGCATCACCAGGGCACTTTCTATCGGCGAACACTGTTCCAGCGTCACGGCAGGTTTGATCTCTCCCTGCGCATCCAGGCCGACTACGATTTCAACCTGCGCCTGCTGCGCGCCGGCGTGGCCTTCACCCCGCTGCCCCTCCTCATCAGCGACTGCGCCAGCGGCGGCGTGAGCGACGCCGGCCACTGGGCCAACTACCGCGAGGAAATCACCGTCCGCCACCGTCACTTCCCCGCTTGGCGCTGCTGGCCGTGGGATGCCGCCGCGGTCGCCCGCTGGCTGCGCAAGCAACTCCTTCGCCCTTCCCGTTCCCATGGCTGAAACCCTCCGCTCCCGCGTCCAACAGACGGTCAACCGCCTGCTCCATCCGCTCGGCCTCCACCTCGCACGGCGCGACCGGGTCTTCAACATGTCCGGCTTGCTGACACGCGCAAAACTGCGGGGGCTGGCACCGGCCACTGTCATCGACGTCGGCGCTTCGGACGGCATCTGGTCGCTGCGCGCCCGCCGCCATTTTCCTGCCGCGCAGTTCCTGCTGTTCGAACCACTGGCCGAGCGTCAGCCCGCCCTGCAACAACTGCAAAAGCGGCACGGGTTCGCGATCGAACCGGCGGTCGCAGGCGCGGCGGCCGGCCAAGCGGCCTTCAACGTGGACCCGGCGCTTGATGGCAGCGGCGTCGCCACCGCCGGAACCGCCGGCACGCGCACCGTGCCGCAAACCACGGTGGACCACGCCGTGGACGCACGAAACCTCCGCGGCCCTTACATGCTGAAGCTCGACACCCATGGCTACGAAATCCCCGTCCTCGACGGAGCCACCCGCGTGATCGCGGAGACCGAGTTACTGATCATCGAGGCCTACAACTTCACCCTTACCCCTGACTGTCTGCGCTTCCATGAGCTCTGCGCTTGGCTGGAATCGCGCGGCTTCCGCTGCTGCGATCTGGCCGACCCGATGCGGCGGCCGGGCGACGGCGTGCTCTGGCAGATGGACCTGGCCTTCGCGCCCAAAGACCATCCGATGTTCGCTACGAACGGTTACCGCTGAGCTGCGTTATTCGCCGCGGGCGAGCAGTTCCCCAAAGGTAATCGGGCCGTGCCGGACAATCCGCTCCAAGTAGAGCGGAAAATTTGTCCCGCGAAACACCAATCGAGCCATGAACCGCGCACACGGATGAACACCAGAGAGCAGACCTAAGTTTTCATCAACTTTTTGACGCTCTGCGGCCATGGCTCCAGCCTGCTTGGTCAATTGTGCCGCATGTAAACGAAACGCCGCGACATTTGCCCGCACACACTCTGCCGTCACATTCTGAAGACATAGGCGAGCCAGATAATCGGTATCGCCACAATACCTCAAAACGGGATCAAAAGTGCCGACTTTCAACCATGCAGCCCGGTTAATCGCGGTGCCATGTTGATACACCGGTTCAATGCGGGCAGCATAAAGCGCACGGTTGTGCGTGGGAAACCAACTGACAGGTATGCCCCCCAACCTATTTCCCTTGCCACTTATCAGCACCACCCGGCCATACACCATACCGGCGCCCCGCATGCGGACAACTCTCCGTGCAACTTCAGCAAATTCGGGTAATAAAAGGTCATCATCGTTAATATACGTGAATGCAGTCCAGTTATCCGCCAGGGCCGCCAGCCCGGCATTGATGGCAGCATACATGCCACCCCCGGTTTCAGGCACCACCAGTGCACCGGGAAAACGCCGCCGAAGCTCCGCAAGCTTGATCGCTGGACAAACCAACACATGGCGAGAGATCGCCGGCAATGATGCGACACTGGCGATGGTGGCATCCAGCCAAGGCGAGGTCCCCAGCGTGGGCGTAATCGCGGCAACTCCACTCATGTATTTTTGCTGTGCAACCAAAGCCGCGAGACCGCCAAAAGGATCTCGGGCTCAGCAATCCCGGTTAGACATACGGGCGATGAATAGATGCAATTCCAGCTGCATCCGAAACAATCCAACCGATTGGTCAGCCAGATTTGACGGGCCGATTTTTGCCACGGACCAAATTGCCCATAATGCCCCCCTCCCATCAGCACCAAAGTAGGTCGATCCAAGGCAGTGGCAATGTGGGCGGCGGCAGAATCCACCGTTAAAACAACCCGGGCTTCGGCCACCCGTCGCACAAATCCGGTCAACGGCAACACCGGCGCACATTCAACTCCGGTCAACCCACCGGCTGTCAGGCGCTTGGCCAATTGCTGCAATCGGCCCAGTTGACCGTCTCCGCCCCATAGAATAATCGGCTCTTCCGTCAATTTCCGGAGTTCGCGCAATGCCACCATGAGGAGTTTCTCCGGGCAGTCCTTGATAGGCGCGCTGCTAAATGGCGCCACTCCAATACCACGGCCTTGGCCAAACGCTTCGACTGAACAAAAGTGCGGCAGCAAATCTGCCAGCGCCACATCATCGACAAACGCCTCGGAGAGCGCCTGACGATGCAGCAGCAATTCTCGGCACCAACCACCGGGTGGCACTGATACCGGCCCTCCGCCCGAAGCGAGTCTCGAAAGTCTGGCGCCCACTGCCGACAAGCGAGGGTGAGTATTGCGATCACGGTAATAGGTCAGCGACGTTTCGTCGCTTAGCACGTGGGTTCGCTTCGCCGCCAGCCATCCCAAGACAAGCTCATCCCAATCCCATCGTTGGTGGCGAAGACACAAGACCTCGTCACAGGCATAGTCGCGCAGCTTTCGGCGCGCCGCGAGACCGGCCCAAATAAGCTTTTTGTGTCCGACCGAAGGCGGGAGAACCAGCCGCTCGGTGCGAGGAAACTCCATGGCTGCCAAAGGCTCGACGTGGGGCGAGACCACCAAAAGACTTTGGCTTTCTCCATAACGGGCTAGCGCCAGACGTATTGCCGAAAGCGCCAGCACAAAATCTCCAATGAGATCCACTTTGTAGATTGCCGCCCGAAAGCGACGGGTAGCAGGATGGCGGGCAGGAGGCGGGGCAAGCGAACGGGTCATGCAAGTGCGCAACCAACGGGCTGCCGCAATTGCGCTGGAATGAGGAAGCTTGCCCAAGCTCATGGAGTCTCGCGGGACATCGGCCTCGCCGCCAAGGCAGGCCGCAAAAGTTTTAGGTAAGCCTGCTCGGCTTCGTCAGCCGTATGCAACAAGCGGGTGCGATGGCCGGGCAAATCTGACCGCAGCTCCTCCAGTCGCGTCTCCATACGGGCCGTAGTTGCTTCCGCCACGTGGAGGACCGGCAGCCCGATGATTTCCGCCATGCGTGCACGGCTGTCATTGCCCACCACCAAGCTCGGACGTCCACAGCCAGCCAAGGCAAAGGCACCATGCACACGGTTGACCACGCCAGCCGATGCGGCGGCATAGATCCGCAGGTAATCGCGGTAGTCGGGGGAGTAAAACCGTTCGATCTCGGGCAGCATTTGCTTGGCCGCCTCCAATTCCGCCCGGCTGTGGCACACCATCAAACAGCGGGTGGTTTTCACCAGCCGTCGTGCAAAAACCGAAAATTGATCCCGCCAAGTCGGAGCGTAGTCCGCTTCATCCAGTTGGTAATGCCCGCCCAGCCGCATGAAATTAAGTGCAACATAGCTTCCTTCCCTTGATGAAGCGATCCCATACCGACGGGTTGCCAGCAACGCGGGACATGGCAGCAATGCCGCGCTTATACCTGCCCGCGCCAGTATCCTCTGACTAAGCTGGTCGCGCACGGTGGTTAGGACACAAGAGGCATGAAATGCACGGATGAACTCCATGACTGCCGGGACGCGCTCAAACTCGCTGCCATCGCTATTAAAAGACTGGCATGCACCGGCCCCCAGATTCAACAACGGCACGCGATCACGCACCAAAAGCCAGCGGCGCCGGATCAGAGGTTCATACCACTCGTTCTTGGAACTGTCGGAACCGTCGTTCAACCAGTAAACTGGCGCACCGGATTGCACCACCAAATCGGCATTTAAGATTTTGTCGGTCGCCGGGCGCAACGGGAGCCGTTCGATCCAACGCGACAGACGCAACGCCCTCAGGCCAGGCAAATAATCGAATAGTCTCGTGCCGCCGCTTCGATGCAGCCATTCCCACTCCGGGCGGGCGGATGCAGGAAAATGCTTGTGGATTAGCTGCACCTCCACCCCGCTGGGGCGGACAGTCTTCATCAGCAGATGGATGATGCCTTCCCGCACAAAGTCGTCGCCGATATTGTGCCTCACCGTGGTGATGAAGGTGGCCTTCATGGTTTAAACAAAGATGCGAATGCAATGTAGGGTTTACGCAGCCCGCACACATCATTCGATGCCTCCAAAAAACAGCATGCCAGCCAAGGATACAGGCGACCAAGCACATACCGCCATCGGCTCCGGGCCAAAGTCACCGCAAGCCGGCGGCGGGGATCGTCTTCGTGGTAAAATCTTTCGCCCAAATATGTGAGTTTGGCCACCTCCAAGCCTGAGGGCTCCAACAATCTGGAGTTCAGACTACCCGCATCGTAAAAGCGCTGAAAAAAATTGGGTGCCCCCCCGGGTGCGGACGCCGCACCGTAAACCGGTTTGGCCGTAAACTCTTCAAACCCAACCCGTGCATAAGGAACAGAAATCACCGCCTGCCCGCCTTGTGCTAGCCAACCCGCCATATTGCGCATAACGACCGCATCTCCCGGCGCCCCGGGGCCATCGTTGATATGCTCCAACACCGATGAACACAGGATAAGGTCAAAACTACCCGGTGCAAAACGGCAAGGCTCGCGAGCGTCCCCCGCAATTGTCTGCACAGATACAACACCCAGCAAATCAGCCCAATGCCGCATTTGCACAAGCTCGGGGTCAAACGGATTCAGGTAGGTGATACTCCAACCCGGTTGCAACAAACCCAAATGGAGGCCGAGCAATTGCGGCGATGCAATGTCCAGCACCCGGCAGGATTTGGGCATACTTTCAAAGCAGACCAAGTTCACTACCCCGGGCAGTTCTCGAGTGCGCACGTAGTCCAGCGGCACCAGTTTTGTTCGCCACTCATGCCAACCCAGCGCCCGGCTCAACTGCAGGGCAGACCGCCAGACGGATTTTTCGGCTGCAGTTCTCAATGTTTCAGACAGGATTTGAAGCGCCGGACCATACGTCCGACCCAAGATGGCGCAATGTGGCGGGAAAATGCACGGTCGTAATCCAGATCAACTTCAATCCTATCCGGATCCAAAAGCGGCCAGGCCATGGACCGGGCAGCGCCAGCCAATGTATCAAGCTTGCGGTGAGTGGCCCCGGGGCCGGTGCCGACGTTATCAACCAAATTTACCGCCGGAATAACCGAAAGCTGTCCGCGGACAAACTTGGCATAGCCCCATTGGTAATCCCAAGTGTCGATCCGGCCGGCATGAAGCTCATCGTAAATGTGCAGCCGTATGTCAGCTTCACGTCTGGA
>JAHCLN010000127.1 GCA_026125215.1 Opitutaceae bacterium
TGGGCACCGGCAGGCAGCGGCGGGGTGTCACCCACCCCGGCGGGCGGCAGCGTGCCGTCGAGTTCCTGCCGCCAGTGGGCGACATCGCCGCCGGGCACATAGCAATACATCATGTGCAGCGGCGTGTCGCCGATGTTGGTGAGTTGATGAAATTTGCCCGGCGGCATGTAAACCATCTGGCCGGCGGTGATTTCCCGCTTCTCCGTGTCGACGCACATTTCGCCGCGACCCTGCAGAATCATGTAAACTTCCTCCTGCTCCTGATTGTGCCACGGCACCTGGCCGCCGTTGGGCTCCAGCACCACGTAGCCCATGGAGAAATTGTCCGATTTGATGGGCTGCTGGCCGGAACCGACCAGTCCGCGGCCGTAACGGCGGGCCGGAAACGTGCGGCCCTGTATGTTGGCAATGTCTGCAATGATCATAGATTGGGATTGGAGCGGTTTTCATGCGGGTTCATGCTCCGCGTGTAAATGGCAAATCCTGACCTAAAACCCGATCTGCACCCCAGCGCGGAGGCCGAAGCCGCCCAACTGCTCGCCACCCAGGGTGACCGCGGCCTGAAGGGCGCCATCGACGTGCTCATGCAACAGTTCCAGGTGCTGCAGACCCGAGCGCAGATCATGCTCACCATCACGACGCTGGCGCTGACCATCACGGGCTTCTCCGGCCCGAAGATCGCCGCCGCGGGGGTCTTCGCCCGCGTTTCGATGGTGCTGGGCATCCTGTTGGTGCTCGTGTCCACCCTGCTGATCCTCGGCGGCAGCCTGCGCATCCAGTGGGTCACACAGTTCAAGGCCGCCGATGATCATGCGCTCATCACCGGCATCCTGCGCTACCGCAACCGCAAGACGAAGCTGTTTTTCGCCGAGATCTGCTTTCTGGTCGCCGGACTGGCCTGCTACGTGGCCAGCGTGATCGCCTACTTCATCGTGGGCGAACCCTGAGCCTGCGACCAAACGAAATCCGGCCGCCAAATCCTTCCCGCGGATCACACGGATGCACGCGGATATTTTTTGATCCGTGTAATCCGCGTCATCCGCGGGAAAGCTCGGTTAATTCTCCCACCCTTCCGGATTCCCGCGGCAATATCCGGGGCGCACAAGGCGGCAGCCCTCCCGCCTACGCCGCCAGACCCGCGCGTTTAAGCAGGGCCTGCAGGTCGGGCTCGCGGCCCATGAAGTCCTTGTATAGCTCCATGGGATCGGCCGCGTTGCCGCGGCTGAGGATTTTCTTCACGAACTCGGCGCCGGTCTTGGGATTGAAAATGCCTTCGCGTTGGAAGCGCGTGAAGGCATCGGCATCGAGCACCTCGGCCCATTTGTAGGAATAGTAGCCGGCGGCGTAGCCCACGGGATCGCCAAAGACGTGCGTGAAACGGTTGATCGTGAGCGGCTGCGGCGGCTCGGTCGGGACGAGACAGTCCGCCACCGCCGCCTGCGCGGTCGCCACAAGGTCGGGCGCGGCCAGAAACTCGGGGGTGCGGGTGTGCAGCAGCAGGTCCACCTTGCCGAAGCTGATCTGGCGCATCGTGGCGGCGGCGGAGCGGAAATTTTTTGCCGCAATCATGCGGCGGAACAGATCTTCCGGCAGCGGCGCGCCGGTCTCATGGTGCCGGGCAAAGAGATCGAGGCTCTCCCGCTCCCAGCACCAGTTTTCCATGATCTGCGAGGGCAGCTCGACGAAATCCCAGGCCACGTTGATACCGTTGAGCGATTTAATCTCCACCTCGCCGAGCAGGTGGTGCAGCAAGTGACCAAACTCGTGGAACACGGTCTCGACCTCATGGTGTGTGAGCAACGCGGGCTTGCCGTCCACCGGCGGGGTCATGTTGCCGCAGATGAGGCCGAGGTGCGGCAGGCGGGTGCCGTCGGGCTGCGGGCCGCCGGTGATGAGATAATTCATCCAGGCGCCGCCCTGCTTCGACTCCCGCGGATGCCAGTCGGCGTAGAACGACCCGAGGTGCCGGCCCGCCGCATCGTTGAGGTCGTAGAACAGCACGTCCGGGTGCCAGACGGGAACTTCGCCGGGCGCACGCGCGACGACCCGCAGGCCGAAGATACGCCGCACCAGCTCGAACATCCCGTCCACAACCCGGTTCATCGGGAAATACGGCCGCAACTGCTCCTCGTCGAAGGCATGGCGGTCCTGCCGCAGTTTCTCGGCCCAGTAGGCCACTTCCCACGGGGCGAGCCGGGACACCGCGCCGCCGGTCTGCCGCGCCTTGAATTCCTCGAGTTCGCGGGTGTCCTTCGCAAAGGCGGGCTGCGCCCGTTTTTGCAGGTCCTCGATGAAGGCGAACGCCCGTGCGCCGTTCTTCGCCATGCGCCGCTCCAGCACCAGATCGGCGAAATTCGCCTTGTCCAGCAGGGCGGCTTTCTCGGCCCGCAAGGCGAGGATACGCTGCATGAGCACCGTGTTGTCGTGCGGCGCCACGCGGCCGACCGCCACCATCCCGGCCCACATTTCCTTCCGCAGCGCCGCATCGTCCACGTAGGTCATGAACGGCTCGACCGAGGGCTGGTGCAGGGTGAACCGCCAGGCCGGCTTCTCGGCGCTCCCCTTCCCCTTTGCCTCCGCACTGCGGCGGGCGGCGGCCTTCGCGTGCTCCGGGAGGCCCTTGAGGCGGGACTCGTCGGTCACGACGAGCTCCCACGCATTGGTGCTGTCGAGGACGTTCTCGGAGTATTTTTGGGTAAGCTGGGCGAGTTCGCTCTGCAGCGCCTCGAGCCGCGCCCGTTTCGCGTCGGGCAAATCCGCACCGGCCTGCCGGAAACCGGCCACCGTCTCATCCAAAAACCGGCGGTGCACCCCCTGCACCGCGGCCGCGGCCGGGCTGCTGGCAAAGGCCTTGAGCCTCGCCCAAAGCTCCGCATCGAGCGGGATGCGGGCGTAGAAAGCCGACACCTTGGGCAACATGGCGTTGTAGGCCTCGCGCAACGCGGGCGAGTCCGCGACCGACTGCAGATGGCCGACCTTGCCCCAAGCGACGTTCAGAGCCTCGGTTGCTTTTTCCAGCGCAAGAAAGGTGCTGGCGTAGGTTACACCCGCCACGGGTTGGGTGCGGATTTTGGCCAGTGCCGTCTCCGCGTCGGCCAGAGCCGCCTCAATCGCGGGCGCAACCTGGTCGGCGGTGAGTGCCGGCCATGGAACGTGAAATGACGGGTTGAGAAAGGGATTTTCGGGCATGCGGCAAATGACCCGGACCGGGCCGGGGAGTCAAACCGCAAGCCTACCAGGTGGCAGTGACGCCAAAGGCTGCCTGCCTCCGGCCGGCAGGCACCGCGGGCACTTCCTGAAAACTGCTGTCCCAAAGGTTCTCCACCTGCACATACAGCTCCACACCGCGCCAGGCGGCCGGTCGCCACGCCAGCGCCAGGGAACTGAGCGCGGCGTCATCCCCGCCCGTGGTGCGGAGCAGGTTGTCGGCCTGGCGGCGCAGCTCGTTGTCCCACCGCAGCTCCCACTCCCGCCCCAACCGCAGGGTGAGCGCAGCCGTAAGACGGTGGCGGGCGTAGTTCAGGGCATAGAAGCTGGCATCAACCATGGCCGAGCCGTAATCGGGACTCTTGGCCAGGTAGGTGTAGCCGAGGGTAACCGTGCCGAATCCTCCGGTGCGCCGCGCCACCAGCTCCGCCCCGGTGGTGGCGATATCCACGGGGTTCGCCGTGCGCGCGGTAACACCGCGGCGGAAGGTCCAGTCCACGAGCCGGTCATCGCGACGGTAAAAAGCCGCACCCTCCCAGCGCCAGCCGGACCCATCCCCGGCCAGTTGCAGCTCGACATTGTCGGTGACCGAGCGGCGCAGGTTCGGGTTGCCACGGAAGAGCCCGGCGCCGGCGTCGGAATTCAGCGCCGTATAGGTCGCCACCTGCGTGGTGCGGGCATAAGCCAAGCCCAGCGTCCGCAACGCGCCGCCGGGGGCAAACCGCCGGGTCAACTCCAGCAACGGCGACACCCCACCCTCGTCGCGGTTGGTTTCGTCCCACGATAGTCCGGCGGAAACCCCGAGGCCGCCGCCATCCGCTGCCGCCCAATCCCGGTCGATCAGGGCCGTGAGTTTGCCGATGGTCCGGGAATTGTGGCGGCCGAAAACCAGCGCCGTGGAGGTAATTTCGTCCGCCGCAACCTCGCCCCGCAACCGGAGCGCCAGGCCTGCGCCAAGCTCCCGGCGTCCCTCCAACGCCGCGCCGCTGATCCAAGTGGTGTGCTGGAAAGGATTCGAGGCACCGGGCACCGCCCGGTTGAATTCGTAATCATCCTTGTTGCGCCGGTGGTAGAGCCCCGCCTCCCAGTATTCGCCGGCGACACCTTCCGCCCGGTGGTTGAGCGCGATCAGCACGGTCTGCAGGTTTTCGGTCTCGTTGAAGCCGAAAGGCGTGTAGAGGTTGGGCCAGCCGAAAAACTTGGCCTGATAGCCGGCGTAGATATCCGTTTGCGCCGTTGCCGTCCGGCGCTGGAGCCTCGCCCCAATGCGCTCGAAGTCGTGGTCGCCGAAGGGCCGGGAGCCGTCGGCTTGCGACCGGGCGTAGGCGATGTCCGCCCCGTAGTGAACGCCGCCGGCGGCCCTCGTCGCGCCTTGGTAAATCTCCCCGCGGCGCAGGTTGTATTGGCCGGCGCCGAGGCTCAGGAGACCGCGCGAGCGGATCGGCGCCCAGCCGTGGCGGACGGAACCGACCGTGGCATTGGTCGTCGCGAAAGCATTGTCTGTCCCCGTCAACACCGCCGGCGCGCCCAACATCGCGGGGGCCACGGGTATCTCGGCGAAATAGTGGCCCGTCTGCGGATCCATCACCGTCACCGCCCCGAGCCGGAAGGCGACGTTCTCAAAGGTGCTGCCGCGGATGCTGAGGTCCGCCTGCCCCTCGGCGAGATTGCGCGCCTGCACATCCGCCCGCGGTTCGAAGCTGAGGGCCGACACCGGCATCGCGAACGTCGCCGCCGGCGCCTGGTTGGCCACGCGCGGCGAATGAACCGTGATCGCGGGCAGATCCACGGTGGTCTGGGCGGCGGCGGAAACCGCCAGCAAGGCCGAACCGGCAAGCAAAAGGAGACGGGACATGCCGGCCAGCCTGCCGCTTCCCGGCCGCAAAACAAGGCCTTAGTTAAGGTCTCCTATTATCCGCTTAACCATGGCTTGGCCCCGGACGCAAAAAACCCGGCCATGACCGGCCGGGTGAAAATCTGCGATGGGCGACGGCGGTTATTCGTCGCCGTCGTTGCCGATGGCCTCCACCGGGCAACCTTCCAGGGCCTCCATGCACAGGCTGATTTCCTCTTCCGTGGTCGGCTGCTTGTGCACGAAGGAATAGCCGCCTTCGTCATGCCGGGTGAAGAACCCGGGAGCGGTTTCGCGGCACAGGTCGCAGTCGATGCACTGCTGGTCCACGAAGAACTTGCCGGCGACGTTTTCCGCCCATTTGTCTGCTTTGTTGGCCATATTCAGCGCGTAAAAGAGAGCATTGGCCGGACGTGTCAAGCGGCCATGCGGCGGCGCTGCGACATAAGGTCCGGGACCGGATATGCGGCAGACGGCTTGTATTCGTGCAGGGTTGGGCCATTAATTGCCCCCATGTTATCCGATCGCCCATACATGCGGGACGACCACGGGGGCTACCGGGCCCCCGGCACCTCCATGCTGACCTGGATCATCGTGGCGATCATCGCGGGCTTCATCCTGCAAAACATTTTCCTCAGGTGGTTTAACGCGGGAAGTCTTTTCCATTACAATCTGGCCCTGACCGCGGAAGGCTTCCAAGCCGGCAAGGTCTGGACGCTGCTCACCTACAGCCTGCTCCACAGCACATCCAATCTGCTGCATATCATCGGCAATCTGCTGGCCATCTATTTTCTGGGGCGCGAGCTGATCGGACTGCTGGGCGAGCGGCGGTTTCTGGGCTTTTGCCTGACCGCCGTTGCCGTCGGCGGCCTGGCCTGGACGGCAGTCCATTGGAACGGGGGCGGCATCCTGCTCGGCGCCTCGGCCGCGACCTGCGGGCTGTTGGCCGTCTTCGCCTGCTTTTTCCCCAACCGGCAGATCACCTTCCTGCTGTTCTTCATCCTCCCCGTCACGGTGAAGCCGAAGTATCTCGCCTGGGCCGTGCTCGGTCTGGACGCCTGCGGCTTCGTCTTCTACGAGATCATGGGTGCCGTTTCGCCCTTCGGTATCGCCCACTCCGCCCACCTGGGCGGCATGCTGACCGGCTGGATTTATCACCGCTACATCCATGATTCGCACTGGAGCCTGCCCTGGCAGCGCACGGAGATGACCCTGCCGCGCTGGGCGCGGAAGGCCAAGGTCTCGACCAACCCCGCGCCGCGCTACACCGTGAACCTGGAAAACGCCGCCGACCTGCGCGCCGAAGTGGACCGCATCCTCGACAAGATCAACAGCGAGGGCTTCGGTGCGCTGACGGCCGAGGAAAAGCGCGTGCTCGACGGCGCCCGCGACCAGCTCAGCCGCCGCTAAATACCGGGAAACTTTCTTCCCCTCCAGCCCTCTTAATGCCCATGTCGTTCCGCCCTTCCCTCCTCCGCCGGCTGGTTCCGGTCGTCCTGCTTGCCCTGTTCACGGCCACCCTCCAGGCCACCGGAAGCGACCGCAAGTTCACCACCTCGGCCACCCTGGGCAAGGAGGTGCGCACCATGATCCAGCTCTTCGAGGGCGCCCATTACAACCGGGATGCCGTGCGCAGCGCCGATTACCGCAACGTCATCTCCGACTACATGGACGCGCTCGACGGCCAGCGGCTGTTCTTCCTCGCGACCGACCAGGCCGAGTTTGAGAACCGCTACACCCGCAACCTCTACTGGAACGTCAGCAAGCTCGGCAACATCGACGCCGCCTACGACATCTTCGGCGTTTACGAGCAGCGCGTGACCAGCCGCATCAACTGGATATTTGCCGAGCTGGACCGCGAGTTCGACCTCACGGGCAACGACGCCTACCACACCGACCGCCGCAAGCAGGACCGCGCCGCCGACCCCGCCGCGGCCGACCGGCTGTGGGAGCAGCGGCTGAAGTTCGAACTGATCGCCGAGATGCTCAACGGCAAGGAACAGCCCGAAGCCCGGCAGCTCGTGCGCAAGCGCTACGAGCGCATGCTGAAGAACCTCGTGGACATCGAGGGCGGCGACCTCGCCGAACTTTTTCTCTCCACCATCGCGCGGCTCTACGACCCGCACTCCTCCTACCTCTCGGCCGACACCTTCGAGGATTTCGGCATCCAGATGAAACTGGAGCTGGTCGGCATCGGCGCCGTGCTCGGCATCGAGGACGACTACTGCGTCATCAAGGAAATCGTCGCCGGGGGTCCGGCCGACCTCACCGGGCAACTGCGGCCCAACGACCGGATCATCGCCGTCGCCCAGCCCGGCAGCGAACCCGTGGAAGTCATCGGCATGAAGCTCCGCAAGATCGTCTCGATGATCCGCGGCCAGAAGCACAGCCAGGTGAAGCTCTTGGTGCAGCCGGCCGATGCCATCGATTCCACCAGCCGCCGCGAGGTCCTCATCACCCGGGACGTGGTCAAGCTCAACTCCGCCCGCGCCCATGCCGCGATCCATCGGCTGCCCGAAGGGGACAGCGCGACGGCTTCGACCATGGCGCTCGGGGTCATCACCCTGCCCTCGTTCTACGGTCCCGCGGACAGCGAGGGTCCGGAAGCCGAAAAAATCAGCGCCACCCAGGATGTCGCCCGCCTCATCGACCAGCTGAAACAGGCCGGGGTGCAGGGGCTGGTTCTCGACCTCCGGCGCAACGGCGGCGGCTTCCTCTCCGAAGCCACCCAGGTGACCGGACTTTTCATCAACCAAGGTCCGGTGGTGCAGGTGCGCAACTACGCCGGCGAAATCCATGTGGACCAGGACGAGTCCGCCTCCATCGCCTACGACGGCCCGCTCGCCGTCCTCGTGGACCGCTTCAGCGCCTCCGCCTCGGAAATCGTGGCCGGCGCGCTGCAAAACTACGGCCGGGCGGTTGTGATCGGCGACAGCTCCACGCACGGCAAAGGCAGTGTCCAAAGCCTCGTCGAGCTGCGCAACTGGGTGCAGCAAGCCAGCCGGGCGCCCGTGCGGACGGGGGCGACCAAGATCACCGTGCAAAAATACTATCTGCCGAGCGGTGCTTCCACCCAGGTCAAGGGTGTGGTGCCCGACATCGTCCTGCCCTCGATCGAAGACTACCTGCCCATCGGCGAGGCCGACCTCCCCCGGGCGCTGGTCTGGGACGAGATCCCGCCCAGCTACTTCGATGGCGAGCCCCTGGAGGCCACCATCCTCGAACGCCTGCGCCAGAACAGCCTCGAACGGCGGCAAAAGCTCGACGAATTCGCCTACCTGCAACGCAACGTGGACTGGTTCCGCGACCGCCAGCAGCAGAAGTTCGTCTCGCTCAACCTCGATCAGCGCAAGGCCGAGCGCGAGCTCGCCACCAATTTCCGCAAGGAAATGACCGAATTCCGCACCCGGCTGGCGAAGGCCAATTTCCCTTACGAAGAGATCCGGCTCTCGCCCAAACCGAATGCCGCCCTGAAGGCCCCCCCTCCTGCGGATGACGAGGACGGCGAAGACATTCTGGAGCTCAGCACCGACGAGAACGACGAAGCCAACACCGTCGATGTCCATCTGCGCGAATCGCTTCGCGTGGTGCAGGACGCCATCATGCTCGCCCAAAACCGCCAATACTGGGTCAGCAACCGTCCGCCGCTGACCGCGCGGCTCGACAGCAAGGGCTGAGTCCCCGCCGACTCAGCCGGCCGCCCGCGCAAAAACGTAGCGCGGCCGGCCGGTCAGATCGGGCACCGATTCAAATCCCTCCAGCCCTGCCGCCGCGGCCTGTGCCCGCAGCGCTTCGTGTTGCGCGATGCCCGTCTCAAGCGCGATCAAACCGCCGGGGGCCAGTCGGGCCGGTGCGCCGGCGATGATCTGCCCCAAGGCCGCCAGCCCGTCGCCACCCGGCGTGAGTGCGCCGGTCGGCTCGAAGTTTCTGACTTCGGGCGCCGTCTCCGCCACCTCGGCCTCCGAGAGATAAGGCGGGTTGCTCACAATCAGGTCAAACCGGCGGCCGGGCGGCAGCGCCGCATACCAGTCTGACGCCACCCACTCGACCCGTCCGTCCAGTCCGTTGGCCGCCGCGTTTTCCGCCGCCAGCGCGAGCGCCCCGGCATCGATCTCGGCGGCCGTGACCGTGGCCGCGGGATACCGCGCGGCGAGCGCCAGCGCGATGGCGCCGGTGCCCGTGCCCAGTTCGAGCACGTCCTGCGGCGGGGCGGACTGACGTCTTTCCACCACCAGTTCGACCAAATGCTCCGTCTCGGGTCGCGGAATCAGGGCCCGCCGGTCCACCTTGAGCTTCAGGCCGCAAAATTCCACCCCGCCCAGGATATATTGCAGCGGCTCGTGCAGGCCGCGCCGCCGCACGAGCGGACGGATGCGCTCCAGCTCCGCCTCGGTCAGCGGCCGTTCGAACTGCAGGTAGAGCTGCATGCGGGCCAGGCCGAGCGCGTGTCCCACCAAGTGCTCCGCGTTGAGCCGCGCTCCTTCGATGCCTTTGCCGGCAAGAAATTCCGTGGACCGCTTGATGACTTCGAGGACGGTAATCATTCAATCCTCCGGCTCGGCCCGCCGGCGGACCACGGGCTGGCCCGTGAGCGCCGCCAGCTTTTCCTCGTGGTCGGCGCGTTGCAACGCGGCGATGATCTCGCCGATCTCGCCCTCCATGACCTGCGGGAGATTGTAGAGCGTCAGCCCGATCCGGTGGTCGGTGAGCCGGTTTTGCGGGAAGTTGTAGGTGCGGATCCGTTCGCTGCGGTCGCCCGAGCCGATCTGGCTGCGGCGCTCCGCGGCGTATTTCGCGCGTTCCTCCTCCTCGCGTTTTTGCAGCAGGCGGGAGCGCAGCACGGCGAGCGCGCTGGCCTTGTTCTTCTGCTGCGAGCGGCCGTCGGCACAGAAGACAATCATGCCGGTCGGCTTGTGGATGATGCGCACGGCGGAGTCGGTCGTGTTTACGCCCTGCCCGCCCGGGCCGCTGGCCCGCTGGACCGTGATCTCCAGCTCCTGCGGATCAATTTTCAAATCCACT
>JAHCLN010000128.1 GCA_026125215.1 Opitutaceae bacterium
GCCGGCGGAAACCAGCCAGTTGCCGGCCCGGTCAAGAATCGCACCGCAGGGGAAGACCACGATCGGCAGCCAGCGGGGTTCGCTGGGGTTGGGCAATGTGCCGTCCCTCGCGCTCGCCACAATCAGCGGCCGGGTGAGCCGGCGGATTGCGTATGGCGGCTTGGCTGAAAACTCATAGGCCGAGAACGTGTAGCGTCGGCTGCGTGCGGCGTGCGGCGTGTAGCTGTGGAAAAAGGTGATGTAGGTGTCGCCCGCCGGCTTGCTGGGCACCGGCGGCGTGCCGCCGCTCAGCGTGCCGTGTTCCCAGTGGAGCGTTGGGGTCGTCACCTGCTCGCCCGTCACCCGCATCTCGTCATCGAGCGAGACGACCACATGCGGGCTGATTGAGTATATGAAGTGCAGCCGCTCGCCGTCGGAGAAAAACTGCCAGTTCTTTTCCGAGCGAACGCTGTTGTTGCCGTAGCCGATGGTCCACACCTTCTCCACCTCCCAGCTCGACTTCCTGAACAGGGCCAGTTGCTGCACCGCCACATAGGGCCTCCGCCAGTAACGGCCTTCGGTGTATGCCAGGTAGAGCCGGCCCCGGTGGTGCAGCAGCCGGCCGTCCTCAAACTGCTCCATGCCTGTCGCCCGCGGCAGGTCCACTGTTGCGACGTGGCTGGGGCGGCATCGGCCCGGCGCTTCGATGATGATGCGGTTGATCTCGATGTCGCAGCGGTGCGTCCCCGGGTTGAACGTGCGCGTCGCGATGTAGATGTGCTTCCCCACCTGCGCCATGCCCGAATTGTAGCGGCGCACCGCGGGATCATGGCCCACGGCCGCCGCCTTCAGTCCTTGCTCAAAGACTGAAGGCACCCGGTCCTGTTCGGCGGCCTTCATCACTCACCCATGAGCAATCGGGTGTGCGGGTGCAGCTCATCCGGCTCGCTGCTCGCCGGCTTGGCCGGGATCGGCGTTGGGTTTGGCGCGGGGGGCGCGCCCGGCGGTTGTTCGGCGGGGGCCGGCTCGGCGGCGGGGGCCGGGCGGGTCCAGCCCTCGGCCTTCAGCCGGTTGTGCTCCTCCTCGATCTTCAGCTTCACCATCTTTGCGGCCTCGATGCGGGCCATGCCGACGATTTGGTCGTCGGTAAAGGTCCACACACCCGCCCGCTGCTCTTTCGGCATGGTGTAGTATTCCTCGCGGGTGACAAAGCGCTTGCCGTCTTTGATCAACGCCTTGCCGCCGCTCTTCTTGAAGGCGTTGCATTGCGTGTTCACGAACTCGATCAGCCCGGCGTGGGTGGGATTCTTCGGGTCGTAGGCCTTCATCGGCCGGCCGGTCCGCGGATTCACGGTCGTCAGGCGGTAGAACTCCTCCACATCGGCCGCCGCCTGGCCGAGGATCGCGTTGGCGATGCGAAATTCCGTGGGGAACTTGGCCTTGGCCTTTTCGACCCCCTCTTCCTTGATCGCCTTGGTCAGCGTCTCGGGCAGTTCGGCCACCGCCTTGTTGAAGAAGTCGTCGGCACGCTGCTTGACCTTCGGCTCGGCATCCCGCCGGAAGGTTTCGTCGTAAACCTCCGAGATCTTTTCGTCCTGCCGCTTCTCCACCTCCTCGGTGATGCGTTTGCGCTCCATCTCGCGGATGTCGCGCTGCGGAATGACCGGCGTGTTCTTGCTCAACCACGCCTGATACTCGGCGTTCGTCTCGTCGAAGACCGCATCCGGGTCGCGCTCGCGGGCCTTGGCCAGATATTCCTGGTGGTCCTTCAGGAATTTCTTCGTGCGTCCCTCGAAGCCCTTGTATTTTTCACCCAGCAGCCGCTCGGCGTCCCGGGCCATCTCGAGCTGCTCTTTTTCCTCGTCCAGCAAGCCGGCCTCGAAATCATCCGTTGGCGTCGGCGCGGGTGCGGCTGGCGGCGCCGGCATGGGGGCCGGAGCGGGCGGTGGAGCCGGCGGCGGCTCGGGCTCGCGCCGGGGCCGGCGCTTCAAGACGGCGGCGGGGGCCGGCTTGGGGTCGCCGGCGGCGGGGGCCGGGGCCGGAGGAGCAGCCGGCGGCTTGTTTTCCGGCTTCGGTTCGGCCGGCGGCGCGCCATCGGCCGTCGAGTCGACCAGCGCGCTCAGAATGGGGTCCATCTTGTCGTCCTCCGGCGCGGGCGCGGGCGGAGGATTTGCAGGTGCCGGCGCGGGCGCCGGGGCCGGCGCAGCCGGCGTAGGGTTGTTTGGGTTTGGGTCGGCGGGTGGCATAAAGTAGTCAGGCGACGGATCTCAGCGCCGGCGGCAGGCCGGCCTGTGCCTCATCGGGCGGCGCTTCTTGGGGTTGGGAAGCGGGCGGCGGGCCGGGCGGTTGCGCCGGCGACTCGCCTCCTGTGGGAGACGGCAACGGGCTCGCTTGGGCGGCTCTTCCGCCCAGCTGGGCCTCGAGTTGTTCAAGTCGGGCGACGATCTGCTGCAGCAGCTCGGCCGAAACGGGGATGTCCTCGGATTCCCCCTCGTCCAACTTCAGGTCGAACGCCGCGCCGGAAAGCCGCACGATCTCGTTCACCATGTCGAACAGCCGGCGGCGGCCCATGGCGCGCATGATGCCCTCCGATTGCGAGAACTGGCCCAGCAGTTGCGCCAGCACCTTCGCGCCGTCGCTGTTCACCGCCCGGTCCGCTCCGTCCCGCGAGTCGAAGTAGTAATCGTAGATGAGCGCGCCCGGTTTGCCGATGATGGGTGTCTTGAGCGGGATGATGGCATCCGTTTTCCAATCGCCCTTCACCTCAAAGCCGGCCTCTTTGATCGTTGCGAGGGTGTAGCGGTTGATGACGGGAACGCGGAAGCTCTGCGTCGTCTCGCAGACCAGGCTTTCGTAGCACATCCGCTTGATGGCCGCCCGTTGCTCGTCAATGCCGTCGGAAATGAACGTGTGGATCGAGTTGGTGGTGGTCGATATTTCGGTGATTTCCCGCGCCGCTACCTCGCGGGGGTTTGGTTGGCCCCGCTCGTTGGGCGATACCAGCAGCACGCGGTCCGATAGGTCCAGACATTCGCGGATCGCCTTCATCGAGTTTTCAATCGATGTCTGGATATTGGCCTGGATGATGGTCAGGAAAGCCCGCGGGTTGTCCGCCGGGTTCTGAACTCCCAGCTCACGCAACTTGGCCCCGCTGTAAAAAAACGCCTGCGGCTGCGTGTAATAGTCCTTGGCCTGAAGTGTTTTTTCGATGTGCGCCTGCATCTCCGGCTCCAAGGCATCCTTGTCTATGGCCCAGATTTGCAGCATTCCCGCCTTGATGTTCATGAGCATCTGCGAGAACAGGTTCGTCAGTTGGTCCTGGAACGGCATGACCTCCATCGCCATGGACATGTTTGCGATTCGGTCGTCGTTCTCGTTCAGTCCGCCGTAGGCTGCCGGCGTCGTGGTCAAAAACTCTCCGCCGATCACGGTGTTGTCTCCGGCCACCGTCAGCCTCACCCACACATCACAGTTGAGCTTGTCGGATATGCCCTCGTGCACGGGGTTTATCTTCTCGTAGTGCTGCGTCAGCAACACCCCCATGTCGCCGCATTCCGACCCGGCGTAGCGGCCGATGTTGTTCGTGCGGTTGTTTTCGGCCGACGGGTCGGGCTTCGCTTCCGGCCACTTCAGGACGGCGGAATCGAAGTAGTGTTGGAAAAAAGCCGAGTATTTCGTCAACAGCTCGCCGATGGCTTCGCCGTAGGTTACATGCTTCAGGTTCCAGTAGCTCCCGCTGTTTTCGGTCAGCGTCCGGTAAGGCACGATGTCCCAGTAGCCGATGTAGGTCGGGCCCGTATCGGTATTGATGTTGGGCAGGGGCGCGGCCATGTCCCAGTAGCAGCGGGAGACATGGGGCGCCACGAGGTCCAGCCCCTCACGCTCGATGAAGCTGTCGAACTCCAGCCTGTCGTCAGGCAGGTTGGTATCCTTGACCTTGAATGTGATCTTCCTGTCCCACGCGCAGCGGGCAAAGACCAGCGAGCGCGAATACATGAACTGGTGACGGAAGGTCTGCGGAAAAAAGTGCCGGTAGTTGTATTGGTTGGCCATCACGTCGATGCGCTCCGAAAGCGCATCGCCGCGCAGCTTGGACACCATGTCGGTGCCCCGCGGCTCGTAGCGGAAATAGGGCCACAGGTTGGAGAACCGCGCGGTCTGCGCGGCCAGCCGGCGCGTCACCATCATCCGCACCAGGTTGATGCTGACCTCGTAAAGTCGCGGCAGGTCCAGCTTCAGCGTCTCGTTGCCCGCCTTGTCTTTTTCCTTCTTCACGAACTCGGACGCGCACTCCAGCTTGGAGAGGTCTTGCGCCAGTTTATCCTTGCCGATCTTCCCCTGCGCCCAGAGCAGCAGGGGGATGGTTTCATCCTGGATCGGCGTCCCGTCCCACGCGATGTCCACGGCCTGCCACAGCTTGGAATTTTTCGCGCAGTTGGTGACGCCGCTGCTGATGCGCGCCATCAGCCGTTCCTCAAATTTTTTCCGGATCTTGCCGTTTGGCGTCGAAGGATCGCGCTCGGTGAAGATTTCCCGCAGGCGGTTGCTTGTGCACTTCGTGGCGTTGAGGATCTTGCGGCTGATCATGGCTTGGTGATTTTGGGCATCGGGTTTTTGATCACGTCACCGCCATAAGCCTCGGTTGCTCGCGCCTCGAGCAGGGTGAGCAGCAGGCACGCCGGCCCGGGAAAGCGGTTGTCCCGTTGCCCGCGACGGACCGCCGAGTGGGGCATGAGGATGTAGGACGCCAATTCATAGACCGTGAGGTTCAGGAAGAGCGCCAGCCGGGTATAACGCTCCCAATCCCAGCGGGCGATGATGCCGAGTTGCGCATAGTGCAGGTCGATTTGTCGCGTGGCGTCCGTCTGGTCCGTGCTCTTGCGGTTCGGCAGTATGGGGGGGTATGCCGCCTCAACCATCGCCCCGCACCACCCGCGCCGCCGGGGAGTCGTCGTCGGCCTCTTCGTCGTCGGTCTCTTCGGCCGGCACTGCGCTGTCCTCGCCGATCTCGTCCAGCTCGAGGACCAGGCTCTGGTCATCCTTCGAGACGATGGAACCCGCGAGCTCAACGCGGTCGCCCGGCTCCATGTCGGCGACGACGCCGACCGCCTCGGGGTTGTTGTTTAGGTCAATCGTGATGCGTTGTCTCATGGTTGGGATGGGATGTTGCCTGCCTTTTTAAGTAACAAAATCGGGAGTCAAGACCCGATTGGGATCATCGTCTGGGTTTGTTCGGCTGCTGGCGGCACCAGCAGGTGTGGCGTCAGTGATGCCGTCAGGGGCGGATAACTCAGCGCGTCAAAAGGGTGCCCGTGCACCGAGCCCTTCTTGGGCGTGAGCGCCAGCTCGGAGTCGTATTGCGGCATGCCTGGCTCGCCGGCCTCGGAGTCGAGCTTGGCAAACATCTCGATGACCTTTGTGCAACCGGAGGATACCAGCAGCCTTTCGGTGGACAGCAGCTCTTGGATCAGCCGGACCCGGGCCGCCTTGGAGCCGGCAAATTTCGGCGCCGGCGTCACCTTCATTGGGCCAGCCAGCCCGTAGCGCTTCCACAACGGCTCCGCTCCCGCCGCTGTAGCATTGGCAATCTTTTCGAACTCGAGCACATCGTAGGACCCGCCGGCCGCCCTGAACTGGTTGAACGCCGAGTTGTCGGAATTGTAAACCGTCCGAAACTTGACCCCCATGCGTTCGTTCCAAAACTTCATGCGGCGCAAAAACGCCGGCACGAGGATGCTGTAAAGCAGCCGGCGGCGGGTGTAAACCAACTCATCGAACACCACCCAGCGCAACAAGTCCTCCACCGGCATCCACTGCATGAATATGAACGCATTGTTTGCCGAGCCGGGGTCCATGCCGATGATCACGGGATGGTCCGGATCCGGCAGGATGCGGGCCGCGGAGCCGGGCTCGGGCTTGATGTGGATCGCCGGCACGAAGATGTCCTTGAAGATCGCCTCGCCCGACGGACGGTCTATCCACTCGCCCCGCAACATGCGCGCCGCCTCCACGGGATCGCTGCGGTAGAGCTTCACCAGGTTCTGGATGTAGCCCGGAGGCAGGTTCTTCTCGTTCTCTTGGATTGGGACGTGGAACTTCGCGTAGTCGGAGTCCCACTGGCCTGTCACCGGATCGAAGGCCTCCTCAAACCACACCTTGTAAACCCAATGGCTCGGCCCCTCCGGATTGCAGGCCGCGGTGTATTGCTGGATTCCGTCAACCCCCTCGCGCCGCCCCACCTGCGCGCCAACCGCACGCAGGTATTCAACCGAGTCGCATGAGGTCAGCTCGTCCACCAGCACAAAGGAGGGTTCATAGCCACGGATACGCTCGCGCAGTTGGTGGGCGTGCGGGGCTGAGATCAGCACGATCATGGACCAGCCTCCGTGCTGGTTTTCCACCCACAGGTATTCGTTGTGCTGGGCGTCGAACTTCACGTCGGAGTATTCGATGTCCAGGCCGTCCTTCCATCGCGGCAGGATGTGCTGGGTGAGCTTGTCCCAGGCGCCGCCTTTCGTGGCCATGGACTTCACCCGCACCAAAATCAACCCGAGGGCGTTGTCGTTTTCATAGCAGTGCCTCACGAGCTTGTGCAGCAGGCCGATGGTTTTACCGGAGCCCTTCTCGCCGTAGGCCAACACGTAGCGCGCCCCGCAGTCGAAGACCTTTTGCTGGGTCGGTTCCAGCGCCGGCTCCCAATACTCGTCCTCCTCGCGCTTTTTCTTCTTGGGCGGGGGCGGCGGGGCCGGCGGCGTGATCATCTTGCCCAGCCGCTCAAAGGCGCCGCCGTCGATTCTAACCATCGGCGGCCGCCTTTCTCAACGCACCGAACTTCGGCTTGCGCTTCTTCTTTTTGCCATCGTCGCCACCGCCGATCATCCGGGCCATGGCCTGGGTGCCGTTCAGCGTGCGGTCATAGCCCTTGCCGATGATGTCGCAGATCTCGTTGTAGCACTCTTGCCACTGCACTTTGATCTCGTCGTCCAGCAGCTCGTTTTCCAGATAGTTTTTCTTTATGTATTCGGCCCGCTCGAACAGCGCGACCGTGTTGTAAACCATCATCCGGTGGGTGAGGTCCAGCGAGGCCACGAGGAACTCGCCGGAATGCACCGCGAATTCGTCGAATATCTTCAGCTTGTTCAGCGTGTCGTCGCTGATCCCCGCCTTTTGCAGGCCGCCGCGCAGCAGCTCCCGGTTCTGTCGCATCAGCGCCTCACCCTCCAGGCTGTTCGGCGCGAGCTCCGGTGGCTCATTGCCGAAGATCTTGGACAGTTCCGTCGGTGCGGCTACGTCGGCTGAGCCCCGGAGCCAGAGGGCTCGCAGTTGCTGGTTTTTTCCGCACCGGAGACGTAGGGCGTTCTCTGTGATGCCAAGCGCTCGGGCGGCAGTTGTGAAATCGCCTTGGGCATGGTGGAGGGCTCGGCCGCAGTCCTGGGCCGTAACGAAGCGGCGCTTGCGGCGCTGGACATTTCCTTGCTCAGGAACTTCCGCCCCATCTTCTGGCGCAGGTGATGCACCTTCTGCCATGTCGCCTTCTTCTGCAGCTCGATCAGGCGCTTCTTGATCACCACCCTCACGTTTTCCAGCCGCTCCCGCCTCTCCTGTTTCGCCAAGGAAAGGTGCATCCACCTCCAGTAGGCCCGGACCACCTCCCTCCACGCCGCCTCGATCTCGCTCTTGGTCGGGAGCGGCGTGCTTTTCAGCTCCTGCTCCGTTGCCTTCAGCTTGTTCAGCCATTTGTCGTGCTTGGCGATGAGGGTGAGGTCCTGCGGGGAGATTCCGACGGGGCGGATCTTCTTTACGAAGCTCTCCGAGATTTCAGGAGCTCGATGAGTGGCAGGAATTCGCACCCCCACCACGGGCTTTTCTTCAGGTAGGCGAACTTGCTGCTCCGGCTTCGGGTCTTGCATGACTTTTCGTAGGCGTTTTTGCGGTTGCGGTCGGCCGCGTTAAGCGGGTCGAAGTTGCAGGCGGCGCAGAATCGCTCCGCCTCGTGAATGGTCACGTTGTCCCAGCTTGTTTCCGTGCTGATCTCCTTTGCCCGGGTTGCTGACAGGCCTGCAGCGATGGCGATTTCTTGAATGGACATCGCCCGGACGGTCTTTCCCTTCACCCGGCGACGGGCCAGCAGGCGGACGAGGGCGGGCGGATGGTCGTGGAGCTGCTTCCAAGCTGATTTGCGCATAAGCGAGCCCGCCTTTTTGAATCTAAAAATGTCGCGGCAAGCAAAAACTGTTCGTAATCAGGTTCGTAAACAAACTGGCCACCTATGATGCACGGCAGACTGTAAATCTGCTGGCTAACGCCTTCCCTGGTTCGAATCCAGGTCCTACCACCACTTTGCGGCCTTGCCTCCCCCCGCCGGCCGGGTTGTCTGGCGAGCACCAGCCCCGCTGCGCATGGATGCCGAGCTCGAACAAACCCTGACGCAAGGCCTGTGGTCGCACCTCTTCACGATCGCCGGCTTCCTGCTGGCCATCTTCCTCATCGCCCGGCTGGTGAGCGAGAAACGGCAGCCCGGCAGCACCTTCGCCTGGCTGCTGGTCATCGTGCTCATCCCCTACGTCGGCGTGCCGCTCTACCTGCTCTTTGGCGGCCGCAAGCTCCGCCGCCTGCGCGCCAGCAAGTCCCGCCTCCTGCCCGCCCTGCCCGGCCGGGGCGAGATTCCGCCCGCCGCCTGCGCCAGCCTGTCCGTGGCCAGCACCGTCTCGGCCAACGGCGCCTGCGAACCCGTCGGCGGCAACCGCATCCGGCTGCTCACCACCGGCGAGATCACCTACGCCGCCCTGGAGGAGGAGATCAACCGCGCCCGCACCCACATCCACATCACCGCCTTCATCATCGGCCGCGACGACACCGGCCGCCGCCTCATCAAGCTCCTCGCCAAGCGCGCGAAGGACGGGGTCAAAGTCCGCCTGCTCCTCGACTCCGTGGGCTGCATGTTTCTCAGCCGGGATTTTCTGCACCCGCTGCGCAAGGCCGGCGGCGAGATCCAGTGGTTCATGCCCGTGCTGCCCTTCACCTCGCGGGGCTCGGCCAACCTCCGCAACCACCGCAAGATCGCCGTCTTCGACCACGCCACCGCCATCGTCGGCGGCCACAACCTCGCCCGGGAATACATGGGGCCCACCCCGCTGAAAAAACGCTGGGCCGACTTCAGCGCCGTCATCGCCGGCCCCGCCGCCGCCCTCCTCAACGAGGTCTTCATCGCCGACTGGTGCTTCGCCAGCAAGCAGTCCGCCGACGCCCTCCACGCCGAGATTCCCGTCGCCGAGGCGCTCCAGCCCCGCGGCGACAGCGAGCTGCAGGTCGTCGCCAGCGGACCCGACGTGCCCGGCGACCCGCTCTACGAGGGCATCCTCGCCATGATCCAGGGGGCCAACCGCAGCCTCACCATCATCACGCCCTACTTCATCCCCGACGAAGTCCTGCAACGCTCGCTCATCGTGAAGGCCCGCGCCGGCCGCGAGGTCACGCTCATCGTGCCCGCCCGCTCCAACCACCCCGTCACCGACTTCGCCCGGCGGCACTACCTGCGCGAACTCCGCGAGGCGGGCGTCCGCATCATGCTGCACGGCCCCGGCATGATGCACAGCAAGGCCATCCTCGTGGACGACCGGCTCGCGCTCTTCGGGTCGCCCAATTTCGACCTGCGCAGCCTCTTCCTCAACTTCGAGATCGCCGTGCTCGTCCACTCCCAGCCCGACGTCCTCGCCATGAAAGCGTGGACCGAGACGCTCCTCCGCTCCTGCCGCCCCGCCGGCGAGCTCCCCCGCAAATCCCGCCTCTGGGGCAACATCTTGGAGGACCTCAGCCGCCTCCTCGCCCCGCTGCTGTGAGCGGCCAATTATTCCACACACCCATTAAAATCCTTTTTCCGCCATGGCCCTTGAACTTCGTCCGAACTGCGAATGCTGCAACTGCGACTTGCCGCCCGGGAGCACCGCGGCGTATATTTGCACCTTTGAATGCACCTATTGCATCGGGTGTGCTGACAAAAAATTAAATTTCATCTGCGCAAATTGTGGCGGCGAAC
>JAHCLN010000129.1 GCA_026125215.1 Opitutaceae bacterium
CGCGAGCTCGCGCAAGAGGCCCTTGCGTTCCTGCCGGGCGCGGCCGCTGGCGTCGTGCACCTCCGCGCTCGCTTCCTCCCAAAAGGCCCAGACGCCGCCGGTCTCGGCCACGAGGCCCGCACCCGCGCGGAACGGCTGGCCCGGCGCCGGCGCAATGCGGCAGACCTCGCGCGTGCGGCGGGCCCGGCCGATGAGGTCGCGCACCACCAGCGGCACCTGCCGCGGCACGGGTTCGCCCGCGGCCAGCACGAGGGTGCTGGGCAGATACTTCGCGCCGAGCCCCGCCTGCTCCGAGAACTGCTGCAGGCGGCCGAGCTGGGCGGATTTTGCCAAAAAATGCCGCAGCAACCGCGCGAAAAACACCGCGCGGGTGCGGTCGGACTCATCGTAAGACTGCCCGTCGTCGCGCACCCCGAGCGCGATGAGCCCCAGCAGCCGGCCGTTGTCGTGCACGGGCACCAGCAGGCGCGCACCCCACATCGCCAGCCGGTTGCGCACGGCGAGCTCCGCCACCGGGTCGGCCGGGCTGTCCCAGTTCGAACCGTCAATCACCGCCGGATGCCGCTCCAGCAGCGCGACCAGAGGATCGTCCGCATCAAAAAACGACGTGCCGCGGTCGGCACGAAAACCGTCCGGCTCGCGCAGGAAGAAGACTGCGTGGGACGCGCGCAGCAGGAACCGCGAGGCCCGCCGGAACTCCGCGATCAGCCGGTCGCGGGTGTCGAGGTTCTCCACCGCGCCTTCGATGAAATCCCACAACTCCACGCTGTCCCCGCCGGGAGGCGGGCGCGGCAGGGACCGGGCGGAATCTGTCCGCCGGGTCTTTTCCAGCAGCAGCTCCACCATGGACTGTTTCTCCGCCACTTCGTCCACCAGCGGCAGGAGGTCGCGCAGGCGGACGGTGCTGTCGGCATAGGAAAGGTAGGCGCGGCCGCGGCCGGCGAGCTTGGCCTGCTCGAACGGCAGGCTGCGCGGTTCCCCCACGAAGATCGTGGGACACTTGGCGAGGGAGGCCGGCAGGCTGTCCTCCATTGCGGCGTCGAGCACGACGACCGCCGCGAATCCCGGCTGCGTGCCGCCGGGAAAACTCTGGGGCGCCAGCCGCACCGCCGGTCGGTCCGCCGGCAATTGCCGCTCCCAGGCGGCGGCCAGCTCATCGTCGGCGGTGGCGAGGATTATCAGGCTGGGCATGGAAAGGTGACGCGAAAGGTGGCTCCGCGACCGCTCACGGGGGGATCCACGGTGATGGTCGCTTTAAGCCCCGTCAGAATGTCGCTGCAGATGGCCAATCCAAGTCCAAACCCCGTGGACTTGGTGGATTGGAAAGGCTGGAAGAGCCGCGGCACCATCTCCGGCGCGATGCCCTGCCCGCTGTCCTCGATCGCCACTTCCACCCCGCCGGGCACGTTCCGCGTGCTCACTTTCACCCAATGCGAACCGGGCACGGCCTCGACCGCCTGGAGCGCGTTGAAGCACAGGTTGAGGATGACCTGCTTGACCGCCGTCGCATCGGTGTGCACCCGGTCGGGGGCGGCCCGGAAGTCCGTGCGCACCTCGATCCGGCGGTCCTCGGCCTTCGCCTCGACCAGCTCCAGGCTCGTGCGCAGCACCGGGTGCAGGTCCAGGTCCGCCGCCAGGTAGGCCCGTGGCGCGGCCAGATCCAGCAGCTGTTCCGTCAGCCGGTCGATGCGGGAGACTTCCTCGCCGATGAGCCGGAAGAATTTTTCCCGGAAAACCGGATCCTGGTAGTGCTGCGGCAGCAGCTGGACGAAGGTCTTGATCGTGACCAGCGGGTTGCGGATTTCGTGGGCGAGACTCGCGCCGAGCAGGCCGACCGTGGCCAGTTGCTCCGCCCGCTGGGCTTTCACGGAGTAGTGGGAACGCTCCAGCGCGCTCTCGATGATCGAGGCCAGCTCCATCAGCTGCGCGACCTGCGGATAGGTGAACGGCCGCCGGGTCTGGGGCACGCCCACCGCCAGCACCACGCTCAGGCTCTGCCCGCCGCAGGCCACCATCACGCCCAGCTGCTCGCGCTCCATGAATTGCAGCAGCTCGCGCTCGTGGGATTCCTGGCGCTGGCGCGCCAGCCGTTCCGGGGTAACCCAACGCAGCCGGCCCAGCGCCTGCACGACCGGGCCGTCGGGCGGCAGCACCAGCCCGCCGCCGCGCAGCTGCCCTTCCGTCCCGGTGAAGACATACGCCCGGTCGGCCTTGGCCCAGCTCCGCAGCAGCAGCACGAACGATTCCTCCAGGCGTTCCGGCTTCGATTCCCGCCGCGCCGCCTCAAACGCCTCCCGGCGGGCGTCCTCGCCCCGCAGGTTGAGGTCGAAGACCTGCTGGAACCACGGTCCGGCCTCCGCCGCGAACCACAGGCCCAGCCCCACGGCGATCAGGAAGGCCAGCGGCTGCGGCACCATCAGCACGATGATCTCGTTGGCCGACCAGATGAAGAGCGCCGCCGCGATCGCGAGAAAGAGCTTTTGCAGCCCGAAGAACAGCATGTGCCGGGCGTCGAACACCCGCGCGGTGAGCATGGCCCAGGCCGTGCCGCCGTAGAACAGCAGCACGATCACCGGCTGCAGGAAGATGTAGGCGGAATTGTGCGTGATGGCGTTGGCCACCATCAGGGCGATGACGGTCACGCACGCCGTGCTGCCCCCGAGCAGCAGCACCTGCAGTTCCAGCCGTTCCACCCCGGTCGTGTGCCGCGCCTGCAGCAGCGTCTGCAAAAACAGGATCACATACAGCGTGATCACGCCGCCCATGTAGGCGAAGTAACCCCAGCCATACACGCGCGCCTCCGCGGTGGAGTGCGCGGGCACAAACCAGTAGGTGAAAGCCAGCCAGGCCAGCAGCCCGCCGACCAGGGCCCACGGCCACCAGCGGCGCGGATGCCACGAGGCCGCATTCTTGCGCACGACCTCCTTCACCACCCACAGGTGCGCCGGCAGAAACGCACCCACCGCGGAAGCCATCCGCACCCAGTAAAGCCCGTCGTCGCCGAACAGCGCCATCTCCAGGCACAGCAGCCAGGCCGCCACATGCAGCGAACCCGAGAAGAAAGCGCGGTTCAGGATCCGCGCGGGGTTGGCCCAGAGGGCAAAGCTGCCCATCGCGACCGCCGCCAAGGCCGCGAGGACCGCCGGGTTGAAGATCATTTGCTCAAGAGCAGGCATGCATTGGTGCCGGACAGGCCGTGGGAATTCACGAGCGTCACTTCATGCGCCACATGGCGCGCCGCGGCCGAGAGATTCAACGGACAATCCGGATCGGGGAACTGCCAGTTAACCGTGGGGGGAATCACCCCGGAGCACAAGGCCAGCGCGGCCGCGGCCGTCTGGATCGCTCCGCCCGCGCCCAGCGGATTGCCGATGGCGCCCTTGATCGACAAGGCCGGGATCTCCGCCAACCGCGTGCCAAAGAGCGTCTGCAACACCCGCGCCTCGGCCCGGTCCACCAGCTTGTGCCCCGGCCCCCAGGCGTTGATACATTCCACCTCGTGCTGGCGCCGGCCGGCGTTGGCCAGCGTCAGTCGGATCGCATCGGCCAAACCCGCCACCGGCTGCTCGATGGGATCGGTGGCGTAGGCATAACCGTCCACGTAGGCATAAGCCGGGCGCGGGCTTTCCTCCGGTTCGAGCACGAGAATGCATGCTCCCTCGCTGATGACGCCCGTGGTGCGCCAGCGGTCGAAGGGACGGCAGATGCGCTCGGGCATCTCGGCGCTGTCCGGCGTCAGGCCGGCCATCTTCAGCTCGATCATCGGGTGAAAGTGCAGAGGGGCCTCCGTGCCGCCGCAGAGCGCGATCTCGGCCTCGCCCGTGGCGATGCTCTGCGCCGCGTGCCCGATGGCGTCGAGCCCGGAACAGCAGGCGCTCTGCAGGGCCAGCGTGCGCGTGCCGCCGCCGATCAGCTCGGCGATCGCGCCGGAGATCGCGCTCACCGAGGAGCTGAACACCGCACTCGGCAGGCCGAATGCCGGCCCCTTGCGGAGGATCGTTTCCATGATCCGGTTCATCACGCCGAAATCCATCAACGACGCGCCCACCGTGATGAGCGGCGAACGGTCGCGCAGCTCGTTGAGCCCGAGCCCCGCGTCGGCCGCGGCGAGGACCGCCCCGGCCAGGGCAAACTGCGTGTGGCGCGGCAGCCGCTTTGCGCCGCCCAGGCCAAGCGGCTCCAGATCGGGGCCCGCGACCTCGGCCGCCACGAACGCGCCCGCCCCCTGCCGCGCGAAACCCTTGTATTCGCGGATGCGACTCACCGGCTCGTTGATTCCCGCGGCAAAAGCCTCCCGGCCCGTGCCGGCGGGGGTGACCGGACCAAGGCCGGTGATCTTGACGCGCCGCCGTTTCATCGCGCCGCGCAAATCACTCCCGGGCCGCGGGGAAGATCATGCGGACGGTCGTGCCGCGACCGGGGGCCGACTCGATCTCCATGCTGGCGCCGTGCGCCCCGAGCAGGTGCCGGCAGATGTTGAGGCCCAGGCCGGTGCCGGTCGCCTTGCTGGTGAATCCGCCGCGCAAAGCGCGCTTCAGCGCATCGGGCGTCATGCCGGCGCCGTCGTCGCGCAGGGTGACGGCATAGGCCGCATCCTGCGGCACAATCTCCAGGTCAAGCTGCCGGGCGCCGGCCTCGAGCGCGTTCTTGAAGAGATTTTGAAAGATGCGCATCAGCTCGAACGCGGAGCCCCGAATCGGCGCCGTGGGCACGCCGCCCACCCGGATGGCGAGATTGCCGAAAAAGATGACCTGCTTCACGTCGTTGACCACGCGCACCAGGTCCAGCCGCTGATACTCGGCGGGTTTGCGGGCGCCCTGCCGCCAGTTCTCCGAGAGGTGGTGGCAATATTCCGCGGCCTTTTCGACCAGCGCCGCATACTCCTGCATCTTGCGGCCGCGGCCGGGATCCTGCGCCGCCACGGCCCGGGCCTCTTCCGCCAGCAGGGCCGCGTAGCCGATGACCACGGTCAACGGGTTGTTCAGGTCGTGCACCAGCTCGACCGAGGCGCGCCCCTGCCAGATGTGCGGTTCGTTCTGCTCGATCTCGCCCTTCAGCGCCCGGTTCATCTCCTCGGTGCGCCGGACCATCTCGGCCTGCTGCCGGCGCAGGCGCGCGGCCGCCGCCTGTTTGCGCACGGCCTCGACCAGCTCCGCGATGTCGGGCGGCTTCCGGAGATACTGGTTCGCGCCGCCCACCATCGCCTGCTGGGCGGTGTGCAGCGTGCCGTAGCCCGTCAGCATGATGACCGACACATGCGGGTCGATCTTGCGCAATTCCTCCAGGGCGCGGATGCCGTCCATCTCCGGCATGCGGATGTCCATGACCACCACCGCGTAGGGGGCGGCCTTGAGCCGCGCCAGCGCCTCGGCGGCGCGTTCCGCGGTCTCCACGTGAAATTCCGTGGCCAGAGTGAACGCGATGGACTCCCGCGGTCCGTATTCGTCATCCACCACCAGCACGCGGGGCTTTTCCTCGGATCCGGTCTTCAACTCGGGCGGTTCGGTTACCATGAAATTGGGCGAAGGGCGGCAGCCCGGCCGGCGTAAATCTTCGCACCGGGCATGCGCGTGTTTGCAGTTCACGCAACCTTCTGTCAAGGAACGCATCCGGAAACGATTTGCACTAAACCCTGCCGCCCCACCTTTACGTGATTTTTACGACCATCATTCCCGCTCTTGTCTCCGCACTGATCAGCGCCGCGCTGGTTTGGTTCTACTGGCAAAGCCGCCAGGCCGCCCTCGCCGAGCGTCTGCGCGCCCGCGAAGAGGAAACCCTCCGGCTTAACTCCGAGCTGGCCGACCTCCGCACCCGGGAATCCGATCTTCGGGCCCAACTGGCGCGGGTCGAGACCGCCCTCTCCGCCGAGCGCGAGGCCCACGTCCGCCTTGCCAACGAATTCAAGGCCCTCTCCGCCGAGGCGCTGAGCAAAAACACCGACGAGTTCCTCAAGCTCGCGCGCGAGTCCTTCGGCAAGCTCCACCAGCAGTCGGCCGACGAGCTCGGCAAGCGCCAACAGGCCATCGATTCCCTGGTGAAGCCGCTCAAGGAATCGCTGGAGAAAGTGGACGCCAAGATCGGCGAGTTGGAAAAAATCCGCGCCAATGCCTACGGCCAGCTTTCCGAACAGTTGAAGTCGCTCGGCACCGCCCAGGTTTCCCTGCAGGCGGAAGCCTCCAAGCTCACCACCGCCCTGCGCTCCACGACCACCGCCGGCACCTGGGGAGAACTGCAGCTGCGCCGCGTCGTCGAGATGTCGGGCATGACTTCCTACTGCGATTTCGTCGAGCAGCAGGCGGCCGGCGGCTTCCGCCCCGATCTCATCGTCCGCCTGCCCGGCGGCCAGCAGATCGTCATCGACGCCAAGGCGCCCAACGACGCCTACCGCGAGGCCGCCAACGCCGCGGACGAACAGGTGCGCACCGCCCGGCTCGCCGAGCATGCCGCCAAGGTGCGCGGCCACATCGATGCTCTCGGCGCGAAAAATTACTGGGAGCAGTTCCAGCCCTCGCCCGAGTTCGTCGTGCTCTTCCTGCCCGGCGACCAGTTTCTCGCCGGCGCCCTGCAGGGCGATCCGTCGCTCATCGACCGCGCCATCGGGAAAAAAGTCCTGCTCGCCACCCCCGCCACGCTCATCGCGCTCCTCAAGGCCGCGGCCTACGGCTGGCGGCAGGAGGATGTCTCCCAGAACGCCCAGGTCATCGCCGACCTCGGCCGCACGCTTTACGACCGCATTGCGAATTTCGCCGACAACCTCGACAAGGTCGGCCGCGGGCTCGAGACCGCCAACAAGGCCTACAACGCCGCCGTCGGCTCCTTCGAACAGACCCTCCTCCCCGGTGCGCGGAAATTCAACGAACTCGGCGCCAAGGGCGCCAAGGATGTCGCCTTGCCCGCAGCCATCGAGGCGACCCCGCGCGATGTGATCAAGCGCAGCTGAGCATGTCCGTCCCCGCCGCCATCGAAGGCCACTGGGTGCCGCTCAAGGCCGAACTGGCCGGTGAAGCCGCGCCGGCGATGATGCTGGAGCGCACCGAGCTCATCTTGCGCGCCGGCCGCTATACCATCCGCTTCGGCGGCGAGATTTTTGACGCCGGCAGCTATGCGCCGGCTGCCTCCGACGGACATCCGGCCCTGCTGCTCGAGGGCAGCGCCGGCCAAAATGCCGGCCGCAAGATCCCGTGCATCTACCAGCTGGCCGGCGACCGGCTCCGCATCTGCTACGGTTTCGACGCCAACCGGCCCACGCAGTTTTCCACGCAGCCCGGCACCCGGCACTACCTCGCCACCTACCGCCGCAAGGCCTGAGCCCATGTCCCTCCCGCCCGAAGACCCCGGCACCTTCTGGAAAACCATCTGCCACCTGGCCGACGCGATGAGCTGGAAAATGGTCTGCGCCCTCGGCTTCATCGCCTTTTTCTTTTTCTACGGCGCCGCCAACGCCACGCTGAAACTGTTCGTCCGCAATCTCTCCCGGTTCGAAACCCAGCCCGGCCCGATCATCGGCCTCGGCGCCGCCGGCCTGATCGTCGCCGCGGTCGTGCTCATCAAGCGGCGGCCGCGGCCTTGAACTTCATGCACCTCTCCGGCCTTTATCTCTACCCCGTCAAATCGCTCCGCGGCATCGCCGTCGCTTCGGCCTCGCTCGATGCTTTCGGCCTCGTGCACGATCGCCGCTTCCTCGTCGTGGACGACCGGGGCCGGTTTCTCACCCAGCGCGCCCTGCCCCGCATGGCGCTGATCACCACCGCGCTGACCGGCGGCACGCTCATCCTGCGCAACCCCCACCACGGCTCGGCCGCGATCGGCCTCGATGAACCCGGCGCGCCGGTCACGGTGCAGATCTGGCGCGATACCGTCGAGGCCGTGGATTGCGGGGTCGAGATCGCCGTCTGGCTCTCGGATTTTTTGCGCCAACCCTGCCGGCTGGTGCGCATGGGCGAACGCCACCACCGGTCCGTTCACAAGGCGGCGGCGCGGCCCGGGGACCAATTTGCCTATGCCGACGGAGCGCCGCTGCTCGTCCTGAGCGAAGCCTCGCTCGCCGGGCTGAACGACCGCCTCGTGGCCCGCGGCGAGGAACCGGTGCCGATGGATCGCTTCCGGCCCAACCTTGTCATCGCCGGCTGCCCCGCCCACGCCGAGGACGGCTGGTCCGGCTTTCGCCTCGGCGACCTCACCTTCCGCTGCGCCGGCAAAAGCGACCGCTGCACCATCACCACCACCAACCAGCTCACGGGCGAGCGCGCGGGCCCTGAACCGCTCCGCACTCTCGCCGCCTACCGCCGCGATCCGGCGCTTGATCCCACGGCCGTCTGGTTCGGCGCCAACTACATCAACGCATCCAAATCGGGGCTGATCCGGGCCGGCGATCCCGTCGTGGTGGATTGAGCCGGCGACACGCCGTCACCACTCGCCGTGCGCACGGCCCCGCGTGGCTTTGATCCGGGCCCGGTGCTTCTTGGCCTCGATCATCCGCACCTTCTGGCCGCGCGTTTTTTGGCGCGTGCGCCGGCGTTCGGCCTCCCGCGTCTGTTCGCGCGCCAGCCTCTCCGCCGCCCGTGCGCTCTCCAGTTTACCGCAGAGCAGCGCCCAGGCCGCCTCGCGGTTCGCCGCCTGCGAGCGCTCCGCCTGGCAGCGCACCTCGGTCCCGCTGGGCCGGTGCCGCAGGACCACGGTGGACGAGGTTTTGTTGATTTTTTGCCCGCCGGGCCCGGCCCCGCGGATGAACCGTTCCTCCACGTCTTCCGCCCGCAGGCCCAGGGCTGCGAACCGCCGTTCGATTTGGAGTGGTAAAGGCATGGCGGTGACTCTTTTCTGGATGAAACCATTTCACCTGCCGGGAGTCAAACCCGGCTCCCTATCCAACCCTGCCCTTTACCCATGATCACCGGTCCCGTCTGGTCCCAGAAACTGCGCGAAGAAATCGGCAAGGCCGTCATCGGCCAGGAAGCGGTCATCGAGCGCCTGCTCGTCGCCCTGCTCGCCAACGGCCATGTGCTCCTTGAGGGCATGCCCGGACTCGCGAAAACCCTTCTCATCAAGTCGCTCGGAACCGCCCTCGGTGTGCAGTTCGAGCGCATCCAGTTCACACCCGACCTGCTGCCCAGCGATGTGGTCGGCACGATGGTGTTCTCACCCAAGGACGGCGGGTTCAGCCCGCACCGCGGTCCCATCTTCGCCAATCTCGTGCTCGCCGACGAAATCAACCGCGCCCCGGCCAAGGTGCAATCCGCCCTGTTGGAGGCGATGCAGGAGCGCCAGGTCACCATCGGCGGCACCACGCACCCGCTGCCAAAGCCCTTCTTCGTGATGGCCACGCAGAACCCCGTCGAGCAGGAGGGCACCTACCCGCTGCCGGAGGCGCAGACCGACCGTTTTCTGTTCAAGCTCATCGTGGACTATCCCGCCGCCGCGGAAGAGGCCGCGATGATGCAACGCTGGGGCCAGGTCACCCGGCAGCCCGAGTTGGTTCCCGCCTCCAGCGGGGAAGAGCTGCTCGCCCTGCGCGCCGAGGTGGACCGCGTGCATGTCGCCCCGGTCGTGCAGGGCTACATCCTTGCTCTCGTGCGCGGCACGCGGGCCCTCGCCGAACCGGGCGGCACCGCCACCCGCCACCTGAGTTTCGGCGCTTCGCCCCGCGCTTCGCTTGCGCTTTTCCAAGCCGGACGCGCGCTGGCCTGGCTGCGCGGCGAGACCTACGTGTCGCCGGCGCTGATCCAGGAACTGGCACCGGATGTCCTCCGTCACCGCATCGGCCTCACCTACGAGGCGGAAGCCGAGGAGATCACCGCGGACAAGATCGTCGCCCAGGTCATCAGCCAAACCCCGGTGCCGGCCGCCGGCATCAGCTGAGAAACCGCGCCGCCGGACCATGCTCGCCTCCGCCACCCAGTCCTCCGGACCTTCCGCCCTGTCCATGTTGAGGCGGCTGGAGTGGCGCGTGCGCCATGCGGTCGAAAATGTGCTGAGCGGCGAATACCGCTCGGCCTTCC
>JAHCLN010000013.1 GCA_026125215.1 Opitutaceae bacterium
CAGCAACGCCCGGGTCAGCGCGGTCGCGCCCACGACATTGGTCTGCAGGATGGACTGCAACTCCGCCTCCGTCGTCTCGGCGAAGGTCTTCTTGAGGTTGATGCCGGCGTTGTTCACCAGCAAATCCACCCGCCCGTGGGCCGCGCGGATTTGCTCCGCCGCCGCCGGCAACGCCGCGAGATCGGTGATGTCCAGCACCTGCGCGCCGGCGTTTACCCCGATCGCGGCGACGGCGGCCTTCAGTTCCGCCTCGCGCCGGCCCGCGACGATGACCTTGGCGCCGCAGGCCGCGAGGCACCGGGCGATGGCCAGTCCGAGGCCGGTGCCGCCGCCGGTGACAAGGGCCGTCCGGCCGGCGAGGGAAAAAGGAGCGGAGATCATGTTCATGTCGTGGTTGAAACCGGTTCCCGGGTCACGGCCTGCAAGGCGGCTCGCATGTAGCCGAGCGCAAAAGCCATGCCAGCGTGCCACGGCGCGGCACAGGTCATCTGCGGCGCGTGGTCGGGGATGATCACGCCTTGGAAATTGTTCCGGTGCAGGATTCGCACGATGCGCAGCATGTCGATGTCGCCGTCGTCCACAAAGGTCTCCTTGTAGGTGGGCACCTTGCCCGTGACGTTGCGGAAATGCACGTAGCCGATCCGGCCTTGCCGCGCGTAGTTCTCGGTGTGCGCGTAAAGGTCGCCCTCGGTCATCTCGGCCAGCGAACCGAGGCAGTATTCCAGCCGGTTGGCCGGGCTCGGCGCGAGGTCGATCAGCTTTTGGTAGAGCTGCGGCTGGTAAACGAGGCGCGGTGTCGAGCGGATCGTTGGCATCGGCGGATCGTCCGGGTGCGCCGCGAGCACCACGCCGCTAGCCTCGGCCACCGGCAGCACCGCGTGCAGAAAATCCTCCAGCCGGCGCCACAGTTGCCCGGGGGTGCAGGGCGGCATCAGGCCGGGCCCCACCCGCTCGCCGAGCCGCATGTTCCACACCATGCCCTCGGGCACGGGATCATCCACCGGCCCGTCCATGCCCACGGCCTCGGCGCCGCCGCGGGCGAAATGTCCGCGCACCCGGCCGGCCACGCCGGCGAGGCTGAAGTTGTAACCCAGGCACGGAATGCCCGCCGCACCCATCCGCCGGATGATGGTCTTCACGTTTTCCAGGTGCTGCGCCTTCCGCGGGCCGTCGAGCAGCACGTCCGACCAGTGCGCGGGATCTAGATTCTCGATCGCGGCGATCTTCAGCCCGTGCACGCCGGCGCGCTTGACCACGCCGCGCAGGAAATCCTCCTCCCACAATTTCTCCGGATCGCCCGCCCGGCCCCAGCCCGCGAGGTCGCCTGTCGGTTGGTCCTTGGCCGTGTTGACGCCGCCTTGGTTGAAATAGTCCACGAGGTGGATCACCAGCGCTTCGCAGCCGGCCTGCGCCGCGAAGCGGAAGTGGTCGTCGTTGAGCTGATGGCGGTAGAGCCCGAGGCCGAGTTTCATCGAAAGGCGATGTTGGGGTTCATCAGGGCCGCCGCAACGTCTCACTTGCGGCCGAGGTCGCGCAGCAGCTCCTGCGCGGCGTTGTGGCCGGGGATGCCGCTGACCTCGCCGCCGGGGTGCTGGCCCGCCCCACCGAGGTAAAGCCCCCGGACCGGCGTGCGGTAATCCGCCAGCTCCGGCAGCGGCCGGCCGCCGAGGATCTGCTCCGGCGTGTGCTGCAGGTGCCAGATGCAGCCGTCGGTCAGGCCGAGCCGCGTCTCCAGGTCTTCCGGCGTGCGGAATTCGTAATGCAAAATCGAGCGCCGGAAGTTCGGGGCAAACTCCGTGATGTAGTCGATGATCGCCTCGGCCACTTCGCGCTTCCGCTCCGCCCAGGTGCCGGCAGCCAGCCGCGCCGGCGCCGGGTAGATGTAGATCGAAGCCGTGTGATGGCCCGGCGGGGCCAGCGTCGGATCCAGCATCGAGGGCACGTTGAAACTGAGCATCGGGCGCGGCGGCGGCTCGCCCAGCGCCAGTGCGGCGTAGCACTCGCGGACAATCTCCCGGGTCATGTCGAGCTGCATCGAGCCGCGGGAAGGCTCGTCGGGATCGGGCCCGTCCCAGACCCGCCAACGCGGCAACTCCGAGACCGCCGCGAGAAGCTTGTAACAGCTCACATGCGAAACCAGTCCCTCGACCCGCCGGCGCAGCGCGGGGTCCACCTCCGCATCGGTCAGCAGACGGAGAAAGGTCACTTTCGGATCGGCGCAGGACAACACGACGCCGCCGGCAAGCTCGGTGCCATCCGCCAGCCGGACGCCCGTGACCCGGCCGGCATCCACCAGAATGCGGGCCACCGGACTGCGGTCGCGCAGCACCGCCCCGGCCTCGCGTGCGGCCGCGACCAGACAATCCGCCAGCCGCCCCATCCCGCCGCGGACAAAACCAAACGGCGGCCGCTCACCCGTCGCGGGATCCGGCAGGTCGATCGCCCCGTAGGCCAGCGCAAAGGCCAGCGGATTTTCGATCACGGCCGAGGCTTCGGTCGCAAACGCCTCGCGCAGCCGCTCCGTCGGCAGAAAATAATCCTGCACTTCCCACAGCTTCATCGTGATCGCCAGCCGCAGCGCCTCGGCCGCGGGCGTGCCCGCCGCCCGGGCCTGCAGTTCCGCCAGCGTCGGCGGCGCCTTGAGCAGCCACGGCCGGACCAGCCCCAGCAGGTCCGCCTTGAAGCGGTTGTAGCGCTCGAGTCCGGCCAGCTCGGCCGCCGTGAGTTTGGAGCGCGCCACGCGGTTGTTGGGCCGGTCCACGGCGATGTTGGCGTGGTAGGTGCCGTCGGCGTGCAGGTAAAAAGCCTCGTCGCGCGGCACCAGTTCCAGCCCGCGCTCGGCCAGACGCAAATCGCGCGCCAGCACCGCGGGAATCGCGTGCAGCAGGTGCGCGCCCGTCGAAAAGGTGTAACCCGGCCAGAGTTCCTCGTTCAACGTGGCGCCGCCAAAGCCGGCCCGCCGCTCCAGCACCAGCACACTCAGGCCGGCCCACGCCAGGTAGGTGGCGGCCACCAAGCCGTTGTGCCCCGCCCCGATGATGATGACATCGGCTTGGTTCATGCGCGCCGGTCCTCCAGCCGCTCGATCTGCAGGATCAGGCTGCGCGGCAGGTGAAAGGGATCTTTCACCGGCAGGGCCACCACCTCGGTGAACGGCGTGAAATCGCGGCGCAGTTTCTGCCGCCACTCGCCGTGCTCCCAGTCCACGTAGTGCGCCAGACAGAGCCGCCAGACCTTTTCATACCAGTCGAGAAACACCGCTTCGCCCGTGTCCTGCCAGCCGCGCAGCACGGAAATCAAAATCTCGGTGTGCGGCCACCAGAGCTTGGCATCGGCGAAGTTCCACGCCACCGGTCCGCCGCCTTCCGCGTTCACCGCCAGCAAAAGCCCGCCGTGTTCGCGGTCCCAGCCGAGCTCAAGGTGCCGCCGCGTCAGCCGGTGGGCTTCGGCGGCCCGGCCCGCTGCGCCGCCCGCCAGCGCCAGCACATCGAGCTGGAACCACATGTTCTCGATCACATGCCCCGGCACCACCACGCGGCCTTCCGGCCCGGCCAGGTGGCCGCCTTCCTGACGGACGAATTCGCGCACGAGGTCGGCCGCGGGATCGTGGTGGTGCAAAAAAATCTCGTCCGCCAACCGCCGGGCCGCGCGCAGGTAATTTTCTTCCCCCAGCACCGTGCCCAGCTCCGCCAGCACATGCGACCACACCATCGGAATACCCTGCGGCTTCGCCCCGGCAGGAATCGGATAGGGAAAATGCGGCAGCCGGTCATACGGCTGCGCCAGTCGGACAAGGGCCGCGTCCGCCGTGCGCTTCGCCCACTTCCGGTGGCGCACCTCGCCGGTCGCGCGGTAAAGTTCCCCGAGCCCGTAAACCGCAAAGGCATCCGTATAGATGCTCTCATGGCCGCGCAGCACCCGGCCGTCCCCGTCCAGCAGCAGCGCCCAACCCTGTTCCTTTTCCAGCCAGCCGTGCGCGAGACAGAAATCCGCGATGCCGCGGGCGCGCTCCAGCCAGACCGGATCGCATTCGAGCGTGTTGTAGATCCGGGCAAAAACCCACACCGCGCGCCACTGGCTCCACAGCCATTTGTCGCGGCTGATGATTGCCCCCGCATCGCTGATGCAGGTGCCAAGCCCGCCGGCCGGGTCGAAGGCGTGCCGCGTCCAGAACGGCAACACGTGGCCGAAAAGATGGCCGCGCAGCCAGGCCGCCAATGGCGCCCGGTCGCCGGTCCTTAGCGCAGCAAGTGCCGACTCGATGGCGCGTTCGTTGTCGGCCGCGGCATTCACGTCTGCATCAACGCGTGATACACCTTGGCCGCGAGCGCCAGTTGGTCCTGCGCCACCCACTCGTCCTTGGTGTGCGCCTGCGCGAAATGTCCCGGACCCAGCACAATGGCCGGCGCCCCGGCGCCGCCGTAGTGGCTGGCATCCGTGACGTAGGGTTCGCCCTTCGGCGCCGTCTCGAGGCCGTGCGCCGCGAGGACGCTTTGCAGCACGGGCAGGTAGTCCCGCGAAAGCTCGTCGCCCATCGCCGGCACGACGTAGAGGTCGGTGTGTTCCACCGCGTGTCCCGCCAGCACCGCGTCGCGCCCGGCGAAGACCTGCGCCGCCGTCTCGCCCGGCACCGTGCGGCGGTCGCACTCGATCTCGCAGTATTCCGGGATGATGTTCACCTGCGTGCCGCCGCGGATGACGTTCACGCTCATCGCCGCGCTGCCCGTCATGGGGTGGCGCTTCGTCACCGCCGGCACGTAGCGCGACTCCAGCGCCTCGACCACCTTCAACATGGCGGAGATGGCCGAGCGGCCGTTGGCCGGCACGGAGGAGTGCGCCGCCCGGCCGCGGGTGATGGTCTTCCAGCGGATGACACCGTTCGAGGCCGTTACCGGCCTCATCATGGTTGGTTCACCGACAATGACGCACCGCAAGCGCGGCAGAAATTCCTTCAGTTCGCCCGCGGCGAAGGCCTGCGCGCCGGTCATCCGCGCCTCCTCGTCGGCGGCGAAGACCATCGCGACATTGTGCGGGCGGGATTTTCCGTGGGCATACTCCCGCAAGGCCCAGAACATCGCCGCGCCCGAGCCCTTCGTGTCGCAGGTGCCGCGCCCGTAGATCCGGCCATCCGCCACCGACACCTTGAACGGATCCACGCTCATCCCCGCCACGCTCACCGTGTCGAGGTGGCTCTCAAAAATCAGCCAGGGCGCCGCGGGCGACACTTCGCAGGTGATGATCAGGTTCTCCCCGCCGCCCGGCACGGGGCAGCGCCGCGTCCTGAGCCTCCAGCCCTGCGCCAGTTTCTCCAGATGTGCGATCAGCGCCGCCTCGCCGCCGGCCGGCCCGCCGAAGAACGGGTTGACGGTGTTGTGCGCCACCAGCTGCGCGAGGAGTTCCTCGCAGGATTGCGGCGTGGTGAAATGATGGGCGGCGGTCATTCGATGCGGTCGATCTTCCCAACATCCAGTCCAAGCGGGTGGGAGCGCAGGTCCCTCTGCGCGCCTTGACGAGCGCAGGGACGCGCCCGTCCACCGGACTGTGTGACAGGATGCATTGTCATCACATCACGCCAGCCACCGATCGCGGTTGGCCGCGACGAAGTCGTCGTCTGTCAGGTGCGGGTAGGCACGGCATACCCGGGTGAGTTCCTCGGCCTGGCCGGGCGACAGCACCTCGTGCGGATTCAGGCAATTGATGGAAGGCACGAGCCCCTGCCGGCGCAGGATTTCCAGGATGCCCGGGATGCAGCCGGCAAACTTGTTGGCCGAGTCGAACAGCGCCGCGTTCATGTCGGTCACCGCGATGGCGGTGTCGAGCCACTGCGCGTCGAGCGTCGGGCTCCGCCGCGCCGCCTTGATTTCGTTGAGCAGCTTCACCGCCGACTGCGTCCACACGCCCCAGTGCCCGAGCAGTCCGCCGACGATGCGGCGCGTGACCTTCTTCCCGCCGACGTCGAAGGTGAACGGCGTGAAGAGGTCCACCACGATGCTGTCGTCGTTGCCGGTGTAGAGCGCGATGTCGTCGCGCCCGGCCTCGGCCACGGCGCGCACCACGTCGATCGTCTGGTAGCGGTTGAAGGGCGCGAGCTTGATGGCGACGACGTTCGGAATCTCCGCGAACCGCCGCCAGAACGAGTAACCCAGCAGCCGGCCGCCGGCGGCGGGCTGCAGGTAAAAGCCCACGACCGGAATCGCCTCCGCCACGCGGCGGCAGTGCGCGATCATTGCATCCTCGGAGTCCTGCTTGAAAGCCGACAGGCTGAGCAGACCCGCCTGATAGCCGTAGCCGAGGGCGGTCGATGCCTCGCTGAGCGCCTGCTCCGTGCGGCCGCAGATGCCGGCGATTTTGATGAAAGGGCGCGGAGCTTTCGCGAGTTCCTCGTCAATCGTGCGCGAGGCCAGCTCCAGCACGGGCTTGAACAGTCCGTGCTGCGGCTCGCGAATCTCGAACTGCGTGGAGTGCACGCCCACCGCCAGTCCGCCCACGCCGGAAGCGAGGTAGTAGCGCGTGATGGCGCGCTGGTGGCGCTCGGAAAATTTGCGGTTGGCGTCCAGCGCGAGCGGCTGGGCGGGAATGGCGTGGCCGGCGTGCAGATGGGTGCGGATGTCCATGATCAAAATTTGCCGTCGCGGGTTTCGAAGTGCGTGGGCTTGCCGAGCAGTTGGCCGCCGGCCTGCAGGTAGTCGGCCACCATGCGCATCATGGCCGGCAGCGACACGGTCGTCGGCCCAAACAGGCGGATGGATTCGCCGGCGTCGGCGATCCACGCGGCCTCGGCCTCCTTGCCGGTGAGTTTCACGGGCCGGTTGAGGATGCGCCCGAACTCCTCGGCGATGGCGCGGATGGAAAGCTTTTCCGCCCCGGTGACGTTGAGGAGCTTCGGCGGATTCGCCGTGTGCTCGAGGCACTGGAGCGCGCGGGCGCAGGCATCGCCCTGCCAGATGAGGTTGAACCAGCCCATCGTGATGTCGATTGGCTCCCCGGCGAGGATGCGCGTGGCGATGTCCACGAGCACGCCGTAGCGGAGCTCGACCGAGTAGTTGAGCCGGTAGATCAGCTGCTTCGTGCCGTATTTGCGGGCGTAGTGGGTGAAAACCCGCTCCCGGCCCACGCAGGTGCTGGCGTATTCGCCGAGGAAGGCGACCGGCGTCTGCTCGGTCGCGCCCCTGCCGGCGCCGGTCGTGGGCATAAACGGATACACGCAGCCCGTGGAAAACACCACGATGCGCGAGGCCCGGAACTTCCGCGCCACCAGCGAGGGCACCACGGTGTTCTGGATCCAGGTCTCGTCCGGCGCGCTGTCGGTGCCGAACTTCTGGCCGGCGAGGTATTGCACGTTGGGCACCTCGGGCAACGCCGCCACCTGGTCGGGCTCGGCCAGATCGCAGGAGATCGGGGTGATGCCGAACTTCTCCAGCTCGGCCTTGGCCGACGGCCGGCTGAAACGCGAGACGCCATAAACCTTCGTCGACTTCCTGCCCGCCGCATCCAGCGCCCGCCGCCACATCACGGCCAGCGACGTGCCCATCTTGCCGCCCACGCCCAACACCATGCCGTCGCCCTCCTGGCGGCGGGCCGTCTCGATCGCGCCCGGCGTGGGCTGCGACAGCAGGGTCTCGATGTCGTGGTCGGTGAGTGGTGTCGCGCTCATGCGGAGGCCCAGCCTTGCTGACATCAATCGGCCTTGTCACTCCGTTTTCTCCCGCCCACCGTCATAACCCGCCGACCATGCGCATCATCGACGTCCACACCCACCCGGTCCTTTTCAAGCAGGGTCGCAAACCGGCCGAGGTCCGCCGGCTCATCGCCCACGGCCGGCGGCTCGGCATCGTGCACATGATCGCGCTCGGCGATGTGCTCCTCTACGGGGCGCAGCCCAACGAGGCGCAGTTGCGCCTGATGAACGACGAGAACGCCCGGCTCGCCCGCGAGCACCCGGACTACTTCACCGCCTTCGTCTATCTCAACCCGCTGCTCGGCGAGCGCGCCGTCATGACCGAGGCCGAGCGCTGCGCCGCCCGGCCCGGCTTCCGCGGCATCAAGCTCGAGATCGCCAACAACGCCGCCCACCCCTGCATGCGGCATATCGCCAAGGCCGCACGCACCTTCAACCTCGTCGTCCTCCAGCACAGCTGGAGCACCACCAACATCAAGGACCGGAAACACCAGAGCGATCCCGTCGACACCGCGCTTTTTGCCCGCCGCCATCCCGACGTGAAGATCATCATGGCCCACCTCACCGGCGTCGGTTTCCGCGGCGTGCTGGAGGCGAAGGACCTGCCCAACCTCTGGGTGGACACCTCCGGCGGCTACCCCGAGGAAGGGCTCATCGAATACGCCGTCGAGCACCTCGGCCCCGACCGCGTCCTCTACGGTTCCGACCTGCCCATCCGTGAAAACAGCGTGACCATCGGCCGCATCCTCGGCGCCAATCTCCCCGCCGCCACGAAGCAAAAACTCCTCTACGGCAACACCGCCCGGCTGCTTAACCTCAAGCTCGCCTGAACCGCGCCATGCTCATCGACACCAACGTCAACCTGGGCCCGTGGCCGTTCGCGCCGCTCCCCGAACTCGCCGCCCCGCAGCTCGCCGCGCGCCTCGGCACCGCCGGCATCCGCCGCGCGCTCGTCTCGCCGCTCGCCGCAGTCTTCCTGCCCGACCCGATGCCGGCCAACGCCAAACTCTTCGCCGCCATCCGCCGCACCCCCGCCCTGCTGCCCGTGCCGGTCCTCAATCCCGCCCTCGCCAACTGGCGCGAACAGCTCGACCGCTGCCGTGCGGCCGCGCCGATCCGGGCCGTGAAACTTTTCCCGAACTACCACAACTACCGGCTCACGGCCCGGCGGCTGGACGACTTCATGGCCGCCATCGCCCGGGCCGGCCTGCGGCTCATCGTCAACGTCCGCCTGGAGGACGAGCGCCACCGGTATTTCGCGCTGAAGATCAAGGGCGTGCCGGTCAAGGACATCGCCCGCTTCCTGCGGCGTTTCCCCGGCCAGCACGTTTTCCTCGCCGGCCTCTACCGCCCCGAACTGAAGCAGCTCGCCGCCGACCACAAAAACTTCTCCGCCGACATCGCCTTCTGCGAGTGGGCCGAAACCGTGAAGGACCTGCTCACCGTGATGCCCGCCCGCCGGCTCATGCTCGGCACCAACACCCCGCTGCTCTCCACCCGCGCCCAGGCCGACAAACTCCGCCTCGCCCAACTCCCCGCCCGCACCAAGGCCCTCATCGGCACTGAAAACGCCCGCCGCTTTTTTAATTTTTAACCCTCCCTCATTCTCGTTCTCTTAATCGTTCTCGTTCTCTCGAATCGGGAAAGAGAATGAGCAGGAGAACGAGGATAGCATACTCCAGTCCATTTCCCCTCCCCTCATGTCCACCGCCACGCCTCCCGTCCTGAAACCCATCGTTGACGAGCCCGTCCCGCAGCCGGTGCGCTGGGGCGATGCCGAGCTCACCCAGCTCGCCGCGATGGTGCGGCAAAAATCCCTTTTTTATTGGAATGGGCCGCAGACCAGCACCCTCCTCGCCGACTTCCGCCGGCACTACCCGCTGAAGCACCTCTTCCCCTGCTCCTCCGGCTCGGCCTCGCTCCACATCGCCGTCGCCGCGCTGCGGCTCAAGCCCGGCGAGGAGATCATCGTCTCGCCCATCACCGACATGGGCTCCGTCATCGGCATCCTCTATCAGCAGGGCGTGCCGGTCTTCGCCGACCTCGACCCGCGCACCTACAACATGGACCCGGAATCGGTCCGCCGCGCCATCACTCCAAAAACCCGCGCCATCATGGCCGTGCACCTCGCCGGCAACCCCTGCGACATGACCGCACTCCTCGCCATCGCCAAGGAGCACCACCTCGTCGTCATCGAGGACTGCGCGCAATCCTGGGGCGCGAAACATCGTGGCACGCCCGTCGGCCTCATGGGCGACTTCGGCTGCTACTCGTTCAACGATTTCAAGCACATCGCCTGCGGCGACGGCGGCATGGTCGGCACCAACCGCGACGACCTCGGGGCCGGCCTCTCCAAGTGGGGCGACAAGTGCTACGACCGCGTCGCCGGCACGCGCGACCCCGAGGAACTCGCGCCCAACTACCGCATGAGCGAGCCCGAGTCGGCCGTGTGCGTGGCCCAGCTCGGCAAACTCGAAAACATCGTCGCCCGCCGGAACCGCGCCGGTTCGCTCCTCACCTCCCTCCTGCAGGGCCTCCCCGGCGTGCTCCCGCCCGTCACCCGCGAAGGTGATTTTCATAGCTACTGGTTCTACTTTCTCCGCCTCGACCTTGCCGTGCTCAAGGTCTCGCGCGCCGATTTCGTCGCCGAACTGCGCGCCCAGGGCGTCGCCGCCAACGCCGGCTACATCCCCATGCCCGTTTACCGCTACAAGGTTTTCCAAAACCACAATTTCTTCGGCGGCGCGTGGCCGGTCCGCGACTTCGGCCTCACGACCATGGACTATACCCGGGTCAGCTGCCCGGTCGCGCAGGCCATCCTCGACGACGGCGTCACCCTCCCGCTCAACGAGGCCATGACCGACGCCTACATCGAAAAGGTCGCCCGCGCCATCCGCACCGTGGCGGAGCGGTTGGCGACGTAAGCGCCGGACCGAATATTCGGCCACTGCGGGGTTGACGCCCGCCGGAGGTTCCCCAACGAGCAGGACCGGCGCATCACAACCGCCGCCACCCCATGCCCATCGTCAAGCCCACCCCCGAGTTGCTGGCCCAGTTCAACCGCGACGGTTTCCTCGTCCTGCCCGACATGCTCTCCCCCGCCGAGGTCGAGGGCTACCGCACCGCCCTGGAGCGGGTCTTCGCCAAGCACAGCCCGGAGGCCGACCTCTACCACATGCAGGAAATCTGGCGGTCGAAGCTCTTCGAGCACGGCCCGGAATTCGACACCCTCATCGACCATCCCGGCATCGCCGAGTTCGTGGACGCGGTGCTGGGCGACGACTGCCACCTCATCGCCTTCTCCGGGCTGAGGACGATGCCCGGCAAGACCATCACCTTCTGGCACCTCGACGATGTCTGCCGGCTGCCCATTCCCGACGGCCTGGCCCTCGACCCGCGCATCCCGATGCCCACGTTCACGATCAACATGAATTACTATCTGTGCGATGTGGACGAGGAGCTGGGGCCCACCCAGTTCATCCCCGGCAGCCACCGGGCCGGCCGGCCGCCGCGCGAGTCGGACCACGACGCCAACGGCAACCCGACCTACGAGGGCCGCTCGCTCGTGAACTCCTGCGGCAAGGCCGGGACGCTCGTGCTGTGGAACGACCAGACCTGGCATCGCGGCGGACCGAACGTTTCCAACGGCCGCATCCGCTGGGTGATCCAGACCCCCTTCGCCCGCCGCTGGGTCGCGCAGCGTTTCTGGCCCTTCGTGAACTACCGCCTGCCCGATGAGGTCATCGCCCGCGCCACGCCGCGGCGGAAGCGCCTCCTCGGTTTCCACGGCATCGGCGCCTACGGCTGAAGTTAAAAAAACGCAGCGGGGTTAACCGCTAATTCGCGCTAATCGAAGCTAATGTCAGAGCTGCCGAATTTTTGGCCCTGATACCTCCCATGTCGCCAATGGCTGGTAAACCACGGATTAATCCGGACAAGAAATCACCCCATCTTGCCCATCCGAGTAATCCGCGGCTAAAAGTCCAAAAGCGTCGGGGTGATTGGTATTGGCGTCAATTAGCGTGCATTGGCGGTTTATTTAGCCTCAGCCGCACACCTCGCCGTGCACAGCGATCACGCTGTCCGCAATATAGTCCGCGTCTTCCGCGGTGTAGAGCACGCCCAGCGGCAGCGCGATGAAACGGGCCGTGATGTCCTCGGTCCGCGGAAAATCCTGCGGACGATAACCCGGCGCCGGCCACTCCTGAGAGTCGCGGAAGGGCGACGTCGCGGGGTGCGCCGTCATGCGCGGACTCTTCAGGTAGTCGCGGTTGTATTGCGGATAGGTGCCGGTGCGGGCGCCGCAGTTGACGTTGCGCGCGTCGAGCTTTTCCCGGAACGGCGCGACGTGCGCCGGGTTGTCCAGCAGCAGGTAGGGCTCAAAGCCAAGGTCGCCTTCCGGATCGGGATTTTTGCGCAGACCCAGCCCCTTCAGCCCGGCCAGCCGGGGCAGGATGCGCGCCTGCAGCGCCCGGCAGTGCGCGCGGATCTGCTCGACCTTGCGCAACTGTGCGAGGGCCACCGCGCCCTGCAGCTCGGACATCCGGTATTGTCCGCCGACAAAGGCCGGTTCATGCGGCGGCACAATCGTGGCATGATAGGGCCGGTAGTTGCCGAGGTCGCTCAGCCGCACCGCCCGCTCGTAGATCCGTTGGTCGCGCGTTACCACCATGCCGCCCTCGCCGCAGGTCGCGACCTTGTTGTATTGCAGGCTGTAGGTGGCCACATCGCCCCAGGTGCCGATCTTGCGGCCCCGATAGCGGGCGCCCAGCGACTGCGCGCAGTCCTCCAGCACGAAAATCCCGCGCCGGTGCGCCTCCAGCACGATCGGCTCCATGTCGGCCGCCACGCCCTGGTAGTGCACCACGACCACCGCCCGCGTGCGCGGCGTCGTCAGCCGGGCGATCTCCGTCGCCGGCATGTTCAGCGACTCGTCGATCTCCGCCAGCACCGGCCGCGCACCGGTGCGCACGATCGCGGTGAAACACGAAATCCAGCTCCACGCCGTGAGAATGACCTCGTCGCCCGGGCCGACGCCCATCGCGGCGAGCGCCACCTCCAGCGCCCCCGTGCCGCTGTTCACCGCCAGCGCGTAATCCGTCCCGATATACTCGCGGAACTCCTTCTCCAGCGTCGCCACCATCGGCGGCGTGGATTTGAAATCCACGCCATAATAGCGAAAGGGCTCCTTGCGCCGGAGCACATCGAGCACCAGCGCCTCTTCCTCGGCGCCGATCAGCGCGCTGCCAAGGCCGGGGACGGGACGGGGGCGAAGCGAAGACGACATGACCCTGTGTTTGCCGGAACTCGCCCGGTCTTCGCAAGCGCACAGTGATTCATAAAACAAGGTTGCCCCCGAAACCCGCCCCAGTCCGCCAGAGATAAGGTGAAATTCAGGAAAGCCGGAATACGGACTACCTTATCTGGAACTCAGGGAAACTGGAACCCAGGCAGTCCGAGCTTGGGTCTTGGCGGCCGTCCGGGAGGTAGGCCCTCCAGCAGAATATCGTCCGTTTTATCCGCGCCATCCGTGGTCAAGATCAGGGTCTTTTCCAGTGTTCCTGAGTTCCAGATTAAAACCTGCCTTGGAGTCCGTTTCCCCAATTCCGCATTTCCTTCCCGCCCGAAACCGCCTTGGCTCGGTCCACCCCGCATGCCCCCTCCCTCCGCCACCGCCCGCGACCTCGGCATCCCCGTCAAAGGCGTGAGCTGGACGCGGCTCCACCCCGGCTGGACCGCCGACGGGAAACCCTCCCTGCTCATCTCGATGGGCCAGAACAACGGCGGGCTCTTCGTCCTCGACGTGGACCTCGCCACCGGCCGCTGCCGCCAATACCCGGTCGCCACTCCCGCCACCTCCATCTGGCCCAGCGCCGCCTGGCGCTCGCTGCGCAGCGGCTTCGTTTACCTCGCCTCCGCCTGGGACGGACTCCTGCACCGCTTCGATGCCAACCACCCGGAGCGCGGCGTGGAAAACCTCGGCCGGCTCGACCCGGCCGGCACCTTCGGGTTGGGCATCACCGAAACCCCCGACGGCGCGGTCTGGGTGGGCTCCTTCCCCGGCGCCCGGCTCACTCGCTACGACCCCGCCACCGGCTGCTGCACCGCCTGCGGCCGCAAGGACGCCGTGGACGAATACCTGTATCCGCTCGCCGGCGACGACGGTTCGCTCGCCGCCCTCGTGAAGTTCGTGCGGCCGCACCTCATCCTCATCGATCCCGCCACCGGCGAACACCGCGAGGCCGGACCCGCGGTTGACGACCCCACCGACCAGACCCGCTTCCTCAAATTCTACCGGGGCACCGACCGCCGGCTCTACCTCGACTCCCACGCCGGCCGGTTCCGCGTGGACGGCCTCAGGCTCAGCCCGGTGACCGAGCTGCCGCCGCCGCAGCCCGGCATCCACGCCACCTACCAGCACGACTACCAGGCCCCGCTGGAAATGCCCGGCGGCTGGACCGCCCACCTGCTCGACGGCGGCATCAACGGCATCGGCACCTGCCGCGACCTGCTGCTGGTCAACCGCGATCCGCTCGTGCCCAGCCGCCGCCTGCGGCTTGATTGGACCGGCGGCGGTTCCAACCTGCATGTCATCGCCGCCAGCCCCGACGGCCGGCTCTACGGCAGCAGCTACATGCCCAACCGACTTTTCTGCGCTGATGTCAGCGCAGAAAAGTCGCCCGCCGACATGTCCGCCATAGCTTCAGCGACGGCGGAAGCCTTGGCGAAGGAGGGCCATACAACTGAAAGCGTCCCTCTCTGCGATCTCGGCGAGCACACCTTCGCCGGCGGCGAAGCCTACTCGGTGGCCGTGCTCGACGGCTTGGTTTACCTCGCGTCCTACCCGGAGGCGCGGCTCTCGGTTTTTGACCCGGGAAAACCGGTGCGCTTCGGCGCCGCCCCCGGCGACAACCCGCGCGACCTCGGCCGGCTCGACGCCGTGAGCTACCGGCCCAACGCCATGATCACCACCCCCGACGGCCGCCTCTGGATCGGCTCCTCGCCCGACTACGGCCTGCGCGACGGCACGCTCGCTTGGTATGAACCGGCCACGGGCGCATCCCGATCCCACCGCACCGTCGTGGCCGACACCTCGCCGGCCGCCCTCCTTTACCTGCCGGACCTGCAACGCATCCTCATCGGTCTGAGCATCGAGGCGGGCACCGGCGTCAGTGTCACCCGCCGCGAGGGTGGCTTCGCGCTTTGGGATCCGGTGGCCGACCGGTTGGAATGGTCCGGCGACGGCGGTCTCGCCGACCTCGCCGACGTGACCTCGCTCGCCCCGGCGGGGGACGGCCGCGTCTATGCGCTCATCGGCCGGGGCGACCACATCCTCACCGCCGGCGCACCCGAGATCCGGCCGCGGCTCGCGCTCTTCGATCCGGTTAAGCGACAGGTCGTGGACTCCGCGTGGCTGCCGGAGGATTTTGGTCCGCTGTCGTGGCACGGTTATTATTCGCTCCGCGTCGGTCCCGGCGGCACGGTCTATGGCGCGACGGGTTACTGCGTCTTCCGCATCCGGCCCGGCACCTGCGAGGTCGAACGCATCTGGCAACCCGACACCCCGCCGGTGCGAACCGGCACCGTCTGGCTCACCCACTCCACGCCCAACGCCATCGACGTCGTCGGTCCGATCATCGGCAACCAGTTCTACTTCGCCACCGGCTGGCGCCTCCGCGCACTGACATTGCCGGCGTGAGCCGAGGCCAAGACAGGGCTTTATCTGGAACTCAGGAAAACTGGAACCAAACCAATCTTGTCCGGGATCCTTTCCAGCTTTCCTGAGTTCCAGATTAAATCCATTTTCAAATGCGCGGCCGGCCGGAGGCCATCTCTACAAATCCTATCCCCGGTTCACGGTCCGTTCCAGCTTTCCTGATTTCCACATTCAGTTCTCAGTCCGTTTGCTCCGCAGGGTTGCATTTTCCCCGCATACCGCTTGATTTCCCATAACACATGAAACGCATCGCCTGGCTCCTCATGCTCGTCGTCGGCACCGCGCTCGCGCAGGTGCGGCCGGTGACGTTGCCGGACACCGCGGACGATGCGTGCGGTTGCTGCGGGACGGAATGCGCCTGCGCGGTGCCGGCCGAATGCGCCCCGCCCCCGCCCGCGCCCGCCCCGTTGCCCGCCGCCGAGCGCCCGGCCGCCCTGCGGGCCGAGGTCAAGCGGACCGCAGCGGAAAAGGAAAAGTTCTCCGCCTCAGATTACTTCGCGAGTTTTGCGCCGCGTGCGACCGCTTCGGTCGCGCAGCCGGCCCCCGCCCCGGCGGGGCTCACTGCGAGCGCGCCGTTGTTCACGGTGCACTGCAGTCTCCGGATCTGAGTTGCCCAGGCTAGGTGTGTCCCTGCGTCGGTCGCGGCCGCATTGGTCGGCCGTCCGCGCCCAAGCCCGTGGTTCGGGCCCAACCTGTCTGTGCATTCATGCGTTTATTATTTACACTTCTCCTTCTGTCGGCCGCCGGACTCGCTCCGCGCGCGCTTGCCCAGGCCCGGCCCATGCCCTTCGTGGGCGGCACGGCCCTGACCGCCCAGATTGCCGAGGCGGAAAAAACCTTCTTCCTGCGCCAGAGCATTACCCGGCAACTGGCCCCCGGATTGCTCTGGTCGGAATTCGCCGCGCCCGGTCACCATGCCGACGTCACGGCGCTCGTGCCGCACGCCGTCTGGCTGGTGCAGCGCTGGAACACCCGCACCCGGCAGGCCAACTTCTACGCCCTCGCGGGCCCGGCCTTTTACCGCGGCACCGGCAGCTCGTTTGACGGCGGCTGGTTCTCCGCGCAGGCCGACGCCGAATCGCGCCGTTGGTATGGCATGGCCAAGTCCGCCGTCTGGTGGGCTCCCGGCGAATTCACCCGCCGGGAATATGCCGCCCGCGTCGGCTGGGCCCCGTGGCTCGCCGGCTTCAACGACCTCAACACGTGGCTGATGCTGGAGGCCGGCTACAAACCCGCCGCCGCCCGCACCACCACCGTCCGTCCGCTCGTGCGCTTCTACACGCGCACCGTCCTCGTCGAACTGGGCTCCAGCCTCCAGGGCGACCCCTTCCTCAACCTCAGCTTCGAATTCTGAACCGATCCTCAATTCCCAAAACTTTCCCGCGAATTTCACGGATTAACGCGGATTGAAACCCTCATCCGCGCCATCCGCGATATCCGCAGGAAGGCTTGAGCGGGTTTCCAGCGTTCCTGATTTCCACATTCAATCCACCACTCATCCATCCATCTCTATCTCATGAAAAAAACACTCATCCTCCTCGCCGGCCTCGGACTCGTCCCGGCCGTCACCGCCCGTGAAATCGTCCTCACCGTCGAGGGCCTCGTGTGCGCCTTCTGCGCCAACGGCATCGCCGCCACCGCGCAGCGCGACCCCGCCATCGCCGACGTGGTCGTCGATCTCGACAACGCCCTCGCCCGCTTCGTCGTGAAGCCCAACGCCGGCCTCACCGCCGACGGTGCCAAGAAAATCATTGCCCGCGCCGGCTACGAGGCCTCCGCCGTCACCGTCACCGACCAGTCCACCGCGGCCAATGTCTTCGAGCTGACCGCGCTCGCGGGCGGCAAACTGCCGTCGGCGGTCACCTCGGCCTATCTCGTGCGCCAGCCCGGCGCGGACGGCCGCGAGCGGCTCTTCGCCCGGATCACGCTGGAACGCACCCACGCCGCCGCCTGGCTGCAGGCCGCCACCGGCGAATCCGCCGCCTTCACCGCCACCCCGGCGGACATGCCGCTCGGCTGGACCCCGGGCAGCGCGCCCGTGCGCCGCGCCGACGCGCTCTTCGGCGGCCGCCCCACGCTCCTCGCCCTCGACCAGCCCGACGATCACACGACCGTGCTCTACCTGGAGGTCATGATCTGAGGTTTCTTTGTAAGATTTCACCGCCAGCCCCGTCTTCAGGTCATCCACCCGTTCAATCCCGTCACAAATCACATGAAACCCATCCGCTACCTGCTGCTGTCTATCCTCGCCGTGGCCGGCCTCGCCACCACCGGTCCGACCATCGCGCACGCCGCCCAGAATCCGGCCGATGTCCCGCAAGATGTCGCCGCCTATCCGCTCGATACCTGCGTGGTTTCTGGCAAAAAACTCGGATCGATGGGCAAACCATACGACTACGTGCATCGGCAGGAGGGCCAGCCGGACCGGCTGGTGCGTTTTTGCTGCCGGGGTTGTGTGGGGGCCTTCAAAAAGGATCCGGATCGCTATCTGCAGCTGCTCGACGCCGCAGCCGCCCGGGTTGACCCGGATGCGATCGCCCATCCGCAAGCCGGCGTCGCTTCCACGCGGTAGCTCCATCATGAAAACCTCCGGCAGATTCCTTGCATCGATCACAGTCATGCTGGTCGGGTTTTTCTGCGCACCGGTGGCGGCGACGGAGAATGAATCTCCGTGGGAGGAATTCGTCCGCGAGGCTTATTCCCACAGTCCCGAACTCCGGGCGGCACATGCCCGCTGGCAAGCTTCCGTCGCCCGCCCGGCCCAAGCCCTCAGCCTGCCCGATCCGACCGTAAGTTACGGCTACTTCGTGCAACGCATGGAAACCCGACAACGTTTCTCCATTCAACAAATGATCCCCGGCGGCGGGCGGCGGGGTTTGGAGGCCGAAGCCGCAATTCAGGCCGCCCATGGCGTCGAGGCCGAGCTGGAAGCCACTGCGGCCCGGGTGCGCACCGAAGTCCTTAAGGCCCTGGCAGATTGGCATCTCGTCCGGCAGAACCACGCGCTGATCGCACAGAATCTCGATTTGGTGGTTTCCTTGGAAGCCGTAGCCACCCAGCGCTACCGCGCCGGTGAAACTTCCCAAGCCGACGTTCTCCGGCTCCAATCCGAAGCCGATATGCTGCGTGCAGATCTCGCCGAGTGGGAGGATCGCCGCATTCCCATCCTTGCGCGCCTCAATGCACGTCTCGGTCGTCCGGCCGACGCCCCCGCTGATGCCGCCTTGGAGACGTTGGCAGCCCTGCCCCCTCTTCCCGTTTCCGCTTCATCGCCTGACTTCGCCTCTCTCATCAATGCCAATCCTGCCCTGCGCGAAAGCCATCACCTCGTTCGCCAGGCAGAATTTCAGCGCGAGATATCCCGCCGTGCCAGCCGCCCCGACTTCATGGTTGGTCTGGAGCTTATGGACAACCGCGGCATGGCCCGCGACGAGGTCGCCGGCATGGTCGGGGTGAACCTGCCCATCTGGCGCACGCGAACCGCCGCCCTGCGCCGCGAGGCCAACGCCAACCTCCAGGCCGCCGAGCACAATTACACCGCCCGCCGTCTCTCGCTGGAAGCCGATGCCCGGCAGCTCCTCTTTGCCCTGAGTGCCGCCAACCGGCGCATCCAGCTCTACGACGACACGCTCATACCACGGGCCCGCCGGACTCTCGACCTCATCGAGGGCGACTACCGCACCAACCGAGCCAGCTTCCTCGACCTGCTCGAAGCCCGTCGCACCCTGCTCGCCCTGGAACAAGCCGCGCTCAATGTGCGCGTCGAGCGCTTCGGGCTTGGCGCGGAATGGGAACAGCTCGCCGGACCTTTCTTCGTCCACTCAACCACGACACCATCGCCCGATGAATAAACCCACCCCAAAATTTCTTATCCTCGGCGGCCTTGTCCTCGTGATCATCTTTCTGCTCGGCCGCTGCAGCAGTGACCGCGGCGTCCCGCACGACTCTCACGCGGTTTCCAAAACCACAAGTCCGGCCCCCGGCAGTGCAACCAGGGCCGAATTCTGGACCTGCTCCATGCACCCGCAAATCCGCCAGCCCGGGCCCGGCAAATGCCCGATCTGCGCCATGGACCTCATCCCGGTCGAATCCGGTGAGCACGGGGGCAACGACAGCCCCCGCACCTTGGTCATGAGTGAGAGCGCACTGGCACTGGCCGACATCCAGACCACCACCATCAAACGTCATTTTCCCAAGGCCACCGTCCGGCTGGTCGGTCAACTTGACTACGACGAGACGCGGGTGCGCTCGCTCACCGCTCGTTACCCTGCGCGCATAGACCGACTTTTCGTCAATTACACCGGTGGCACGGTCACCAAGGGAGCGCATCTCGCCCGCATCTACAGCCCCGAGCTCATCGGCGCCCAGCGTGAATTACTTACCTCCCATGCCGCCGATCCCGATGGCCTGGTGACCGCAGCAGCCCGCGACAAACTGCTCCTCTGGGACATTCTGCCTGAACAGATCGACGCGATCATATCACTGGGCGACGTTGCCGACTTCTTCGAAATCCGCGCCCCCGCTGGGGGTGTGGTTGTCGCCAAAAACGTCAATGAGGGCGACTATGTAAATACCGGCGAACCACTTTTCCGCATCGCCGATCTGGGCGAACTTTGGCTGCATCTCCAAGCCTTCGAGTCGGACCTCGCCAAGCTTCGCTACGGACAGGAAGTCGCATTCACCGTCGAGGCCTGGTCTGGCGAAACCTTTGCCGGTCGCATCGCCTTCATTGGCTCCGCCGTGAACCAAGATACCCGCACGGTGCCGGTTCGCGTCAACGTGCCCAATCCGGATGGGCGCCTCAAACCCGGCATGTTTGCCCGCGGCCAGGTCAGCGTGCAGCTCGCCGGCAACAACCAGGTTTTCGACCCCAATCTCTCGGGCAAATGGATCAGTCCCATGCACCCGGAAATCGTCAAGGATGGGCCGGGCGTATGCGATGTCTGCGGCATGGCACTGGTGCCCGCCGCAACCCTCGGTTACATGACGCCGGTAGCCGGTGCAGCCCCGTTGGTGGTGCCCGGCTCGGCCCTGCTGCGGACCGGAAAGCGAGCCGTGGTTTACGTAAGGCTGGGCAACACGGATCAACCCGCATTCGAGGGACGCGAGGTCGTGCTCGGGTCCGAGGCCGATGGCAGCGTGATCATCGCTTCCGGCCTCATCGAGGGCGACGAGGTCGTCACGCATGGTGCCTTCAAGATAGACAGTGAATTGCAGATCCTCGCCAAGCCCAGTATGATGAATCCCACCGGCGGCGGGTCCAGAGCCGGCCACGACCATGGGGGCGCGCCCTCGTCCAAACCCTCCGCCATTACAACCGACCGCTCCGGTCATGCTGCTTTGCCCGCGCCCGCGTTCATGCTGGAACCCGCGCGTGCCCTCGCCCTGCTGCCTGCCTACTTCAAATTGCAGACCGCCCTCGCCGACGATGACCTCGCGGCCGCGAAGGACGCTCTGCGTGCGATGATGGATGTCACCGGCCATGGCGGTGCACTGGCCGACCTTTTGCACCGCCTACTCGGTGCCGACCAACTGGACACCCTGCGTCGTCCGGCGTTCGACCAGCTTTCCAGCGCCATGATCGCCGCGCTCAAAAAGGAGCCCGCCGCGCTGAAGGGCACGGTCTTCCAAATGCACTGCCCCATGGTTTACGACGACCGGGGCGCCGACTGGCTGCAAGCCACTGACGAAGTGCGTAATCCCTACTTCGGTTCCGCCATGCTCACCTGCGGAGAAACGGTCCAACGGCTGAAATAGCACCTCCGCGCTGCGCCACCCGCCGCCATGATCAACAAATTCATCCGCTTCTGTCTCGAGAACAAACTCGTGGTGATGCTGCTCACCCTTGGTCTCCTGCTCTGGGGCACGCTGGTGGCTCCGTTTGATTGGAAGCTCGACGCATTGCCCCGTTCCCCTGTGCCCGTCGATGCCATACCCGACATCGGCGAAAACCAGCAGATCGTGTTCACCGAGTGGATGGGTCGCTCACCCCAGGACATCGAGGACCAGATCACCTATCCGCTGACCACCGCGCTGCTCGGGCTGCCCGGGGTCAAAACCGTGCGCAGCTACTCGATGTTCGGGTTCTCGTCCATCTACATCATCTTCAACGAGCAGGCTGAGTTTTATTGGACGCGCAGCCGTATCCTCGAAAAGCTAAACAGCCTGCCGGCCGGCCTTCTGCCGGCTGGTGTCCAACCCCAACTCGGACCCGATGCCACCGCCCTGGGTCAGGTGCTTTGGTATACACTGGAAGGCCGGGCGGCGGACGGCAGCCCGGCCGGAGGCTGGGATCTGCAGGAGCTGCGCAGGGTTCAGGACTGGTATGTGCGTTACGCACTGCAGGGCGTCGAGGGCGTGGCCGAGGTCGCCTCCATTGGCGGCCACGTGAATGAATACCAGATCGACGTCGACCCCGACGCATTGCGCACCTATCGCGTCACCTTGGCCGATGTGTTTGCCGCCGTGAAGGGCAGCAACCTCGACGTGGGCGCGCGCACCATCGAGATCAACAGCGTCGAATATGTCATTCGCGGCATCGGCTTCATCAAGAGCCTCGACGACCTGCGCAAGACCGTGGTCGCCTCGCGCGACGGCGTGCCCATCACCCTTGCGCAACTGGCCACCGTCGAGTTCGGCCCGGCGCTCCGCAGCGGTGCGTTGGACAAGGCGGGGGCCGAAGCCGTCGGCGGCGTGGTCGTCACCCGCTTCGGCGAAAATCCGCTGGCGGTCATCCAGCGCGTCAAGGCCAGGATTGCGGAGATCACTCCCGGCCTGCCGGCAAGGACGCTTGCCGACGGCACCGAAAGCAAGGTGACGATCGTGCCGTTTTATGACCGCACCGGCCTGATCTACGAAACCCTCGGCACGCTGGAGGATGCCATCCGCGATCAGATTCTGGTCACGATCATCGTCGTCGTGCTCATGGTCATGCATCTGCGCAGCGCCCTGCTTATCTCCAGCGTGCTGCCGCTCGCGGTGCTCTTCGCGTTCGTGGCGATGAAGCTCACCGGCGTCGATGCCAATATCGTCGCGCTCTCCGGTATCGCCATCGCCATCGGAACGGTCGTGGACATGGGTATCGTGCTGGTCGAAAACATTCTCCGGCACCTGGAAAAGGCGCCCCCCGGGGAAAAATCTCTCGAAACCGTCTATCGTGCCTGCGCCGAAGTGGGCGGGGCGGTGCTGACCGCCGTCTCGACCACCGTCATCAGCTTTCTGCCCGTGTTCGCCATGGAGGGGGCCGAGGGCAAACTTTTCAGCCCGCTCGCCTACACCAAGACCTTCGCCTTGATCGGGGCGATTCTCGTCGCCCTTGCGCTCATCCCGCCGCTGGCGCATTGGTTCATCGCCGGAAAGTTTCGTTCCCGACTTTCCGCCTGGGGTCTGTGGGGCGCGATTGCGCTTGCGGGAATCATCGCGCCGCTGGTGGCAAGCTGGTTTCCGATCTGGCTCGGACTGCTGTTTGTCGCGGTGGCGGGATTCAACCTGCTGAGCGAACGCATCCCGCCGGCCTGGCGGCATCGCACCCTCCATGCGTTCAACTTCATTTTTGCGCTGGTCATTGTCTTCATCCTTGCCGGCACTTGGGCCCCGCTCGGCCCCGAATTGCCCGTCCACAACACTATCTTCGTGCTCCTCACCGTCGGAGGGCTGCTGCTGGGCATGCTGGCATTTGTGCATTTCTACGCGGCCATTTTGGCCCGCCTGTTGCGCGCCAAACTGCTTTTCATGGCCGGGAGCAGCCTCCTCCTGATCTGGGGCCTGTGCTCGTGGCTTGGGGTGGGAAAAGTGTTTGGCTGGCTGCCGGGCTGGGCCAAGGATACCGCCGTTTACACGGGCGCGTTCCACGCATTTCCCGGCTTGGGCAAGGAATTCATGCCCGACCTCGACGAAGGCTCCTACCTCTTCATGCCCACGGTCATGCCGCATGCCTCCATCGGCGAGGCGATGGACATCCTGCGCAAACAGGACATGGCCATCCGTGCCATCCCCGAGGTCGAGAGTGTCGTCGGCAAACTTGGCCGCGCCGAGAGCCCGCTCGACCCGGCACCCATCTCGATGATCGAGACCGTCATCACGTATCAATCCGAATTCCGCACCGACCCCGACGGCCGGCTGCTCACCTTCGCCTACGACAACCAGGCCAATCAGTTCATCCGCGATGCCAGCGGTGACCTCATCCCCGACCCAAAGGGTCGCCTCTTTCGGCAATGGCGCGATACCATCCGCTCGCCCGACGATATCTGGCGCGAGATCGCCCGCGCCGCTGCCGTGCCCGGGAGCACTTCCGCACCCAAGCTCCAGCCCATCGCCGCCCGCGTCGTTATGCTGCAAAGCGGCATGCGCGCGCCCATGGGCCTGAAGGTTTACGGTCCCGACCTCGCCACCATCGAACGGGTCGCCCTCGATATCGAGGGCCTGCTCAAGCAAGTGCCCGCCATCAATGCCGATGCCGTGCTGGCCGATCGCACGGCGGGCAAGCCCTACCTTGAAATCTCCATCGATCGGGAGGCCATTGCCCGTTACGGCATCGGCATCCAGATGGTGCAGGACGTGATCGAAGTGGCCATCGGCGGCACTCCAATAACCACCACGGTCGAAGGTCGCGAACGCTACCCGGTGCGGGTGCGCTACCCCCGTGAACTGCGCGACAGCATCGAAAGCATCGGGAACATCCTCGTGGCCACGCCTGACGGCGCGCAAATTCCGCTCAGGCAAATTGCCCGTGTTGATTACACGCGCGGCCCCCAAGAAATCAAAAGCGAAGACACCTTCCTGGTCGCCTACGTCATCTTCGACAAACGCCCGGGTTTCGCCGAGGTTGAGGTTGTCGAGCAGGCCGCCACCCTGCTGCGGTCACGCATTGCCTCCGGCGAACTGAACATTCCGGCCGGGGTCAGCTACAAATTCACTGGCAGCTACGAAAACCAGATCCGCGCGGAAAAACGCCTGGGTATCGTGCTGCCCCTTTCGCTCTTCGGCATCTGGCTGGTCCTCTATCTCCAGTTCAAGCGCCTGGCCGTAACCCTGCTGATCTTCTCCGGCATCGCCTACTCTTGGGCCGGCGGCTTCGTGCTCATCTGGCTCTACGGTCAGCCTTGGTTCCTGGACTTCAGTCTGTTTGGCCATGGCTTTCGCGACCTTTTCCAGATGCAGACGATTAATCTGAGCGTGGCGGTGTGGGTCGGCTTTCTCGCCCTCTTCGGTATCGCCACCGACGACGGCGTCCTCATGTCCACCTATATCGGCCAGCGTCTGGACGAGGCTCCGACCGAAACTGTCGCCGACATCCGCACCCGCATTCTCGAGGCCGGGGCCAAGCGTGTGCGCCCGGCCATGATGACTATCGCCACGACCATTTTGGCGTTGCTACCTGTGCTCACCTCCACCGGCCGCGGTTCGGATGTTATGATCCCCATGGCCATACCCACTTTTGGCGGGATGCTGTTCGGCATCATCACCGTCTTTGTGGTGCCCGTGCTCTACTGCTCGTTGGAGGAATTCCGGCTCCGCATTCGCCGCCCGGACTGAGCCCAACCGCTCCATCCAAGATCCCTCGCCCACCTGAGCAATCCCAACGGGATGCCACGGCCACAGCCACTCCCTTAGATCCCGATCATTCGGCTGGAATGCGCCACTTGGAGTTCGGACATCCGCTCGCCGCCCCGGTCATCAGTGTTACGATCCCCGGCCTCTTCGATATTCCCATACCTGCGGGATCGGTAGCTGACAAAACCATCCGATTGGGACAGCCTGCTATTATGGCCCGTAGCCCTGACCAACTCGCAATCGAGCTCAATAACCACCGGAAGGCTTTTAAGGCGTTCCTCACCGCGCGGGTCGGCAGCCAAGCCGAGGCAGAGGACATCCTGCAGAACGGCTTGCTCAAGGCACTCCAGCGCGCCGGCGAACTGCAAGATGACGCCAGACTCACCGCCTGGTTTTACCGGGTGCTGCGCAACGCCGTCGTGGACCATTACCGGTCCCGCGCCTCCGCCCGCCGTCGCCACGACGAGCTGGGCGCGATGATCAAGGGACTTGGCGAAGATATCGCCGCGGCCCCCAAAGGCTGGGAGTCCCAGCTCTGCGGCTGCCTCGGCGGCGTGGTGAAGACCCTCAAGCCGCAACACGCCGAGCTGCTGCGCCGTGTGGACCTGAACGGTGAGTCCGTGCAGCACGCAGCGAAGGCGCTGCGCCTGACGCCGAACAACGCCAGTGTCACCCTGCACCGCGCCCGCAAGGAATTGCGGATTCGCTTGGAACGCTTCTGCGGCGCATGTGCCAAGGACGCCTGCCTGGACTGCGACTGCCTTCCGGTCGGGAATCCGGCGTAAGATTGCGTGGCTTCATCCGTCTGCATGGGTGAACCCACCGCTCCATGCCCAAGAAAACCATCTCCACCGCCCGCTGCGGCTCCCCCCGGTGCCGTTGCAATCTCACCCCACGCTGCCGCTGCCACGACCTGAACGCCCTGCTGGCTCTCACGCTCTGGGATTTCAGCCGCCGGCTACACCGCCACCACACACCTGAACCAAAGATCCTGCCATGAAACCCGAGCCCACCTGCCATACTCCTGCCAGCCCAACCGGACATGGCCACCATCACCTCGCTCCGGTGGATTCAGCCCCGCCCGCCCCCGACCAGCCCGTTTACATGGGGCTGCCGGACGAGCGTTTCCTGCGGCCGCGCTTCTACGTCGCCCTGGTCTTCACGCTGCCGGTGCTGGCCCTCTCCATGGGGCCGATGGTGTGGGACGATTTCTTTGCGCACCTCACGATGCGCAGCTCCGCCTGGCTGCAGTTCGCACTGACCACGCCCGTGTTTTTCTGGAGCGGCGCGCCCTTCATCCGCCGTTGGTGGAAATCCCTCGTCACGCGCGACCCCAACATGTTCACGCTCACCGTCACCGGCACGGGCGCGGCGTATTTCTTCAGCCTCGGCACCACACTCTTCTGGGCGCACCTGCCCGCCCGCTATTTCTCCCATCACGGCGGGCCGATCTACTTCGAGGCGGCGGCCTTCATCACCACGATCGTCCTCCTCGGCCAGATTCTGGAACAGCGCGCCCATGCCCGCACGGATGCCGCCATCCGCGCCCTCATGCAGCTCGCACCCAAGATCGCCCACCGGCTCCGGCCCGACGGCACCGAGGAAGATGTGCCGGTGGATCAGGTCCGGCCCAGCGACACTCTCCGCGTGCGGCCCGGCGAACACCTGCCGGTGGACGGCGTGCTGCTGGGCGGCCGTGCCGAGGTGGACGAATCCATGCTCACCGGCGAGCCACTGCCCGTCGTCAAAAATGCCGGCGACAAACTCAGCGCCGGCACGCTCAACCCCACCGGCTCCTTCACCTACCGCGCCGAGCGCGTCGGTGCCGACACCCTGCTCGCGCAGATCATCCGCCTCGTCGAAGCAGCCGTCGAAAGCGAAGCGCCCATCGCCCGGCTGGCCGACCGCGTGTCGGCCGTTTTCGTGCCGACCGTGCTCGTGATCGCAGTCATCACTTTTTTCGCCTGGGGCCTGTTCGTGCCCGAACGCGGCTGGCTCTTCGGCCTGCTCAACGCCGTCGCCGTCCTCATCATCGCCTGCCCCTGCGCCCTCGGCCTCGCCACCCCCGTCTCGCTCGTCACCGGCATCGGCCGCGGCGCCCAGGCCGGCGTGCTGGTGAAGGATGCCGCCGCCCTCGAACGTCTCGCCGGCGCCAACACCGTCCTGATCGACAAGACCGGCACGCTCACCGCCGGCCGGCCCGAGGTCGTCGCCCTGCGGCCGGCCCCGGGCTTCGGTGAAAACGAGCTGCTCGCGCTGGCCGCGGCGGCGGAGTCCTCCAGCGAACATCCGCTCGCCCGGGCCATCGTGACCGCCGCGCAAGCCCGCGGCCTGCCGCTGCCTGCCGCCACGGATTTCTCCGCCGAGCCCGGCACCGGCGTCCGCGCCACGGTCGCCGGCCGCGTGGTGACCGTCGGCCGCGCCCCGGCCGATGATGGGCTGCATGCCACCGCCACGCTGATCGGCGTCACCGTGGCCGGTCGGCCGGCCGGCACCCTCGCGCTGGCCGACACGATCAAACCCACCACGCCCGCCGCCATCCGCGAACTCCAAAAACTCGGTCTGCGCGTCGTGATGATCACCGGCGACCGCGAGGCCACCGCCCGCGCCGTGGCCGCGGAACTCGGCCTCGACGGTTACCACGCCGGCGTCTCACCCGCGCAAAAGCAGGAGCTCGTCCGCACCCATCAGACCAACGGCGAACGCGTGGTCTTCGCCGGCGACGGCCTCAACGACGCCCCGGCGCTCGCCGCCGCCGACATCGGCATCGCCATGGGCACCGGCACCGATGTCGCCATGCACAGCGCCGGCCTCGTCTTGGTGAAAGGCGATCTCGCCGCGCTCGTGCGCGCCGTCCACCTCAGCCGCGCCACGCTGCGCAACATCAAGCAGAACCTCTTCTGGGCCTTCGCCTACAACACCGCGGGCATCCCGCTCGCCGCCGGCGTGCTGTTCCCCTTCTTCGGCTGGCTGCTCAACCCCATGTTCGCCGGCGTGGCGATGAGCCTCAGCTCCCTCAGCGTCGTCACCAACGCCCTCCGCCTCCGCTGGCTGCGGCTGTGACCCTCCCCTCCACACGGAAGGCAGTGACTCATTTGGGATAGTGATGACCGAGGGTGGACGCGCAGGTCCCTCTGCGCGTCGGATGGCCAGCACAGGGACGCGCCGCCCCACCTGCCGGATTCAAACTTCAGCCCGACCCAAACGGCGAGATCTGCCTGGGTTTGGCGCATTCCTGACCGCTCCCATTTCAGCAAAGTCGCCCCATACAGCACACAGGCCCACACTGATGCGGCCATAGACGCGCACCTCGCCCGCCCACCCCTCCTCGGCGACCACGATCACCGTGGTATCTTTATGGACATCCAGCCCGACATATTTATTCAACGTCTTCATGTGCTTGTCTCCGTTTTGGGTTGTTTTGGTTGTTGTTCGCGCTCCGGCCACAGCCTTGCGGCTCTGCCCCTCACCGGGTAACCCGCGTTCAGGGGACAAGCACACTTTTTTCTCCAGCGGCGTCGGCACGCAGCTATAGTGTCTGGGCAAAGTCATGAAGTGGCTATTCATCACTTTTCTCACTGCAGTCTGTTTAGTTGCACTTGCCCGAGAAGAACGGCCGGACATCGAGCAGTATTCGGCGACTTATGGAATAGGGTGGGTTCGCGCTGAGGCTGATGCACGTTTCCATCCCGGATGCTACGTCGATGCCTTTCTGTGGAATGGTGGTCAGAGCATCCGAGTTCGCGAGGACGGCACGTTTGAGTCGCACGCCGCCTTCGAAGCTCATCGAAAGGGAGTTCCCGCCAAGTGGGAGGAGTTCTCGTTCTCAGGACATTGGCAGGCGAAGGATGGTTGGATCACTTTCACCTACACAGAGACCGAGGAGTATGAAGGGGAGAAGAAGACACTGACCTATGACTTCCTTCTTGGCACTTTGGATGGCCGACCAGCGATGCTCTTCAAGCGCGGTAACGACAAGCGATGCAAATTTATCTATGAGCTATTCACGCTGAAGGAAGAAGCGCCGAACCAGCAGGAATGAGAAAGCGTAGAGGGGCTCGCCCGTGAGGCCGATACTCTCGCCTTTATGAGCTCGAACAACATCACCGTCGGAATCGACCTCGGGGACCGGCAGCACGCGGTGTGCGTCCTCTCGGCGGCTGGCGAAATTCTCACCGAAGAGTTCATCCCCATTACAATGAGAGTGGAGTCCATTGGCTACACTTCGCGGTGATTCACCGCGCCCGTATCCTCTGTTTCCTTCGTTACCTTCTGTGAACTGCTTTTCTAGGCTCGTCCTCACCCGGCAATCGGCGCGCGGAAGTGCAGCAGGAATTTTTCCGCGAAAAACGGCCGGGGCACCCAGGCATCGAGCGGCCACACGGCGGCCGGTTGCACCGCGCCGCCCGCCAGCTCCTCGCGCCAGAGCGTGCCCTTGAAATACAGGACGCCATTGCCGGGCTGGCCCGCGTGGCCGGGACGCAACAGCGGCCGCGCCCAGCCGAGAAACGCCGGCAGCGCCGTCACGGCGCGGCCGGTCACATAGTCGAATTTTTCGCGGATCGTCTCTGCCCGCACCGCGAGACCGCGCACATTCTTCAGGCCCAGCTCGTCCGCCATCGCCGTCACCGCGCCGATCTTCTTGCCCACGGAATCCACCAGCGTGAAACGGCACTCCGGGTAAACGATCGCCAGCACGAGGCCGGGAAACCCGCCGCCGGTGCCGAGATCGGCGAACGCCGCCCCCGCCGCCGGCCGCAGCACCCTGGTCATGGTCAGCGCATGCAGCACGTGGTGCTCCTCGATGTTGTCCGCATCCTTGCGCGAGATCAGGTTGATGCGTTCGTTCCACGCCCGCACCCCGGCAGCCAGCCGCCCGAGTTGCGCGACCGTGTCATCCGCCAATTTCGGAAAATACTCCCGCACCAAGGGCAGCTTCATCGGGACGTTGGCTTCGCTCATCGCTCCACCCCAACCCGCGGCCGGACCGCACGCAAACGCTTTGTGATCGCACACCCCGCCCGTGGCAAACGATCACCGCCATACCCACCCACGGCTTGACACCGCTTCGCTTCCAGCTCTGTTCAGCTCGTGACGTCTCGCTTCCGCACCTTTGTCAGTCTGTTGCTGCTGGCCCTCTGGCTACCGGCAACCCAGCATTGCGACTTGGCTGCAGCGGAACTCCTACCCGAAACCACCATCTGTCAGGATGGTCATGGTCATGAGCCCACGCATCCTGATGGCGCTTGCAGCATGATCGACGACGGTGCATTCAAGCCCTCAGATACCACGAGGAAGATCGCAGAACCGGCGTCTTACTCTTTCTGCGATTGTCTGATTTGTTCAGCGCTGGTGGCGAAAACTTCACGCGATACAGCCCAGGTGCCACTTGTCACGGCGCCGGCAGAGCTGACAGTCGGTTGGCAGTTTATGGCACGGGCCGCCCCGTTATCTCGCGCGCCCTCCCCTGTGGTTTGATCGGTCCCTGCGCGGACTGATCACCCGTTAGTCTCGAAGCGGAGCACCTGACCGTGCCTGCATTGGATTCAAACACCGTTTCGTTCCAGTCTCATTGCGTCCGTCTCATTTTTTATGCAATCAACGTTTCCTCTTCATTATTTTATCCATCCCTCGGTCGGCATGCTTTTTCTCGCCGGAGCCGCCGCGCTTTCGGCCCAAACCACCGAGCCTGCCTCGGCGGTCTCGCTGCCCGCTTTGGTGGGTGAAATCACCGCCAAGAATCCCGAACGTCACTTCTACCAAGAGGAGATCGCCATCGCCAAAGCTGGACAGCGCTACTCAGCCACCCGGTCCGTCCCGGAGCTTTCTTTCGACCTCGGCCGCACGCGCGTGAAAGACTCCTCCGGCAGGGTCGCTGACGAAGGCCATGCATGGTCGGTATCCGTTACCCAAACCTTCGAGTGGCCGGGCCGTCTCGCCTTGCGTAAAGCCATCGCCAACCGCGATGTCGAACTGGCCGAGCTGGGACTAGCCCGGTTCGAAAACGCTCTCGCCGCCCGCGCCCGTTCACTCGCCTACGGCTTGCACGCCAGCAACGCCAAGGCGCAGGCCGTGCGCGAGGTCGCCGAACGCTTCACCGCGCTTAAGGAAACCTTCCTCGCTCGTGATCCGGCGGGCATCACGCCGCTACTGGAAACGCGCGTTATCGAAGCGGCCGAGCTGGCTTTGCAGCGCCGTGCCACCGAGGCCGAACTCGCCGTGCAAGCGGTCCTGATCGAGTTGAACCAGTTGCGCGGAGCCGCGCCCGACGCCGCTTTAAAAATCGCTGCTCCCACACTCACGTTTAACGACGTTCCCGAGACGGCCGCCCTGATCTCCGCCGCCCGCGAAAACAATTTTGAATTTCGCCTGCGTCGTGTGGAGCTGGAACAGCAAGGCTACGCGGTGCGTCTCGCGCGCAACGACCGTTACCCGGCCATCAGTGTCAGCCCGTTTGTTTCCCAAGAAAAAGTCGGGGATCGGGAAACCACCGTCGGGGTCGGCTTTAGCCTGCCTATTCCCATCACCGGCAGCACACGTGGCGCGGTGGACGTGGCCGAGGCCCGTCGCCGCCAGGCCGAAACCGCCGTCTTCGTGGCCCAGCGTGAGCTGGATCGCGAAATCCTGACCGCCGCGCTCGCCTTCAAAACCAAACTTGCCGAATCCCGCCGATGGTCGCCCGATGCGGCGGACAAATTCCGCGAAGCCGCCGAACTCGCCGACCGCCACTACCGCCTCGGTGCGGTGCCCATCGCCACCTACGTCGAGTTGCAGAACAGCTATCTCGATGCCCTTGAGGCCCTGCTCGACACCCAGAGCGAAGCCCTCGCCGCCGGCCTGAAGCTCCAGCAGCTCACCGGCCTCGACATCAACCCTGTGCAAATTTCCCAACCATGAAAACCTTCCTCACCCTCCTCGTCATCTCCTCCCTCTCGTTTGTTCTCAGCGGCTGCGGCGACTCTCAAGCCGCCTCCGCACCGCACGTCGAGCCGACGCCCGCCTCGACCTACAAGGCCGGCCACGGCGTGCAGCTCACCGAGACCGGCCGCAAATTCGTCGGCCTGCAAACCGGCGAAGTCGGTTCGCACGCTTTCGCGGGCGCGGCCGAGGCACCGGCGATTCCCGCCGAGGCGCTCCTTCGCACCGTCAAAGGCGATTTCGTCTATGTCGCCAACGGCGAGTGGTTCCTTCGCACCCCCGTGACAGTCGGCGGCGCGGACTCCACCCACATCGAAATCAAGGACGGCCTTTATGAAGGCGACACCATCGTCGTCAAAGGCGTGCGCGGCCTCTCCCTCGCCGAGATCCAGGCACTCAATGGAGGCGTGGGCTGTGCCGACGGACACTGATGCTTGAATGGCTCATTGATTTCTCCCTCCGCAAACGCGGGCTGATCGTTTGTTGCGCGCTCAGTCTCGTAGCACTTGGCCTGTGGTCGGCCACGCGCCTAGGCGTCGATGCCGTGCCGGACATCACCAATCCACAAATCCAGATCAACACCGAAGTGGCCGCGCTCGCCCCCGAGGAGATCGAGACCTTGGTGACGGTCCCGGTGGAAATGGAAATGGCCGGCCTCCCCGATATGACCGAACTCCGGTCCCTGTCGAAGTTCGGCCTCTCGCAGATCACGATGACGTTTAAGGACGGCGTGGATATTTACCGTCTCCGCCAACTCGTCACCGAGCGGCTGAACCGCGCCCGTGATCGACTACCGCCTGACGTCACGCCCGCGCTTGCGCCGATCAGCACCGGCCTCGGTGAAATCGTTTATTACACGCTGCGCTACAAGCCCGGCGCACCTGGCGCGCCCGCCGACCGTGCGGAGCAACTCCGCCAGCTTCGCCTGCTTCACGACTACACGCTCAAGCCGCTCCTGCGCTCTACACCGGGACTGGCCGAGGTGAACGCCATCGGCGGTTACGAGAAGCAAATCGTCATCGCGCCCGATCCGGCCAAGCTGGCGCAGGCCGGCGTGAGCTTCGAGCAACTCGTTGAGGTCGTCCGCAACAGCACGGACAACGCCGGCGGCGGCATCCTCGAAATGGGCGGCGAAGCCGTCGTGGTGCGCGCCGATACGCGCGTGAAATCAGCGGAAGACTTGGGCGGTTTACCCGTCAAGTTTGCCGGCGCATCCCGGCCGCTCCTCATCCGCGATCTGGCGGAAGTCACCATCGGCTCGGCGGTGCGCACCGGCGCTTCGACCGAAGACGGCGAGGAGACCGTCACCGGAGCCGCGATCATGCTGGCGGGCGAAAACGCCCGACTGGTCGCGCAAGCGGTCGTCGCGAAGCTCAAGCACATCCAGGAAAAGCTCCCCCAAGGCATCGAGATTCGGGTCGTCTATGACCGCTCCGATCTGGTCAATGCCACCATCCGCACCGTGGAGAAAAACCTGTTCGAGGGCGCGGTGCTGGTGGCCGTCGTCCTCTTTGCCTTTCTTGGCAACTGGCGTGCCGCACTCATCGTGTCGCTGGCGATCCCACTTTCGTTTCTCTTCATGCTGACGGGAATGGTTGAGACGAAAATCACCGCTAATCTGATGAGCCTAGGAGCGATCGACTTTGGTCTCATCGTAGACGGAGCGATTGTGATGGTGGAAAACATCCTCCGCCACATCGCGGAAAAACAACACGTGCTGGGGCGGAAGCTCACGCCCGCCGAGCGGTTGACCGAGGTGCGCCTGTCCGCGCGAGAAGTGGCCCGGCCCATGTTCTTCGGCGTGCTCATCATCACGCTCGTTTACGTGCCGATTCTCGCGCTCACTGGCATCGAGGGGAAAATGTTCCGGCCAATGGCGGTCGCGGTCATGTTCGCTCTCGTCGGTGCGCTCGTGCTCGCATTGACGCTCATGCCCGCCCTCTGCTCTTGGTTCCTCCGGGGCAACATCAGCGAAAAAGACAACTGGATCGTGCGCGGCACCAAGGCGCTCTACACTCCCTTGCTTGCGTGGGCGCTGCGTATGCGGTGGGTAGTCGTCGCCGCCGCCCTCGCGCTCTTTGCCGTCTCAGGCTGGATCTTCACCAAGCTCGGCGCCGAGTTCATCCCGCAACTCGACGAAGGCTCGATGTCCATCCAGATGATCCGCGGCAACAGCGTCGCCCTCGGCGATTCGGTCGAGCTACAGCGAGCGTCCGAAAGGCTCCTCCTCAACCGGTTTCCGGAAATCAGCCACATCTTTTCCCGTATCGGCACCGCCGAGATCGCCACCGATCCGATGGGTCCGAATGTGTCCGACACGTATGTGTTTTTTAACCCCCGGGAGCACTGGCGCAGCGTGAATGGCCGGCGCATCACAAAAGCGGAGCTGACCGAGCTGATGCGCCGTGAATTGATCGCGGTCGCTCCAGGTCAGACCTACCTCTTCACACAGCCAATCCAGATGCGTTTCAACGAAATCATGGCCGGCGCACGCGCCGACCTTTCGTTAAAAATCTACGGCGACGACTACGCCGAGCTGGAACGTCTCGCCGCCGAGGCACGCGACGTGCTGCGAGGTGTCGAGGGTGGCGGCGACGTGGAGTTTGATGCCTTGGGCCGTGTGCCCATGCTCGAAATCACCCCCAAACGTGAAGCCTTGCAACGGCTCAACCTCCACGCCGAGCAGATCAACGAAGTGGTGAGTATCGCGCTAGGCGGAGAAGAGGCCGGCGCGTTGATCGACGGCAGCAAACGCTACGATATCGTGGTGCGCCTGCCGGAATCGGAGCGCCTTAACCTCGCAGGTTTGCGACAGCTCCCGGTCATCGGCGGCGAAGGCGCGCACGTGCCGCTTGAACGAGTCGCCGACATCGCCGTCGCCGACCGGGTCGGCACGATCAACCGCGAGGATACGCAGCGCCGTGTCGCCATCCTCATCAACGTGCGCGGACGCGATACTGAAAGCTTCGTGCTCGAAGCGCAGGCCGCGCTCAACGAGCGAGTGAAGTTTCCGCCCGGCTACTACTTCGAGTTCGGCGGTCAGTTCGAAAACCTTCAGGCCGCGCGTGCCCGCCTCATGATCGTCGTTCCGGCGGCGCTCGCTCTCATTTTCGGACTCATCTACGCGAGCTTCGGCAGCGCCCGGCAGGCGACCCTAATCTTCCTCTGCGTGCCGTTGGCCGCCACCGGCGGTGTCGTCGCACTGTGGTTGCGCGGCATGCCTTTCACCATTTCCGCTGCGGTCGGCTTCATCGCGTTGTCCGGCATCGCTGTCCTCAACGGCATCATGCTGATCAGCTTTATCAACCAGCTCCGAGCCGGCGGCAGCGACGTGCGCCAAGCCGTCATCGAAGGCACGCTCACACGACTGCGCCCGAAACTGATGACCGCCCTCGTAGCGTCTCTCGGCTTCGTGCCCATGGCCCTTTCCAACGGCGCCGGTGCCGAGGTGCAGCGCCCACTCGCTACCGTCGTTATCGGCGGGGTGATTACTTCGACTTTTCTCACGCTCATTCTCCTCCCCGTCCTTTACGACTGGATGGAGCGCAGGCGCGAGAATCCTTCCCGTTAGTTAAACCCACCAAAATCCAACCTATGAAAATCAAGAAAATCATCCTAGCCGTGGCCGCGCTTTGCGCCGCCGTCTCCCTCCATGCCGAAACCATCGTCGCCGGACCCAAAGGCGGACGACTCCTCGCTGCCGAACCGCTCAAGGCCGAGTTTTTCGTCACCCCGGATCGTAAGGTTGAAATCACGTTCTACGATGCCGCCCTCAAGCCCACCGACCCCGGTGCGCAGACGGTCGCCGTCATCGCCGAACCGGCCGGCGGCAGAACCAAGCTCGAAATGGAAAAAACCGCCACCGGGTTCGTCTCCAAGACCGCCCTCCCGGCGGGAGAGCCGTATCGGATCGTGGTGCAGGCCCGCGCCAACGCCGATGCAAAGCCGAAGAACTTCCGCGTCGATCTGGACCTCGCCAATTGCGGAGGCTGTGACAAGGCGGAATACGCCTGCGTCTGCGATTCGCACTAAACGGATAGTCTGCTTTAGACTACCGAAACCATGAGCGCCCCGCACGAACACACCTGCGATCAAGAGGCCGCCGCGACGCACGATCACGGTTCGTGCGGTTGCGATCATGGCGACGGTCGCGGTTGGGAAAGTCGCAGCCTCGCGCTCTCCGGCGTATTGGTCGGGCTGGGCTTTGTCATCCGCTGGGCGGCCTTCGGCCCGCCCGCGTTCCAAACCGCGTTGTTCTCCGCCGCCATCGTGGCGGGAGGCTGGTTTCTGCTTCCCGGCGCATGGCGCGCCTTGCGGCAACTCCAGCCCAACATCGCGCTCTTGATGGTCATCGCTGTCATCGGTGCCTCCCTCATCGGCGAGTGGGCCGAGGCTGCCACGGTTGTGTTTCTCTTCGGCATCGCCGAATGGCTGGAGGACTGGGCCGACCGGCGCGCCGACCGGGCCACGCGCGCCCTCCTAGAACTTGCGCCCGACACCGCGCGAGTCCGCGAGGAAGACGGCCGCTTTTCCGAACGCCCTGTCGGCGAGGTCGCCCTCGGCGCGATTGTCTCTGTGCAATCCGGCCAGCGCATCCCGCTCGATGGCGTCGTCACGCGCGGCGAATCCGCCGTAAACCAAGCCCCCATCACCGGTGAATCCCTGCCGGTGGAAAAAGCCTCCGGCGCGACCGTTTTTGCCGGCACCATCAACGGCCAGGGCTCCCTCGAAATCGAGGTCACCAAGGCCGCCGGCGACACCACCCTCGCCAAGATCATCCGCCTGGTCGAGCAGGCCCAGGTGCAGAAGGCACCCACGCAACGTTTCGTCGATACGTTTGCCCGCTATTATACGCCCCTCGTCACCCTTTCGGCCCTGCTCATCTTTTTGGTGCCGCCTCTTTTTCTCGGTGGCGAATGGAGCGTATGGCTCTACCGCGCTTGCGTCCTGCTCATCATCGCCTGTCCCTGCGCGCTGGTCATCTCGACCCCCGTGAGCATCGTCGCCGGACTCACCGCGCTCACCCGGCGTGGCGTGCTCGTCAAGGGCGGTGCCCACCTCGAAACGCTCGCGAAACTGCGCGCGCTCGCCGTGGACAAAACCGGCACCATCACCGAGGGAAAACCTCGCGTCACCGATGTCACCGCGTTCGCACCCGCCACCGCCGACGAGGTGATCCGCATCGCCGCCGCCATCGACGAAAACTCTTCCCATCCGCTGGCCCAGGCGGTCGTCGCCTATGCCGAGGAAAAAAAGATCAGCCCGGCCAAAGCCGACAACTACCAGTCGCAGCTCGGTCGGGGCGCCGACGCCACCATCGACGGGCGGCCATGCTTCGTCGGCAATCACCGCTTCGCGCACGAGCTGGGCGTCTGCACGACCGAGTTGGAAAACCGCCTGGCCGAAATTGAGCAAAGCGGCCAATCCGTCGTCATCGTGGGGCATCGCCCGCACGCGGGCGACAATGGCGGCGTTTTGGGCGTCATGGCCGTGGGCGACGCGGTGCGCCCCAAGGCCAAAGCCGCCATCGCCGCGCTCCACGCGGTGGGCGTTTCCAAGGTTATCATGTTGAGCGGCGACAATCAGCGCACCGTCGATCACATCGCGCGTGCGGTCGGCATCGACGAGGCGCGCGGCGACCTGCTCCCCGACGATAAAGTCGCGGCCGTCACGCAACTGCGCGAGCAACACCGGTTTATCGCGATGGTGGGCGACGGCGTGAATGACGCCCCCGCGATGGCCACCGCCAGCCTCGGCATCGCCATGGGAGCGGCGGGCACGGACGCCGCCATCGAGACGGCCGACGTGGCCCTCATGCAAGACGACCTCGGCCAGATCGCCGAGGCGATCCGCCTCGGACAACGCACGCTGGGTATCATTCGTTTTAACATCACGTTCTCGCTCGGCTTGAAGGCTCTCTTCCTTGGCCTCGCCTTGGCCGGTCACACGAGCCTCTGGCTCGCCATCATCGCTGACACCGGTGCCACCCTTTTGGTCGTAGCCAACTCACTAAGATTGCTTCGCCGCCTTCGGAAGTGAAGACCGTGGTCGAACGTTTCAACCTCAACCTGGCGCTCTGCCCCGAGTGCCAGCACGCCGAATACGCCTGCCTCTGTTCCGACCACGGCCACACCCATTGAGGAACCCTCCTCATCCCAACAAACCATCCGTGCCTGCCCTCACTCATTTCTATGATTTCTACGCGCCGTTTTACGACTTGGTGGACCGGCCGTTGCGGGCGGGCCGGAAGCGTTCCCTCGGTCTGCTCGCAGCAAAATCCGGTGAGCGTGTTCTGATCATCGGCGCAGGCACGGGCTTGGATCTGCCCCATCTTCCCGCTGGGATTCAAATCAGCGCCATTGACGGCTCGACCGGGATGCTGGCCCGGTTGCGCCGCCGGACCCGGCGGTTGGGTCTAACGGTGGATGCGCATGTAATGGATGCACGGCGGCTCGATTTTCCGGACGGCACCTTTGATGCCGTCGTGCTGCACCTGATCCTCGCGGTCGTGGACGATCCGCAGCGTTGCGCCGCCGAGGCCGCCCGCGTGCTGCGCCCCGGAGGCCGGGCCGTGATTTTCGACAAATTCCTGCCTCCTGGAGCAACGCCATCTCCGTTGCGCCGCTGGGCCGACTCGCTGCTGCGCCGGTTCGCCACCTCGCTTAACCGCGACTTGGCCGCCATCCTCCAAGGCTCCGGCCTGAAACTGAAACACTCCGAAACCGTCCTGTTCCGGAACAATTACGTGGCCGGACTGGCGCACAAAACTTGACGTAACCGTCCGTCCGCCTGCTCCTAGGAGCATGATTCGCATCTGCCTGCTCCTCGCTTTCGCCTTCGGATTCGCCGGCTGCTCCCGGCATGATCACGACCACGGACATGACCATCACGGCCATGCCCACACCGCCCCGCATGGCGGGACCCTCGTTGAGATCGGCGAACACCAGTTCAATGTGGAGCTGATCTTCGATGCGACGTCCGGCAAGCTCACTGCCTGGTTGCTGGACGCCCACGCCGAGCACTTCGTGCGCTCCGCGGCGCCGCAACTGGAAATCGTGACCCGCACGGCGGGTGCGGCCCGCACCCTCGCCCTTCTGCCCGTCGCCAACTCCGCCACGGGCGAGACCGTGGGCGACACCTCCCAGTTCGAGGCGACCGCCGATTGGCTGCGGGGTCTGCCGGCCCTGGCCGGCGAGTTTCGCCAGTTGAATTTCCGCGGCGCGGTGTTCAGCAACGTGGTCTTCTCCGTGGCGGCCGGCGTGCCGGAACCCACCGCCAGCCATAACCACGCCCATTGAGCCGGGGCTTTGCCACCCCTTGACGACTTTGCTAGGCTAGACGGGCCATGAACCGATTGCTCCGCCCTCTCCTCGCCCTGCTCGCCGCCCTCCCGCTCGCCGCCGAGCCCCTGCGCGTGGTGACGCTCCATACCGTGCTGACCGAAATCGCCCGCGAAGTCGGCGGCGAACACGTCAGCGTCACCGCGCTGCTCCAGCCCGGGATGGACCCGCATGCGTTCGAGCCGGCCCCCGCCGACATCCGCGGACTCAAGGCCGCCGGCGTGGTGCTCGCCGCCGGCGTGGGCCTCGAAACCTATCTCGACCGGCTCGAACGCGAGCTCGATGCCGGCCGGCTGGTCCGCGTCGGCGACGGTCTCCCGGGACTGATCGAGGGCGCCTGCGATCATGCCCACCACGGACCCGATCATCACCACGATCTCGACCCGCACTGGTGGCACGGCCTCCCCCAGATGCTCGCCGCGGTGGATTCCGTGGCCCGGGAGTTTGCCGCGCGGAAACCCGCCGCCGCGGCGGATTTTGACCGCAACGCCGCCGCCTACCGGGCGCGGCTGGAAGCGCTGCGCGCCTGGATCACCGCCGAGCTCGCGGCGTTGCCCGGCGAACGCCGCCAACTCGTCACCGCCCACGACGCCTTCGGCTATTTTGCTCACGAACACGGCTTCGCCGTGCACCCGCTGCTGGGCGCCAGCACCGCCGCCGAGGCCGACGCCCGGCAGGTCGCCCGCATCGTGCGGCTCATCCAGCGCCGCGGCATTCGCACCGTGTTCGCCGAAAAATCCGTCAACCCGCGGATGATCGAGGCCATCGTGCGCGACACCGGCGCCCGCCTCGGTCCGCCGCTCTACGCCGACGGGCTTGGCACCGGCGACGCCGCCACCTATGAAGGCATGATGCGGCACAACGTCTCCGCCATCGTCGCCGGGCTGCGCTGACCCGGAAATTCCCCCGTCATGAAATGCTTGCACAGAGAAACATCCGTTTTGCCTGAGGCCAAAGCGGCTTCCTCGCGGTCAGCCCCGACCAAGTCGGCCCGACCGGGCGGATATTTCATACGGCCAAGAGTGAAACATCCGGGCTAAATGCACTCCGGGCACCATCAGCACGACATCTTCCGGCTGCGGGACGTCACCGTCCATTACGGCCGCCGCTGTGCGCTGGACCGGATCACCGCCCAGATTCCCTGCGGCGGGCTCGTCGCCCTCGTCGGCCCCAACGGGGCGGGCAAAAGCACGCTCCTGCGCAGCCTGCTCGGCTGGCTGCCGCTCACCGCCGGCGAAATCCGCCTCGGCGACCACCACCCGCGCCACCTGCACCCGCGGCTGGCCTACGTGCCGCAGCGTGCCGAGGTGGAGTGGGATTTTCCCGTGTCCGTGGGCGAGGTCGTCGCGCAGGGCCGCTGGCCCGCCCTCGGGCTTTTCCGCCGCTTTCGCGATTCCGACCATGCGCTGGTCACCAAGGCGCTGGCGGAACTGGAACTCGCCCCGCTCGCGGACGAACAGATCCGCCGGCTCTCCGGCGGCCAGCAACAGCGCATGTTTCTCGCCCGCGCCGTGGCGCAGGGCGCCGACATCTTTCTCCTCGACGAACCTTTCAACGGGCTCGACCTCAGCGCCACCGCCGAGCTGATTCACCTCCTGCAGGGCTGGCAGGCGCAGGGCCGCACGGTGATCGCCGCCATCCACGACCTCGCGCTCGTGCGGGCGCATTTCCCGCATGCCCTGCTGCTCGACACCCGCCTGATCGCCGCCGGCCCGACGGCGGAGGCGTTGAGCGACGCGAACCTCGACCTCGCCTACCGCCACCGCGTGCCGGTGCTGGGCGCCCGGCCATGAGCCTGCACGACCTCATCATCGAGCCGCTGAGCCACGGCTTCATGCAGCGCGGCCTGGCCTCCGCCGTGCTGCTGAGCATCAGCGGCGGGCTGCTCGGCAGCGTGCTCATCCTCCGGCGCATGGCCCTGATGGGCGACGCGCTCGCCCACTCGCTGCTGCCCGGCATCGCCCTTGCCTGGCTGCTCGTCGGCCGCGGCCCGCTGGCCCTGCTGGCCGGCGCCCTCACCGCCGGGCTGCTCACCGCCCTCGCCAGCGCCCTGCTCAGCCGGCTCAGCCGGCTGAAGGAGGACGCCTCCTTCGGCGCCTTTTTCCTCATCGCCTACGCCGGCGGCATCGCGCTGGTCAGCCAGGCCGGCACCCGGCTCGACCTGCTGCATTTTCTTTTCGGTCACATCCTCGGCGTCGGACCGGCCGACCTCGCGCTCGCGGCGGCGGCGGCCGGACTCACCGTGCTCCTTTTCGCGCTGCTGCGGCGCGGCATCGTGCTGGAGATCTTCGATCCCGTCTTTGCGCGCACGGCGGGCTTTCGCGGCGGCTGGTTCCATGCCGGCTTTCTGGTGCTCGCCGTGCTCAACCTCGTCGCCGCACTGCAGACGATGGGCGTGATCCTCGCGCTCGGGCTTTTCCTCCTGCCCGCCGCCACCGCCTACCTGTGGTGCGACCGTTTCCGCACCATGCTCGCGCTGGCCGCCGCCCTCGGCGCCACCGGATCCACGGCCGGCCTGCTGTGGAGCTATCACTCCGGGCTGGCCAGCGGTCCCGCCATCGTCCTCAGCCTCGGCCTCGGCTTCATCTTCGCGGCCCTGGCCAGCCCGCGCTACGGCCTGCTGCGCGCCCTCCACCTCGCGTGGCGCGAACGCCGCGCCGTCCGCCACACGGCCGACTGAGCCTCTCGCCCCTGAGCTCAGGCCCAAAACGCAAAGTAACCTATTAGGTTACTTTGTCTTTCAGAGCGAGAGGTCGCGTCCGCTGCGTTTGGCGGCGAGCCAATGCAAAATACGCAGCAGGGTCTCGGCGTCGGGCATGCGGCTGCCATTCCTCAAAAAGTCCGTCACGCGTTGCTTGGGAAGACCCAGATAACGCGCAAGCCTTACCTTGGCTCCGTAAGGTTTCAGCTCGGCACGCAGCAGCTGGGCACAGGCGTTCCACATCGGCGTGCCTGCCCCCGGCCGCAAGGTCCGGTAAGCGCCGCGCCGCCTCGGCTTCACCAGCTTTTCCGCGTGCTTCAATCCCTCCTCCGCAGCTTCCGTCAACACCTCCGCCAGATCCATCCATAACCTGAGATGTGGGTGAATGTATTCCATACAAAGTAACCTAATAGGTTACTTTGTATGGGCAAGCCCCGGGTCGCTTGCGGGCGGGAGGAATGGCGGTTTGCATTTCACCGGACCGATTGCACGCTTACGGCAGACATGTCCTCGTCCATTCCCGTCACCGTCCTCACCGGCTTCCTCGGCGCCGGCAAGACCACGCTCCTCAACCGCATCCTCACCGAACAGCACGACAAAAAAATCGCCGAGATCGAAAACGAATTCCACGA